>CALEPV010000027.1 GCA_937910905.1 uncultured Prevotellaceae bacterium
TATTATTTGGGTAGGATGGTGTGTCAGGTCATCCACGGACTATTGCAACTGAGCCGCGAAAAATACACTTTGTGGACCTATTTGTACACACCGTCAGCCCCGCACGACACCTCATGGCTTCACCAACTCATAGCAACCAGCATCTGGGGCGCCATCCGCTATACGGCTACGCCCAAGCCGGTCGGTAGGCAATGATGCAGAGTAGTCTGCATCGGCCATAGAACACACCCCCGACCCTTCTATGGGGGTGAAGTCGTAGATGAATGCGTGCGCGTCTATCAGCGTGAAGTTCTTTTCATGCCGCAATTCCGACTCAGGGTCATCGTACACACAATCCACGAATGATGCGTCATCGGCAGGAAGCTCCGTTGCCATGAAGCAATGGTGGAAACTGTAGTGAGCCACGTTGTCCTCACCATCGACCCACGTGCCCTGAACTACATCATCGGCATAGCCAGTGATGACACAATTGACAAACGACCCATTATATAAAGGTATATAGGTGTCGCCATCGCGGTTGCCTATGTACAAGGCATGGCCACACGCGCCCGACAATGCATAGAACTGCACCAGCGTACAATGCACAAAGGTGGCAGCGCCGCCAAGCAGGGTCACACAGTGCCCCAGCGTATTACTGACTTCTGTGTTCTGAACCGTGGCCTGACAATGACGTATAGACAGCCCATCGCCACCCAGATTGTGCAGCCGACAGCCGTCTACGGTCAACTTGATGCGGCTCACATCGCTACTGTCGCACACTATACCATAGCTGCCGCTATGCAAGTCGAGGTAATGCAGCTCGTTGTCATAGCTTGTAGCAGCTATGGTCACACCCTCCCACCGTGCCGGCAAGCGGTCGTACGGCAAATAGTCAAATATATGGTCTGTGCGGTCGCCACGCAACACGACAGGCTGCTCCACTGTGCCGTTGACCAAAAGCCGTCCTCTCACCATCAGCCCTGCGCCCTCATGGAACAGCAGCTGCGTGCCAGCTTCCATTGTCAGCGTTGCCGTCTCGCTCACTACAAGGCTATCATAAACAACGATAGGCCGCTTGACAGTAAAAGTCGTATCAACCGTGATGGTCTTGGCATTGAGGAAGTAGGCATCCTGTCCGACCACTACGAGCGGCACCCTATGCTGCACACCGCTCTCCAATGTAAATAGCAGGGCATCCTTCACTTCGAATGGTGCGTCCTGATTGCGTACTGCAAGTGTCACCTCGGCACGAACAACAATGCTGTCCCTGCGGCACACCTCGAAGTCGGTAGCCGCATTGTCGGCAGTGCGTGTGAGGTCCTGCCCGTCCACATTCACGCGGAAAGGGCTGGCTGCGCCACCTTCGAGCCGCACGCTGCTAATCCTCAGCCCCTTGTCGCCACGATTGTACACCACCAGCGTGCGTGTGCTGGACGGAACTGTGGTCAGTAGCGTGTCGAAGCGCACAGTATCACCACTGAATGTCAGCACCGCCGACCGGTCATTTGTGAACGAGCCATAGTCATCGCAGGCGGTCATCCCAAGGCAAACCGCCACGATGCTACATAATATAATTAGGTACTTATACATTCTCCAGTATAGCCAGCAGATGGTGCCACACCATATCGACGGTGGGGATGAGCAGACGCTCGTCGGGCGAATGCACACCACGCAGCGTAGGACCGAAGCTCACCATGTCGAGACCTGGATACTTCTCTGAGAACAGACCGCACTCGAGGCCGGCATGTATGCCGCGCACCACAGGCTCCTTCTTGAACAGCTTCACATACTGCTCGCGAGCTATGCGCAGAATCTCACTCTTCGGGTTCATGGCCCATCCTGGATAGCCATCGCCAATCACCACTTCAGCACCTGCAAGTTCGAACACGGCGCTGATGGTATGGCTCATATTGTGACGGTTGGACAGCAGACTGCTGCGCTGGCTGGTCACTATGCGTATCTCACCTGGTACTACCTGCTTGATACTTGCCAGGTTAGAGCTGGTCTCAACCAAGGCTATATCCTGGCTCAAGGCATATACGCCATTGTCCACAGACTGCAGGGCGAGTATCAGATTGCGGTTCACATCCTCCGGCAACACCGTAGCCTGTGGCGCCACGCTCTCCAGTTCCATCTGCAATGTAGGCTCCGTAACGCTGAACTCCTCGGCTACGTCGGCCGAAAGAATGTTCCATGCAACGCGTGCATCCTCCTTGTGGCTCATCGGAATGCAAGCCACACAGGATGCTTCGCGAGGTATGGCATTGTGCAGTCCGCCCGCCTGAATGTCGCTGATACGCAGGCCCCAAGCCTTGAGCCCGTCGTAGAGATAGCGGGCCAGCAGCTTGTTGGCATTAGCACGCTTCTTGTCAATATCATCACCGCTATGGCCGCCTGTCAAGCCCTTGACAGTCAGCCGCATGAAGAATGCGCCCTGAGGTGCGGCTTCAGGCTCGAAGCGGAACGTGGCGGTTGTGCCGCAGCCGCCTGCGCAGCTCACGAAGAGCTCGCCTTCGTCCTCGCTGTCCAGGTTGATGAGCATCTGTCCTGTCATAAAGCCTGCCTTCATGCCTTCGGCACCGCTCAAGCCAGTCTCCTCGTCGCGTGTGAACACACACTCCAGCGGTCCGTGCTTCAGTGTGTTGTCGGCCAGTATAGCCAGCTCCATGGCGCAGCCTATGCCGTCATCGGCTCCGAGGGTTGTGCCTTTGGCACGCATCCACTCGCCGTCCACGTAGGTCTGTATGGCATCGTGCATGAAGTCGAACTGCACATCGG
This sequence comes from uncultured Prevotellaceae bacterium, assembly GCA_937910905.1. Lineage (GTDB taxonomy): Bacteria > Bacteroidota > Bacteroidia > Bacteroidales > Bacteroidaceae > Physcousia. The sequence goes on from CALEPV010000027.1 coordinate 2,758, forward strand.
CGTTCTTCTCGCACACCATGTCCATGTGGCTCTGCAGGATTATCGTGGGCTTATCCTCCATGCCGGCGGATGCCGGCTTGCGAATCAGCACGTTGCCTGTCTCATCGACCACCGTCTCCAATCCTAGGCTCTGACCAAAGTTCTTCAGGAATTCTATCATCTGCTCCTCGTGCTTCGACGGACGGGGAACGGCATTGATGCGGGCGAACATCTCAAATACGCCCTGTGGTTGTAGTGTTGCCATAGTAGTATTATAACGTTGATTGTTGTCGATTTATTTTATGCTCACTTCTCAAAGTGCTGATAGTCGGGCTTCGTGCGCCACGTGCCACCCCACTTGAATCCGTGCTGCTGGAAGAGGCGCAGGCATAGGTCACCTTGAGCTATCTTGCCGCGGAACTGCCGTTTGCGATTGGCATACTGCCGTCCCGCAGCAGGCTCCACCTTCACTATCGTGTCACCCCGCAGGTGCACGCACGGGTTCAACAGAGGATTGATGTCAATGGCCCTGCCCAGCGCATGTTTGGACACTCGGCGCGAGCCTGCAATCTTGCGATAGCAGAAGCACGACGTGTTGTTGGCAGTCATCGAGCGCTCATCGTCGGCACCGAAGTCGTCTATCAGCTTCACGCTGGCCAGCGGGTAGCGAGCTCTGTACAGCTCACGGAAGATGTCGGCCAGATCGTCGGCAATGGCTGCATTGCATATCAGCTCACCCATGTGCTCCCTGTCATCGAAGTCCACATACATCACTCGCAGGTATCTTAGGTCGGCAAGCTGAATATCGCTGTTCGCACGCCACGACTTGCCTGTGATGCGTGTCTGCACAGCTGCAGGTATGGGTTCGGGCTTGAAACACGAGGTGATATTGGAGCTCAGTCCCTGCCCTGTAGCACTCAGCGCGACGAGCAATAATACAATAAGGTATGATAGGCGACGCATAGGATATATCTGTTATCAAGTCGCAAAGTTAGGCGTTTTCAGCAATTAAACCTACCTTTGCGCCGCAAAAACCTAACACACGCTTATCATGCAACGTATTTTTCACATCTGTTTACTCCTGCTGGCACTCATCGCCTTGCCATCTGTGGCCTGCACCAACCTTATCGTGGGCAAGCGTGCATCGGCCGACGGCTCTGTGATGATCAGCTACAATGCCGACGACTACGGCTCCTACGGCTACATACACTTCTATCCCGCGGCCGACCACAAGCCCGGTGAGATGCGTCAGCTGTACGACTACGAGACCAACAACTACCTGGGCGAAATACCCGAAGTACCACACACCTACAACGTTGTAGGCCAGCTCAACGAGTACCAGCTGGCCATCATGGAGACCACCTTTGGCGGACGAGAGGAGCTGGTTGACACCACAGGCCTACTGGACTACGGTTCGCTGATGTACGTCACCCTGCAGCGTGCACGCACTGCACGCGAAGCCATCAATGTGTGGACCGAGCTGGTCGAGGAGTACGGCTACCGCAGCGAGGGCGAGAGCATCACGCTGGCCGACCCCAACGAGGTTTGGGTACTGGAGATGATTGGCAAGGGTCCTAGCGTGAGGGGAGCCGTATGGGTGGCCCGACGACTGCCCGACGACTGCATCACAGCCCATGCCAACCAAGCCCGCATCACAACCTTCCCGCTCAGCGACAGCGAGAACTGCATCTACTCCAAGGATGTTATCAAGGTGGCACGTGAGCATGGCTACTTCAGCGGTCGCGACAAGGACTTCTCGTTCCGCGACGCCTATGCCCCCAACGACTTCAGCGCCCGTCGCATCTGCGAGGCACGTGTGTGGAGCTTCTTCAACCGCTTCTGTGCCGGAATGGGCAAGTATGTACCCTACGTGGCTGGCATCGAGCAGAACTGCGAGGAGATGCCCTGGTGCATCAAGCCGGACACGCTGGTGAGCATCAACGCCATGAAGCAGGCCATGCGAGACCACTTCGAGGGCACACCATTCGACATGACCAGCGACATCAGCGCCGGCCCCTACGAGGCTCCATACCGCCCCACTCCTCTCTACTACGAGGTGGATGGCAAGAAGTATTTCAACGAGCGCCCCATATCCACGCAGCAGACAGCCGTGACCTACATAGCCCAGCTGCACGCCGGGCAGCCTGCATACGTGGGCGGAGTGCTGTGGGTGGGCTGCGACGATGCCAACATGGTGTGCTACACACCCGTCTACGGCTGCGCCACGCAGGTGCCACAATGCTATGCCGAGGGCACAGCCGACCCGTTCACATTCTCCATGCACAGTGCCTACTGGCTGTGCAATGCTGTGTCCAACTTCGTCTATCCGCGCTACAGTCAGCTATTCCCCGAGGTGCAGTATCTGCGCGACCGCCTGGACCGCGACTTCGAGTCGCTCGTGACACGCACCGATGCTGAGGTGGCCAACATGGATGCCGACGCAGCCCGCCGCCACCTCACCAACCTCGGTCTGCGCACAGCTCAGGCCATGATGGTGCAGTGGCAGTCGCTCTTCGAGCGTCTCATCGTCAAGTACAACGACATCAGCATCAAACCCGAGGAGAACGGAATGTACCTGCGCACGCCTGGCGGCGACCACGTGCCCGTGACGCGTCCGGGCTTCAACAAGCCTTATCGCCGTGCCATAGTCAATGCCACTGGCGACAGATACGCCGTGCCTGAATAAGCCTGCGGCCCATGCCGCCACGTAACAAACGTAGTGTTTTGCTTGGACATTAAGGCAACATGCACTACCTTTGCCGCGTTGAAATAATCAATCACTACTTACAGAATGCCGAAGAACAAAACAGAAGTACTGGAGTCGATACTAGACCTGAATGCCAACAATGTGTGGCAAGTGAGAGCCTCTGAGATTGCACAGCTGTGGGAACAGGACAAGAAGGACGAGAGTTTCCCGCAGTACGAGGAGAAGCTGCTCAATATCATACGCCTAGCATTCGAGGTGGTACACTACAATGCCAACGACGAGCGCGAGGCCAAGAAGTACGAGGACAACGATATGTGGACCAAGTTCGAGCGCAGCGATGAGCGCAAGGGCTGTGTGGCCATACGTCGCAGGAACATCACCCGCCTGAACGACCTCAGCTACGAGAATATCAAGCACATCTCAGCATCCACTCTGCTGGAACTCTTCAGCCGCAACTTCGGTGGCGGATGGGACAGCATACCGCTGGCCATGAAGGACATCATCGAGAGCTCCTTCGATATTACCACCACAACCCTGCCCGTGTCGCGACTACATGCACCGGGCGGCACGCTGGAGAAGAAGGTGGCCGACGGCTACGAGGTGCTCGAAATCGAGAAGGGCTCATGGGTAGAAGCCATCTTCGCCAAGAAGAAGACACCTGCCACCAAGCTCCGCTTCATCAACGATGAGGAGTACGACGAGGAGGGCAACCGCGTGCAGCACAATTCCGACGACGACGACGAATCGGATGTAGACATGGACAACGAGGAGGATGACGGCGACGTAGACCAGCCCAGCGAGGACGAGACCTTCTACTCGTCCTACTCGCCCGAAGCCGAGGTCAAGGAGGACGAGGAGGACACCGAAGGGCTTTCCGTACTGGGTGAGTAATGACCCTGACCATCGTCATAGCTTACTACGTGTTGTTGTTGGTCGTGTCGCGAATCACATCGCGACAGGCCAGCAACAACACTTTCTTTAGTGCCAACAAGCGTTCACCCTGGCTGGCAGTAGCCTTCGGCATGCTAGGCGCCTCGCTGAGCGGCGTCACATTTGTGAGTGTGCCGGGCATGGTGGAGAGCAGCGATATGACCTATCTGCAGATGTGCATAGGCTTCATACCCGGCTATCTGATTGTGGCCTTTGTACTGCTACCGCTCTACTACCGCCTGCGACTCACGAGCATCTACACCTATCTTCAGCAGCGCTTCGACGCTGTGACCTATCGCACAGGGGCGTCGTTCTTCCTGCTTTCCAAGATGCTGGGCGCTGCCGTGAGGATATATCTGGTGGTGCTGATACTCCAGCGGCTGGTATTCGACAGCTGGGGTGTGCCATTCGGCGTGTCGACAGTCATACTGCTACTGCTGATATGGGTGTACACCCGCAAGGGCGGCATCGGCACCATCGTCTGGACAGACTGCCTGCAGACCGTTGTGCTGCTGGCAGCGTTAGTGCTCATACTGTACTCCATCACATCTGACGAAGGCTACAGCCTGACCGACACCGTCAGAGCCATAGCAGCCGACGAGCACAGCCGCATCTTCGTGTTCGACAACTGGACATCGCCCCAGTACTTCTGGAAGCAGCTGCTCAGCGGCGCATTCATAGTCGTGGTGATGACAGGACTGGACCAAGACATGATGCAGAAGAACCTCACCTGCCGCGACCTGCGCTCAGCGCAGAAGAACATGGTGCTCAACAGCGTGCTCTATCTGCCGGCCAATCTGCTGTTCCTATCGCTGGGCGTGCTGATGTACGCCTATATAGCCCACCACGGTCTGCAGATTGATGCCCACGGCGACGATGTACTCCCTATGCTGTGTGCCTCCGGCGCACTTGGCACAGCCACCATAGGCATATTCACTCTGGGCATCGTGGCAGCTGCATTCAGTAGCGCCGACAGCGCGCTGACATCGCTCACCACCTCCGTGTGTATCGACATCTATGGGCGCTACGATGATGTGCGGCTGCGCCGACGGGTGCACATTGTAGTGGTCTGCGTGATGCTGCTCATCATACTTGCATTCAGGGCGCTGAACAACCACAGCGTCATCAATGCCGTATACATCATAGCCTCCTACACCTATGGGCCGCTGCTCGGACTGTTCACCTTCGGCCTGTTTGTGCCCTCCAAAGTGCGCCCCAGACCACATGCAGTACCTTGGATCTGCATTGCTGCACCTTGCCTCTGCTATGCACTATCCTACAGCGCAGCCAGGTGGTGGAACTACCACTTCGGCTATGAGCTTTTGATCATCAACGGTCTGCTCACTATGCTCGGCCTGTTCCTAAGCCGCTTGCACAGCGGCATTCGACCCTCTGCATCACATTGAACGACTAAAATCACACTTGTGATTTCTATGTTTCACACTTGTGATTTACAAAAATTACACTTGTGATTTCTATAAACCACACTTGTGATTTTAGTCGTGCACCACGATGTAGAGGGTCGTTCATTGTGATGTCAAAGGTCCAACTATGCGCTCATCGCACATTTTATTTTGCCAATCCCATATTGTTCATTATCTTTGCGGTGTCAAACCAGTATAATAAATCCCAACTCAATATGAACCGACTAACTAACTATCTTATTATTGCTGCAATGCTGTGTGCAACGTGGGCAACAGCAGCACCGCAGAGTGGCAACGACGATGTGCAAGCACGACTGCACTGGATAGGCAAGACACCAGCTGCCGACAAGCCCGTGCGCTTCGGCATACCATTCAGCAAAGGCGAGTTCAAGCCTAGCGACGCATATACCATCACCACACCCGATGGGCATACCCTACAGAGCGACTTCTGGCCAACGGCCTACTGGCCCGATGGCTCCGTTAAGTGGGGCGGCTTCGCAGCCGTGGTGCCTGGCGGAACGGAGAGCGTAGTGTTCAGTCGCAGCACCTCGCGCAAAGGAGGCAAGAAGGCAGATGCAGCACTCCCGTCAGCACTCACCGTTACTGAGACATCAGCACAGATACACATCAGCGCAGCCGGCTTCGATGCCTATGTGCCGAAGCAAGGCACAGCCATCGTAGACAGCCTTGTGCTTGGCGGCATACGCATGGCTGGCAAGGGATGCCTGGTATGCACCACACAGAACCAGCCCTACCGCGAGGGCGTGGGCGAGATACGCTACTACAACTACGTGTCCCACATCGACAAGGTGGAGGTGGAACGCAGCGGCAACGTACAGGCTGTAGTAAAGATTGAGGGACACTACCTTTATGACCTGAACCAGCTGCAGGTAGTACCGACATCTGCCGAGCCGGGCGACACCACAGGCTATAAGCTGCCTACGGAATGGCTACCTTTCACCGTGCGCCTCTACTTCTTCGCAGGCTCGGAGCAGGTGAAGATGGTGCACTCCTTCATCTACGACGGCGACCAGTACCACGATTTCATCACCTCGCTCGGAGTGCGTTTCGAGGTGCCGATGCGCGAGCAGGCATACAACCGTCATGTGGCTTTCGCCACACAGGATGGCGGTGTCTGGAGCGAGAGCGTGCAGCCGCTGAACGGACGCCGCGTGCTTGGTGCTGGCGGCGCAGGCGGCAGCGTGACCGATGAGCAATGGACAATCGACAGTGAAGAATACCCCTCAATTGAGCACCTACAGGTGGCTGGCCAGCGAGTGCCGGAGCCTGAAGCATTCAATGAGGCAGGCCAGTCGCTTCTGCACCACTGGGCCAAGTGGAACACCTTCCGCCTGTCTCAGCTCACAGACCAAAGCTATAGCATACGCAAGCGCACGCACACAGGCAACCAGTGGGTGGGCACACATACAGGCCAGCGTGCAGCCGGCTATGCCTTTGCAGGCGATGTGAGCGGCGGACTGGGTATCAGCATCAAGGACTTCTGGGAGAGCTATCCGGCCTCACTGCAGGTGGACAGCGCCACATACGACGTAGCCTACCTCACAGCCTATCTCTGGAGCCCAGATGCCGAGCCGATGGATCTGCGCCACTACGACGACATAGCCCACGACCTGAATGCCAGCTACGAGGATGTGCAGACAGGCATGTCAACACCTTACGGCATAGCACGCACCTCCGTGCTCACGCTCATTCCCGAGCGGGCATATCTGGGCAAGGCAGCTGTAGCAGCCCGTGCACAGCAGCAGGCCGAGGATGCGCCGCTCATCTGCACGCCTGAATACCTGCACTCGCGCCACGCCTTCGGCATCTGGAGCCTGCCCGACAGCAGCAACGAGCGCCGGGCACGCGTGGAGGAACAGCTTACAGGCTATCTGGACTTCTACATGAAGGCCATTGAGGAGCGTCATTGGTACGGATTCTGGAACTACGGCGATGTGATGCACGGCTACGACCCAGCCCGCCACGAGTGGAGGTACGACGTGGGCGGCTTCGCGTGGGACAACACCGAGCTGGGCAGTATCTCATGGTTCTGGTACTCGTTCCTCCGCACCGCACGGCCCGACATCTGGAAGGCTGCCGAGGCTATGACACGCCACGCACAGGAAGTGGACTGCTACCACATAGGTCCATACGCAGGTCTGGGCAGCCGCCACAACGTGAGCCACTGGGGCTGCGGAGCCAAGGAAGCACGCATCTCGCACGCTGCATGGTACCGCTTCTACTACTACCTGACAGCCGACGAGCGCACCGGCGACCTCATACACTCCGTGGCCGATGCCGACCAGATGCTCTACACCATAGACCCCATGCGCCTGGCCCTGCCGCGCGAGCAGTATCCCTGCACCGCACCTGCACGTCTGCGTATAGGTCCCGACTGGGTGTCGTATGCAGGCAACTGGATGACCGAGTACGAGCGCACACGCAACCCCAAGTATCTGAAGAAGATACAGGCAGGCATGCGTAGCATCGCTGCCCTGCCCCACGGCATGTTCACAGGCCCTGGCGTGCTGGGCTACGACCCCGCCACAGGCATACTGAGCTACGAGGGCGACACAGCCATCACCAGCACCAACCACCTAAAGCTCATCATGGGTGGCTTCGAGCTGATGCACGAACTGCTGGAGATGGTGCCCGACAAGGAGTTTGCCGCCTGCTATTTGGATCACAACGCACGCTACGACCGCGTAACAAAAAACCGTTTCCGCATCAGCCGTCTGAAAGGATATGCAGCCTACATGCTGCACGACCAGCGTCTGGCCGACGAAGCATGGCGCGACATGTGGGAGTACAGCACCAGGCAGCAGCACTACCGCTTCACTCCAAAGACCATACTGCCGCCCGAAGTGCCGCAGCCCATCACCGAGAGTGTGGAGACCACTACCAACGACTGCGCACTCTGGAGCCTCGATGCCATATACCTACAAGAGGTGATTCCGCAAGAGTAAAGTTATGACAAGATATATCAGATTAATAATGCTGGTATGCTTCGCGGCATTGCTCAGCATGCCGACCGAAGTGTCCGCCCAGCAGCGACGACGCACTACCACATCGCGACGCTACAACAGTCGCAGTCGCAGCCGGCGTACAACCACACGCCGCCAGCCTGTACACCCGCGCGGTGCACACTATGCCCAGCGTGTGGCCGAGTTCAACCGCACACGACCCATAGACAGCACATGCATTGTGATGCTGGGCAATAGCCTCACGGAGAACGGACGCGACTGGTGCGTGCTGCTGGACGACACCACTGTGTGCAATCGCGGCATCTCCGGCGACACCGCATCGGGCATCAAGGAGCGTCTGAACCAGATACTGCCAGGACATCCGCGTGCCATATTCATGATGTGCGGCACTAACGACATCAGCCACGGACACTCGGCCGAGAAAGTATTCAACATGTGCTGCGACCTGATAGACTCCATACGTGTAGGCTCGCCGACCACGAGGCTATACGTGCAGAGCCTGCTGCCGTGGAATGACTCGTTCCGCAGGTGGAGGACAATAGAGGGGCGCGGCGACGATGCACAGCTCATCAACAATATGCTCCGCTCCTACTGCGAGCAAGAGGAAATCACGTTCATCAACCTGTATCCCAAGTTCACGCTGGGAGACACCAACCAGCTGGTGAAGGAGTATACCGTCGACGGATTGCATCTCACACAGCTCGGCTATCAGATATGGGCAGCACAGCTGAAGCCATATATAGAAGAGCTGAATGCAAAATCACCATTTTAGGGTATTGCACGACTTGCAGCTTCGACGTACCTTTGCACCGTCGAAAACAAGTAATGCAAGTAAATTCTTTATATCGTTTTGAAATTGATGTGAGGGCTGCCCGCGAGGGTCGCCCTCTTCTATTGTTCGCCCGACATGGGCATAATCTAACGGGTGCAAGTCCCGAGCGCGGCCTAA
>CALEPV010000028.1 GCA_937910905.1 uncultured Prevotellaceae bacterium
CAGGGCTTATTTATAACTGCTTGATTTCCAAGAAGGGGTTTCACCCCTCCCTGTGATCTTTCGTCCCTCTGGGACTTTTTCAAGTGGACTCAATTATTTAATCATCACAAAAGTTGCAGAGTAAATAGGCGATAAGTTGCGGATTGTTCGTACCTTTGCGTCAAGAATGTGCTATGAGTTAGTACGAGATTCCTTTCCTGACGGCATGCATACATGCTTTTAGACGGCGCTTTTCTATGACGAGGCAGGCGGCATTCCACTATCTGCACGCGTACAAGGGGCTGGCGTTCCTCATTGAGTTTTATGACGTGGGGCATCTGCAGTCAATCACGTGAAGTGACGGCAAACTTACAGATTCACCACAACCGTCACAACACGATTTTCGGGAATACAATACAAATAATTAGGCAACTGATATGAAAATATCGATATAAGCACTACATTTGCAAGTGCCAAATCATATTTAACACCTTAACATGTTAGGAAATTTCACTTATCACAATCCCACCAAGCTATACTTTGGTGAGGACGCTTTGAACAATCTGCGTGACGAACTCAAGAAGTATGGACCGACAGTACAGCTGAGCTATGGCGGCGGCTCCATCAAACGCAATGGCATATACGACGCTGTGGTGTCGGTGCTCAAGGAGGAGGGCAAGACCATCGTTGAAGATGCCGGAGTGATGCCCAATCCCACAGTACAGAAGCTCTATGAAGGAGCAAAGCTGGCCAAGGACAATAATGTAGACTTGATTCTCGCCGTAGGTGGCGGCTCGACCATTGACTACGCCAAGGGCGTAAGCGTGTCGGCATGGTGCGAGGAAGACCCATGGCAGAAATACTACCTTCAGCAGCATGAGCCTACATGCCGCATTGTGCCGGTAGGAGCTGTGCTAACTATGGTAGGCACGGGGTCGGAGATGAACGGCGGCTCCGTGATAACTAACCATGAGCAGGGACTGAAGATAGGCAAGGTGTTCGGCGACAATGTAATGCCTCGCTTCGCAATCTTGAATCCTCGCTATACGTTCACCCTGCCCCGCTACCAGATGGTGGCCGGATTCTTCGACATCATGTCGCACCTGATGGAACAGTACTTCAGCAACGATGATGACAACACCAGCGACTATCTGGCCGAAGGGCTGATGCGTTCACTCGTTCACGCCACACGCATTGCCGTGAAGGAGCCGGAGAACTATGAGGCGCGCTCCAACATCATGTGGACGGCAACCTGGGCTCTGAACACGCTTGTGAAGTGCGGCAAGAAGCAGGACTGGATGGTACACATGATTGGTCAGGCAATAGGTGCCCACACGGATGCCACCCACGGCATGACACTTGCAGCCGTATCATTGCCATACTATCGCCACGTGATGTCATTCGGTCTGCCTAAGTTTGTACGGTTCGCAACAGCAGTGTGGGACATCCGGCCAGAAGGCCTCACAGAGAAGCAGGTGGCAGAGACGGGACTGGCAGCCCTCGAAGGATGGATGACGGAGATTGGAGTTGTGATGCGCTCGTCACAACTGGGCGTCACAGAGGCTATGATACCAGCTATTGTGGACAGCACCATAATCTTCGATGCAGGCTACCATGAGCTGACACGCGAGGAGATTGCGGACATACTGCGTCGCAGCCTGTAATGAAACGCCCGCTCATCGCGCTGCTGACGGTCTGCGCCACAATATGCTTGCTGGCGCAGAACCCTTTGCGTGTGATGACGTGGAACGTGGAGAACCTGTTTGACACCATACATGATGAGGGCAAAAACGACCTGGAGTTTACACCTGAGGGCGGAAGGCACTGGAGTAGCTACCGCTACTGGCGGAAGTTGCGCGATGTGGCTCGCACCATAATCGCAGCCAACGAGGACTGTGTGCCTGACATTGTAGGGCTGTGTGAGGTGGAGAACGATAGTGTGATGCGCGACCTATGCCAGCGCACACAGTTGCGGGAGTTCGGCTACCGCTACGTGATGTCAGCGAGCGATGACCCGCGCGGCATTGATGTGGCAATGATGTATCGACCGGCCCGTTTCAAGCTGATGAACGTTGAGAATCTGAGGATTCAGCCGGCCATACCATCACAAACGGCTACACGCGACCTGCTGCATGTGAGCGGACTAATCCTCGTGGAGGACAGCGTATCGGCCATCACCACAGACACCCTGCATGTGATAGTGGTGCATCTGCCGAGCCAACTGGGAGGCAGGCCGGCCAAGCGTTTGCGGAAGCAGGTGGCAGAAGTGCTGTGGCAACGTGTACAGGACATCATCAACAATACATCTGACGGCAAGAAACCGAATATCGTGGTGATGGGCGACTTCAACGCCACGCTGTCCGACAAGCTATTCCGGGACACCCCGCTGCTGACCACCGACCCGGCATTCACGATCCGGCAACGCCACTCCACACAGCCTACAGGTACTTATCGCTATCGCGGCATCTGGCAATGCATAGACCACCTGCTGGTCTCGCCATCATTTGCTGAAGCACAGACGGCACGCATCATCACACTTCCAAGCCTGCTGGAGAAAAACACCTCGCGCGGAGGCTATCAGCCGCGCCGCACGTATCAAGGTCCAGCCTATCATGGTGGCATCAGCGACCACCTGCCTCTATATATTGAGTTGCCTACTACGTACAAATAGAACATTCTTTTGTGCGGATAGCGCTTGCCGCAATGGACGGTATGTAGTAATTTTGCAGCCGAATTGCAAGACTCTACCAAATATGATGAAACTGAACACTGGGTACATGACGAACATGCTGCTTGTGGCGGCTGCTATGATATGCATGACGGCTTGTGCCAAGAAGAAAGCGGCCAATGAAGAGCCCAGGCAAGTACTGCTCTACACGGTACAGGCTGCAGACAGCGACAAATGGACAACATATCCAGGTCGGACAGAGGCGGCGGTGACTGCCAACGTGGCATTCCGTGTAAGCGGAACTCTGGAACGAATCTACGTACACGAGGGCGAGGGTGTGCATCGGGGGCAGGTGATTGCGAAGATGGACGACCGCGACTACCGCACCCAGTTGCAGGCTACCGAAGCGGAGTACCAGCAGATACAGGCTGATGCTGAGCGTGTGATGAATCTCTACAAAGACAGCGTGACAACGGCCTCGAACTACGACAAGGCACGCTACGGCCTGCTGCAGATTGAACAGAAGCTGCGCAACCATCGCGACCAGGTGGCGGACTGCGTGCTGCGTGCACCATTCGACGGCTACGTGGGCGCTGTGATACACGAAGCTCACGAGACTGTTGCTGCAGGAATGCCTGTGCTGACACTCTTCGCCGATGGGCAGACCGAGATTGTAATTAACATACCATCGGCTGAATACCAGCGCAGCGATGAGTTCGAAAGCTTCACGGCGAGCTTTGATGTGCTGGATGGCGAGCGGTTCCCCTTGCAGCTGCTGAGCATAGCCCACCGGGCGAATGTGAATCAGCTATACGAGGTACGGCTGGCGATGCAGGGGAACCACAGGGAAATTACACCGGGGATGAGCACGACGGTGACGATTCACTACACGCCGCAAGGGACGGCGCATACGCGTGTGCCATCGTCGGCCCTGATCCACGGTGAACGGGGGGATGCTGTGCTGGTATATAGCGACGGCAGGGTGCGGCTGACACCTGTGAGCGTTGCCACGCTGCACAGCGACGGTACGGCAGAGCTGGCATCGGGGGTGACGGCGGGACAGCAGGTTGTGACATCGGGGGTGCATCAGCTGGCGGACGGTGAGGCTGTGAGTCCCTACCCTACCCCGAGTAAAACCAACGTGGGAGGACTGCTATGAAACTGGACCTGAGCTCATGGGCTTTCAAGAATATAAAGCTCATTAACTTCCTTGTGGCCGTGCTTGCCGTGGGTGGCATTTTTGCCTACTATGACATGCCGAAGCTGGAGGACCCTGAGATTAAGGTGCGTCAGGCGCTGGTCGTCGGGGTATATCCTGGAGCATCGGCCCATCAGGTGGAGCTTGAGCTGGTGGACCCTCTGGAGAAGAGCATTCGCCAGATGAACACTATCTATAGTGTGCAGAGTCTGTGCTACGCCGATATGTGTATCATCACGGTAGAACAGCAGAGCACGGTTCCGGCCGAGGAGCTAGAGCAGCAATGGGACATACTGCGGCGCAAAGTGGCGGCCACGCCGCTGCCATCGGGTGTGAGCAGCGTGACTGTGAAGGATGACTTCGGCGATGTGTTCGGTATGTTCTATGCCATCACAGGCGATGGCCTCAACGACCGCGAACTCTCGGACTATGCCGAGCTGGTGAAGCGCGAGCTGAGCAGGGTGGACGGTGTGGGGCGTATAGACATATACGGCAAGCGCGACGAGTGCATCAACGTGAGCATTCGCCACGACAAGATGGCAAACCTTGGCGTTTCGCCCTTAGAGGTCGTGCACACCCTGACTGGTCAGAACGAAACGGTGTACTCTGGCTACTACGAAGCCGGCGACCAGCGCATACGCGTGAGCGTGAACGACAAGTATCGCACACCGGACGACATTGCATCGCTCATTATCCAGGGTCACGAACAAGACCAGGTGCGGCTGGGCGACTTGGCAGATGTGACTATGGACTACGAAGACCCTGTGCGGGCGGCAATGCAGTACGACGGTGAACGTGCGCTGGGTATCAGCATATCGGCCACGGACGGCACCGACATAACGAAGGTGGGGCAGGCGGTACAGAAGCGGCTGGCAGAGATTCAGGAACGCAGGCTGCCGGCCGGCGTGGAATTCCACAAAGTGTTCTTCCAACCGGAGCGCGTCCAGGACTCGCTATCCACGTTTATCGTCAATCTGATTGAATCTGTGCTACTGGTGGTGTTCGTGCTAATCTTCACAATGGGCTTGCGCAGCGGTATGATTATAGGTCTGGAGCTGTTGGTGATTGTGCTGGGCAGCATCTTGGTTCTGTACACACAGGATGGCACTCTGCAACGCGTATCGCTGGGTGCCTTCATTCTGGCGATGGGTATGCTGGTAGACAATGCTATTGTTATTGTGGACGGTATACTGGTGGATCGTGCTGCGGGCAAGCCGCGTCTGGAAGCTCTGACCTCCATAGGTCGTCAGACAGCGATGCCGCTATTGGGTGCTACGCTGATAGCGATACTGGCATTCCTGCCTATATTCATGTCGCCCGATACGACGGGCATCTACGTGCGCGACCTGTTCATCGTGATAGCGGTATCGTTGATGCTGAGCTGGATTCTGGCTCTTGTGCACACGCCGCTGGTGGCCGGACGTGCATTCTATCACAAGAAGCGCGAGCTCAAGCTGCTGAAGCGCCAGCGTTTCCTGCCCAAGCAGGAAGCCACACCCGACGAGCTGGTAGAAGCAGACAATGACAACGATGCCCCACGTGCCACACAGCATACAGAGGAGACGCTATACGACGGAAAGACCTATCGGCTGCTGCGCAAATTCCTCACGTTCTGCCTATCGCACCGATGGAGTGTGCTGCTTCTGCAGATTGCCCTGTTCGCGGGCAGTGCTCTGTGCTACCGTTTCCTGCCGCAGGCATTCTTCCCCGATATGACTTACGACCAGCTCTACATGGAGTACAAGCTTCCTGAGGGCTACAACTACACACGCGTAGAGCAGGATCTGGACAGCATACAGGCTTATCTGCGCCGCCGTCCGGAGGTGAAGCACATCACAGCATCCACTGGCGGCACACCATCGCGCTACAATCTGGTTCGTTCCATAGCCACACCATCGTTGGCATACGGAGAGTTGATCATCGACTTCGAGGATGCCAAGGCTCTTGTGGACAACATGGACGAGATACAAGCCGACCTTACTCGCATGTACCCCGATGCATATGTGAAGCTCAAGCGCTACAACCTAATGTACAAGAAGTACCCCATAGAGGTTGAGTTCACAGGCTCCGACCCTGCCGTACTGCACGCTCTGGCCGACTCTTGTCGGGCCATCATACAGCAAACTGGGGCAGTCCGGCTCATCACTACTGACTGGGGCCCGCAGATACCGACCCTCGTTGCCGACTACAACCAGCAGAATGCACGTCGATTAGGCTTGTCGCGCACCGAGGTGGGCACCAGCCTGCTTGCTGCCACGGGTGGGCTGCCAGTGGGCTCCTTCTACGATGGCATACACTCACAATCCATCTACGTCAACACTGTAGGCACCGATGGTCAGCCCATAGAGGACCTCGGCGAGGCCACAGTATTCGGTATGCTGCCTAACATAGCAGGCGTGATGAACCGAGATGTGCTGGAACAGATTATATCCGGCCGCATGAAGCAGGGCGACCTTGTGGCAGAGCTGTTACGCAGCACCCCGTTACGTCAAGTGGGCAATGGTGTGCATCTGGAATGGGAGGATCCTGTGGTCATACGTCACAATGGTCAACGCGCACAACGCGTGCAATGCTCACCACAGCAGGACTACGGCACAGAGGAAGCCCGCTCCATCGTAGAGGAAGAGTTACAAGCCAAACTGCATCTGCCAGAAGGCTACACGCTGTCGTGGGCAGGCGAGAAAGAGGCCAGCGACCTCTCCATGAAGTATCTGTTCAAGAACTTCCCGCTGGCCATCATACTGATGATAGCCATACTGATCATGCTCTTCAAGGACTACAAGATTCCGTGCATACTCTTCTGCTGCATACCGATGATTCTTATTGGAGTGATACCCGCTGTGCTCATATCTGGCAAGGACTTCGGTTTCGTGGCTCTGGTGGGTGTTTTGGGTCTGATAGGCATGATGCTGAAGAACGGTATCGTACTGATGGATGAGATACAACTGGAAATCAGTCAAGGCAAGGCACCACGTTCAGCCCTTGTGGATTCATCCCTGTCGCGCCTGCGTCCCGTGATGATGGCAGCAGCTACCACGATTCTGGGAATGGTGCCGCTGCTACCTGATGCAATGTTCGGTTCAATGGCGGCGACGATAATGGGAGGACTATTCATGGGCACCATCATTACCCTGATTATCCTGCCCGTTCTATACGCTTTGTTCTACCACGTAACGGAATAAGTGCGAAACTATGTTGCAGAACATATTAATGACTCTTGCAGGGTATTATATTAGTCCGTACCTTTGCAGCGTTATCCTGAAAACAATCTTTTTACCTTAAACGGACTAATACCTAAAGACTGAACGAGGGTCGCTGTGAAGCGACCCTCAGTTGCTAAGTGATGGTTAAAAAATAACTTGGGACGATTTTATATGAAAGGATTAGCACTCATCTTTTTGGCTTCTATGCCTCCACTCATCAGTCACGTAGCCCGCTACGCTCCTTCGTCGTGAAGACAAATAAGCTCAAAAATATGAGTCAAATCGTCCCAACTTATTATTTAATCATCACTAAATACCATGAGAACTATTCAACTATATCTCCTATCAATCATTGCTGCGACAACTACGATAACTCATGCAGGCGAACTGCCTGCGCCCCCAGAGACTCATGCAGGCGAGCCGCCTGCGCTCCCAGAGCAGGCTATTGCAGCAGAACGTGCCGATACTATACGTGAGGTGGTGGTGACGGGAACACGCAGCGCCGTGGATATACGTCATCTGCCTATGACAGTAACGGTAATTGACCGCGAAGAGCTAACACTACAACACCGGTCCAACCTGCTGCCTACAGTAATGCAGCATGTGCCGAGCCTTATGGTCACAAGCCGTGGCATGATGGGCTACGGTGTGTCAACGGGCGCTGCGGGCGGCATCAACATACGTGGTTTGGCTGGCGGTAGCAGTCAGATGCTGGTGCTGATTGACGGTCACCCACAGTATCAGGGTATATACGGTCACCCTATCAGCGACAGCTACCAGACATTGATGGCAGAACGCGTAGAGGTGCTGCGCGGTCCGGCTTCTGTGCTCTACGGCAGCAACGCAATGGGTGGAGTGATAAACATCGTGACGCGCAACGCCGCGGCTGCCCGCGACACAACTGCCACATCGCTGAGTCTGTCGGCTGGCAGCTACGGGACGGCTGTGGTGGAGGCTACGAGCCAGACACGCCAAGGCGGGTTCAGCAGCACAATGGCAGCCAACTACAGCCGTACCGACAATCACCGCCCACGCATGGGCTTTGAGCAATACAGCGGATTCCTAAAGTTAGGATACGACATCAGCAGCAACTGGATCAGCTCGCTGAATGCCGACATCACACATTCTGCTGCATCCTACCCAGGCTCAACATACAGGTCAATGTACAGTGCCGACCAGTGGATAACACGCGGCGTTGTCAACGCTTGCATTGAGAACAGCTACGAACGCACGAGCGGTGGACTGAGCATATACTCCAACTTCGGACAGCACAGGATTGACGACGGTACTGCCGACCTGACGGCCCCCACCCAACGCTACTTCCGTTCCAACGATGCCCTTACGGGCTTGAACGCATATCAGAGCGTGCAGTTGCTGACAGGCAACCGCACTACTTTCGGCATAGACTATCAGCATATCTACGGCCGTGCCTACTACACAAGCAAACTGACTGGTGAGACCCTCAACACACCCAACAAGCAGAGCGGTTCATCACACCGCAACGAGATAGCAGCCTACGCCGACTTCCGCCAAGACATCACGACATGGCTCACCGCCGATGCGGGCTTGCGTCTAGACTATCACAGCATAGCAGGTACAGAGTGGGTGCCACAGCTGGGCGTTGTGGTACGTCCAATCTCTACTGGAGAAATCAAGCTGATGACATCCAAAGGCTTCCGTAACCCCTCTATGCGCGAGATGTACCTGTACCCGCCATCCAACGATGAGCTGAAGGCAGAACGGATGTGGAACTACGAGCTGTCGTGGCGACACACCGCTGGCCGTCTCAGCTACGGTGCTAATCTGTACTACATCAAAGGTGACAACATCATACTCAACACAGCCGTGGACGGTGGACGCAAGTTCCTGAATAGCGGTGAGATTGAACACTTTGGAGCCGAGGCCGAGGCCACATACAGCATAAGCCGTAATTGGAGCTTGCAGACCAACCACAGCCTGCTGCGTATGCTCCACCGCGATGTGGCTGCAGCGCCTAAGTACAAAGGCTATCTTGGTGCACATTTCGCTTCCTGCCAGTGGGACGCAACTGCTGGGGTGCAATATCTAAGCGGTGTAGGGCTGGACAATGACAGCAATGGCTTTGCCGACCTCCAGCAGAAAGACATTTGTTTGCTGTCAGCCTCCATCGGCTACTCAGCTACGCGTAACATCAAGCTATGGCTACGTGGCGAAAATCTGCTGGCCCAGCGCTACGAACTGAACTACGGCTACCCAATGCCCCGCGCCACCGTCATGGGTGGCATCGACATCAAGTTCTGAGGTCCATCGTTCCGCCTATCCACTCGACGAAAGGCTGCTCGCCATCCAGCGGATAGCAATCCAGTATCTGCCCATCAGCATCGGTCACAACGACACACTGTGTCACGACCCTGCCGTTGGGCAGATATACTTTATTGTAGGCTCTGCGAGTGGTACGTTCCGCGGACATTGGGTGCTATCTTTGCAGACTTCGTATACGCTGGTTGGTCGGGCGCTGGTTATTTTGGAGCTGGTTGTCAGGGTGTCGGTGCTCACGCGGCACACGATGTTCACGAGGCAGGCGCTGCAGCTCAGTGGGTCTGGCATCTTGCATCGCTGGGTCCGACGGCATGGAGTCGGCAGTTAGGACGGTCGCTGTAGAGTCCGCAGATGCCGCAGTAGCTGTGGAGTCCTGCACTGCGGGCTGCGGCTGCGGATGTACGTCCTTCTTGTGGAAACGAATCAGCATTGGCTGCTTCACGATGAAGAAACAAGCAGCATCGCTCACAGGCACGAACAAATGACCTGCGATGGTGCGAGGTGTCCAGTCGTAGGGAGTATGGATGCGCGCCTCAGTACTGCGTGTGACACGAGTACTGTTCAGCGTGGAGCGAACAGAGTCATTGGTGTAGGTCACTACAAGGTCGTAGTGCAACTGGCTGTTGATGTTCTCCTTGGACAGCATGTTGCACGCAAACCGCCACATGACATCATCGCCCGAATGCCACGTAGTGTCACACTCCATCTGCCAGCCCTGCAGATTCTCCAAGGCATTGGGCTTAACGACATAGAGCGACTGCTCTGCCCAGACATTGGCTGTATCGCCTATTGCCGAGAGAGCATTGTAGCTGTCGGCAGGACTCGTGACAACGCCATAGGCATCAGCTGTCTTCTCCAGCCTCTTGCTGACATGTGAATATATCCGGCTCAGGCGCGTAAGGTCGGAGCAATAGTATGCCATTGAGCTGTCGAACTCGGCTTCGGTCACACCATGCTTGCTCAAAGCAGCCTGCTGGAACTCATACAGCAACCCATCACTGGTATAGTCGGCATCCTTAGGTGCTGCATCGGCCATCCCCTGAGCGATGTGGTAGTCGTAGAGAATGTCCTCCATGCGTCGCTCACTGATGATACCATCGGGCAGGTCGGGCTTGCAGGACAGGAGTATCAAGACACTGGCAAGGTGAAGTATATTCCTATTAAATAATGTGCGTGGACTGGGCATCATTCTTCCTTCGCTTTTGAATCCTGCTCAGCTGGAGTGTCACGCAGCTCTGTGCTCAGCTCCTTACGGCAGAAGAGCAACATAGCCAGCACACCACACGTGATGCAGGAGTCGGCAAAATTGAATATGTAACTGAAGAAGAGAGTGTGCTTACCACCCATCATCGGCATCCAGTCAGGCCATGTCCATTCGGCCAGCGGGAAGTAGAACATATCCACCACCCTACCGTAGAACCAGTCGCCATAGCCCTGTCCCAGCGGCACCAGCTCTGCCACAGTGAACGGAGTGGACTGCGTGAATATCTTGCCGTAGAGCACGCAGTCTATGATATTGCCTGCAGCGCCAGTCATAATGAGGGCCAGGCATACGAGGTACGTCCAACCCACACCTCTGCGAATCAGCTTGTATATGTACGTGCCCACAGCTACCGTGGCCACCAGTCTGAATCCTGTGAGGAATATCTTGTCGAACAGCTCCATACCGAAAGCCATACCGTTGTTCTCGATGAACACCAGCTGGAACCAATCGGTGATATGCAGGCTCTCGTGCAGCGTAAACGAAGTCTTCACCCATATCTTTATGGCTTGGTCGATAATGAGGCCAAGGGTGAATATGAGGGCGACGGCGGAGAACTTTGACTTAATGCTTCCTTTTCTTGTCATTCTTTACTTCTATGCTCAGCGTAGCATGAGGCACAGCACGGAGGCGCTCCTTCGGGATGAGCTTCCCCGTTTCGCGGCAGATGCCATAGGTCTTATTCTCAATACGAACAAGTGCTGCCTTGAGTCCGGTGATGAACTTCTGCTGGCGCATAGCCATTGACAGTAGTTGCTCCTTGCTCTGCACCTCGCTGCCCTCTTCCAGGGCGTGATATGTCGGAGCAGTATCGTCGGCCTCATTGCTATCACGGTTCATAATACGGTCCATCGTCTGCTGGTAGTCGCTCTCGGCGACCGCCAGCTTCTCATTGATGAGGACGCGGAACTCCTCCAGCTCCTCATCAGTGTAACGTGTTTTCTCAGCCATGATGATTATTAATGATTTTAGGTTAATTGGGGTTCTAGGGCGTATAGGGTATATAGGCATTATGGGGCCTATGGCCTTATCTGCTTTTCTCTATTGATAGCTTGACCTGGATGTCGTCTATCTGTAGGTCGGCGGCATCAGCCAGCGTGTCCACGATGGATATTTCATCGGCCAGCACCTGGGTACTGATGTAATCGCTATATGCTGCCACAGCAGCATCGGTGGCCTCATTGTGCGTCAGCTGCACGCGTATGCGGTCCACTATCTCAAATCCGCTCTCCTTACGGATGGTCTGTATGCGCTTCACTATCTCACGAGCCACGCCCTCGGCGCGGAGCTCATCGGTGATAGTGATGTCGAGTGCCACAGTAAGAGCACCTTCGTTGGCTACAGTCCAGCCCGGTATATCCTCCGAGTATATCTCCACGTCCTCCAGGTCGATGGTCACAGCATCGCCCGATGCCAGTGTGAGTGGCAGGTGACCTGTCTCCAGCTCGGCTATCTGCTGTTGCGAGAGTGCCTGCACAGTGGCGTTGACATCCTTCATCAGCTTGCCGAACTTCTTGCCCATGGTGCGGAAGTTGCACTTCACCTTCTTGGTGAGCAGGGCATCGCCTTCTACAAACTCCAGCGCCTTCACATTGACCTCATCTATTATGAGCTGACGCACAGCCTCGATACGCATACGCTGCTGCGGGTCTGTGACAGGGATAGCGATGCGAGCCAGCGGCTGGCGCACGATGATCTGCTCCTTCTTGCGGAGCGATAGCACCATACTCGTTATCTGCTGTGCCAGCTCCATACGGCTCTCCTGCTCCTTGTCTATCTTGGCATCATCGGCCACAGGGAAGCTGGCGAGGTGAACGCTTTCAGCGACATGGGCACCAGGGGCGGCCGTGGTATGGCTACATACACAACTATGCAGGTCGCGATAGAGGCGGTCGGCGAAGAAGGGAGCAATCGGTGCCATGAGGCGGCTCACAGTCTCAAGGCAGGTGTAGAGGGTCTGGTAGGCGCTGAGCTTGTCGATGCTCATGCCGCCGCCCCAGAAGCGTTTGCGCGACAGGCGCACGAACCAGTTGCTGACGTTGTCGATTACGAACGACTGTATCAAGCGTCCTGCACGTGTAGGCTCGTAGTCGTTGTAGCAAGCCTCTACATCGCGTATGAGCGAGTTCAGCTCGGAGAGAATCCAGCGGTCCATCTCCGGTCGCTCCGACATGCTGATGTCTGCCTCCTCGTAGCACCATCCATCCACATTGGCATACATCGTGAGGAACGAATATGTCTGGAACAGCTTGCCGAAGAATGAGCGCGACACTTCCTGCACACCGGCCTCGTCGTACTTCAGGTTGTCCCAAGGTTGCGAGTTGGTGATCATGTACCAGCGCACGGCATCGGCACCGTACTTCTCTATGTTGTCGAACGGGTTGATGGCGTTACCCAGTCGCTTGGACATCTTCAGGCCGTTCTTGTCCAGCACCAGTCCGTTGGAGATGACAGTCTTATATGCCACGCTGTCGAATACCATTGTGGCGATGGCATGGAGCGTGAAGAACCAGCCGCGTGTCTGATCCACGCCTTCTGCAATGAAGTCTGCGGGGAAAGCTTTCGACAATTGCCCATTGTCCATTTCCTCGAATGGATAGTGTATCTGCGCGTAAGGCATGGCACCGCTGTCGAACCATACATCGATGAGGTCGAGTTCACGATTCAGAGGCTGGCCGCTCTCGCCCACGAGTACAATGTCGTCCACATAGGGGCGGTGCAGGTCGATGCGGTCGTAGTTCTCCTGGCTCATGTCGCCTGGCACGAAGCCTTTGGCCTTGAGCGGGTTCTCCTTCATCACGCCCGCAGCGACGGCCTTCTCTATCTCGTTGTACAGTTCCTCGGCAGAGCCGATGCACAGCTCCTCGTGGGTGTCGCGATTGCGCCAGATGGGCAGAGGTGTGCCCCAGTAGCGGCTACGGCTCAAGTTCCAGTCGTTCAGGTTCTCCAGCCACTTGCCGAAGCGTCCTGTGCCTGTGCTTTCGGGCTTCCAGTTGATGGCCTTGTTCAGCTCCATCATGCGCTCCTTGGCGGCTGTGCTACGGATGAACCACGAGTCGAGCGGATAGTAGAGCACCGGCTTGTCCGTGCGCCAGCAGTGGGGATAGTTGTGCACGTGCTTCTCTATCTTGAATGCCGTGCCTGCCTGCTTCATCTCCATGCATAGCACGATGTTCAGGTCCTCGGTTTTCTCCAGTTCTTTCTCGCTGAGCGAAGCGTACTTCGGGTTGTAAGCATTCTTCACGTAGTCGCCGGAGTGCTGCCAGTAGCTGTCGCGCACCTGAGTCTCGACAAAGGTCTCGTCCATATCCTCACGCACAAAGTACTTGCCTGTGAAGTCAACCATCGGGCGTGTGTCCCCAGCCTTGTCTATCACGAAGAGGGAGGGTATGCCAGCGTCCTTGGCCACCTTGGCATCGTCGGCACCGAATGTGGGAGCGATGTGCACTATACCTGTACCGTCCTCGGTGGTCACGTAGTCGCCTGGGATGACGCGGTAAGCCTGAGCCTCCTTGTCCACCACCTTGCCGTTCTCCAGTGCGCAGGGCTTAACCCATGGGAAGAGTGGCTCGTAGTGCAGGCCAAGGAGGGAAGCCCCCTCCCAACCATTCCCACTGGGGAGGAGTTCTGCATCCTCTGGGAAGTATACGTTCTTACGAGATTCCGCCACAATGTAAATTGCCTCTTCTTTACTATAAGGATTTTGTCCCTTGACCGCCACATATTTTATCTTCGGGCCTACGCACAGGGCGGTGTTGGAGGGCAAGGTCCATGGCGTGGTCGTCCAGGCGAGGATATAGACAGGTAAACCCATATCAAACAGCTTCATCAGACTCTCAGGGTAACCACTACCCATTCTTTGCAAGCAAAGCGTCCCAGAGGGCCGAGCGCCCTTGGGGGAGATGGAGGGGGCCTTGATTCTGAACTGCGCGGTGACGGTTGTGTCCTTCACGTCGCGGTAGCAGCCGGGCTGGTTCAGCTCGTGGCTGCTGAGGCCTGTGCCTGCTGCGGGGCTGTAGGGCTGAATGGTGTAGCCCTTATATAGCAGCCCCTTCTGATAGAGCTGCTTCAGCAACCACCACAGGGTCTCGATATACTTGTTGTCGTAGGTGATGTAGGGGTGCTTCATGTCCACCCAGTAGCCCATGCGCTGGCTCAGGTCCTCCCACTCCTGGGTGAACATCATCACGTTCTTGCGGCACTTGTCGTTGTAGGCCTCGATGCTGATGGTCTTGCCGATATCCTCCTTGGTGATGCCCAGCTCCCTCTCCACACCCAGCTCCACGGGCAGTCCGTGGGTGTCCCAACCGGCCTTGCGGTGCACCTGATAACCCTTCATGGTTTTGAAGCGGCAGAAGGTGTCCTTGATGCTGCGCGCGAGCACATGGTGTATGCCTGGATGTCCGTTGGCCGATGGCGGACCCTCGAAGAACACAAACGAGGGACACCCCTCACGCTCACTGATACTACGCAGGAAGAGGCTTTCTTCGTCCCACTGCTTCAATATCTCATGGTTGACCTCTGTAAGATTGAGACGGTCACGTTCTGGAAAACGCTTTGACATATAATTGGTATGTTTACAAAAAAGTGCCGCAAAATTAGTGATTATACGGTGAATAGAAAAGAAACGTCGCAAAAACTTGTTCTGCGACGCGTTTGTGCTACTTCTTGAACAGCTTCCACCAGGCTGTCTCGTTCTGCCGTGGCTTGGTTTTCTTCTGATGCTTGCGGGTGTCGTCTGTGCTGGTCTCGCGCTTGCCGCGACCCTTTTCCTTGTGGCCGAGGAAGCCGCGCTCCTTGCGGTCGGCTTTCTTGCCAGCCTTCTTCTGCTTCCCGCCCTCGTCGGGGCGGGCTATTTTTCCGCTCTCGTCGGCTACGTCGACACCTATACGGCGGCCCTTGACGTGCAGGCCCTGCAGCGCTGCCAGCACGCGGTCGGCATCCTCGCTGCGCACCTCGAAGAACGAGAACGTGGGTCGTAGGTCTATGCGTCCTATCTCCACCTTGTCGCCCTCCAGACGTCTGTTCACCACACCTATTATCTCCTTGGCATAGAAGCCGTCCACTTTGCCCAGAGTGATGAACAGCCGCGTGAAGCCCTCCTCGGGTATGTGGTCGCCGGCGCGGTCGCGTCCTTTCTTCTCCTTCTTGTCGCGCTTGCCGCTCTTGTCCTCGCCTGGGCGCACCTCCTCAATCTCAGGTGCTCCGGCGTAGTAGCGCAGAAAGCGTCCGAACTCACGGCTCACCACTCGCTTCAACAAGTCGTCCTTGTCGAGCCATTCGAGCCTGCGGCGCACCTCGGGCAGGAAGGTCTCTATCTCTTCCTCGTCGACCTCCACGCGCTCTATGTCGTCTATCACCTTCCACAGCTGCTTAGTGCATATCTCCTTGGGCGTGGGCAGCGTGCCTCTTACAAACTCCTTGCCTATGGTCTTCTCCACGATGCGTATCTTCGAGCGCTCGCGGCTGTGCACTATACAGATGCTCGTGCCCTTCTTGCCGGCACGACCTGTGCGCCCGCTGCGATGCGTGTAGTTCTCCGTATCGTCGGGCATTCCGTAGTTTATCACGTGTGTCAGATCGTCCACGTCGAGTCCTCGTGCTGCCACGTCGGTAGCCACGAGCAGCTGTATGCGGTGCTGGCGGAAGCGCTGCATCGTCAGGTCGCGCTGCTGCTGCGACAGGTCGCCGTGCAGGGCGTCGGCATTGTAGCCGTCCTGTATCAGATGGTCGGCCACCTCCTGCGTCTCCATTCGTGTGCGGCAGAACACGATGGCGTATATCTTCGGATAGTAGTCCACCACGCGCTTCAGCGCCAGATACTTGTCGCTGGCGCGTACCATATAGTATATGTGGTTCACGTTCTCAGCGCCCTCGTTGCGCGAGCCCACCACCATCTGCTGTGCATCGTGCAGGTAGTTCTGCGCTATGCGCTCTATCTCGCGGCTCATCGTGGCTGAGAACAGAAGCGTGGTGTGCTGGCTGGGCACGCCTTCCAGGATGGCATCGATGCTTTCGGAGAATCCCATCGACAGCATCTCGTCGGCCTCGTCCAGTATCACGGTATCTACGTTGTCCAGCTTGGCTGCACCCCTGTGCATCAGGTCTATCAGGCGGCCTGGAGTGGCCACTATCACCTGCACGCCCTTGCGCAGAGCACGTATCTGCGGCTCGATGTTGGTGCCGCCGTACACCGGCAGCACGCGTATGCCCGGCAGGTACTTGGCAAACGACTCGAGGTCATCCGCTATCTGAAGGCACAGCTCGCGTGTAGGCGACAGCACTATGGCCCGCGTTGCGGTATCCGCAGCTTGCCCATCAGCGTCAGCGCTCAACCGCTGCAGCAGTGGCAGCCCGTAGGCCGCCGTCTTGCCCGTACCCGTCTGTGCCAGAGCTATGAGGTCCTGACGCGAGTTGAGCTGATGTGGTATAACAGCCTCCTGTACAGGCATGGGGCTGGTGAAACCCAGCTCATCGATAGCGCGCAGTAGGGGCTCACTTACGCCCAGTTCTTGAAAGGCAACGGGTAGGCGACCGCAGGTCGGGAATGGGTGCGTTAGCGGGTGCTCGGCCCTCTGGGACGCTTTGCTTGCATAGGATGGGGGAACTTGGCTCGGGAATAAAGTCATTCGGTTGTGTATCTTATTTGAGGGCGCAAAGGTACGTCAAAAAGGGCACAAGGCAAAGTCTGCGATTGTTTTTTAGTGATGATTAAATAATACGTTGGGACGATTCGCCTCATATTTTTGAGCTTATTTGTCTTCACGAAGAAGGAGCGTAGCGGGCTACG
>CALEPV010000029.1 GCA_937910905.1 uncultured Prevotellaceae bacterium
AGATGTCAAAGCGAGCTAATTGGACATTTTTGGTTTTTGGTTGCGGATTTTAGGGGTAACATCATTTGGGTAATCTTTGGTGGATTACTGCTGTTCATCGAGTACCTGTTTGCAGGTGTAATACTCTGCGTGACCATCATCGGCATACCCTTTGGTCTGCAGATCTTCAAGCTGGCTACGCTGGCACTTTGGCCCTTCGGCCGTCAGGCTGTAGCAGCCGAAGGCGGCATGGCATCAGGTTGCGTCAACCTGTTCATGAACATACTGTGGATACTGTTAGCCGGCATCTGGCTCGCTCTGGAGCATGTGTTCATCGGTGTGCTGTTCTGCGTGACCATCATCGGCATCCCATTCGGTCTGCAGCACTTCAAGCTGGCCGGAGTTGCATTTATGCCATTCGGCCGCACAATTGTGGCTGCATAATAGCAGGAGACTGCACTACACACAACATCCCCTTGAAGCGGTAATGCCTCAAGGGGATGTTTTCGTATGCCTGTGCTACCTTACCGGCTTCAGTCCCAGCTTGGCAGCATGGGCAAGGACGAACTCCAGAGCTGCATCGTGCTCATTGGGTATGACACCATCCAGGATGGCATCCTTCACCGCTGACTTCAGCTGGCCTATGACTGGTGATGGTTTGAGGTCGAAGATAGAAATTATCTCATCGCCCGTCACTGGTGGCTGGAAGCAGCGTATGCGATCACGCTCCTCCAGGTCAACGAGCTTACGCCGCACGAGCTGGAAGTTATCCAGGAAGCGCTGCTTGCGCTGCTGATTCTTGCTGGTGATGTCGGCTTCGCACAGCATCATCAGGTCGTCTATGTCATCGCCAGCCTCAAACAGCAGTCGGCGCACAGCCGAATCGGTCACCTCGTCGTCTGCTATCGCTATGGGACGCATGTGCAGCTCCACCAGCTTTTGCACGTACTTCATGCGCTCGTCCAACGGCAGCTTCAGGCGACGGAAGATGTCGGGTACCATCTTTGCGCCCACGTAGTTGTGGTTGTGGAATGTCCAGCCCAGCTTCGGGTCGTAACGTTTTGTGCGAGGCTTGCCTATATCGTGGAGCAGAGCAGCCCATCGGAGCCACAAGAGCACACCTCCTGTGTCTCCCTGATGGGAGGCGCTATCTGCATCTACAGGTCTTGCTTTCTCAGCGCGCACGACATTGGTCAGCACTTCCAGCGTGTGCCAGAAGTTGTCCTTATGAGCGCGCCCGCCAACGCTTTCCACACCGTGCAGGGCAGCCAGCTCGGGGAATATCAGTTCCAGCAGCCCTGTCTGAAACAGCAGCTCGAAGCCTACAGCAGGGGCATCGGACATCATTATCTTCTGCAACTCGTCGCATATCCGCTCGCCCGATATTATCTTTATACGTTCGCGATTACGGTGCAGCGCGTCGAGCGTGTCCTGTTCTATCGTGAAGTTCAATTGCGTGGCGAAGCGTATGCAGCGCATCATGCGCAGCGGGTCGTCAGAAAATGTCACATCAGGATCCAGCGGTGTTGCGATGACACGGTCCTCAAGGTCCCACACCCCGTCGAAAGGATCCACAAGTTCGCCGTAGCGCTCTGCATTCAGGCATATCGCCAAGGCGTTGATGGTGAAATCGCGACGGCGCTGGTCATCCTCCAGAGTGCCGTCCTCAACTATCGGTTTGCGCGAGTCGTGGCTATAGCTCTCGCGGCGCGCTCCCACGAACTCCACCTCCTGGTCGTGCCACTTCACCTGCGCCGTTCCGAAATTGCGGAACACGCTGACATGTGCGCCACGCCCCAGCCGCTTGCCCAATGCACGGGCGGTATCTATGCCACTACCCACCACCACGACATCAATATCCTTCGACGGACGTTTCAGGAAGAGGTCACGTACATAGCCGCCCACGACGTAGCACTCCACATGCTGCTCGTCGGCAACAGCGGATATCAGGCGAAACATGGGCTGCTCATCGAGCAGTGCTGTCAGTTGTTCTCGATTGAGGTGTCTCATATCAGCGTCCTATACTTAATCAATGCTAAAACGGCTGCAAAAGTATAAAAAAAGTTCAAGAGTTGAGTCACTTACGCAGCCAGCTTTTGCTATTTGTGTTACCTTTGGCGCATGAACAAGGTATTACATATAGGTATTTGCGCACTTTCTTGCGCATTGATAGCCACAGTTCTGCCCGTCCTCGCATCTTGTGGCGGAGGTCAGCAGGGCACGGAAGAGAAGGCAGCACAGCTGCTTAATGAGGCCCGCGCAGCACTGGCATCGCAGCAGTACGGCCAAGCCCGCAGCAGCATATTGCGTCTGCGCAGGCAGTACCCCACAGCACTTGAAGCCCGCAGAGCCGCCATCCTCACGCTGGACAGCGTGGAGATGCTGGAGGCTCGCGACAGCGTCGCTATCTACGAGCCTGTGCTGGCAGAGGCTCGCGAGCGACTGTCCACTCTTGCCGACAACCCTCGCGGCACTGCCGACTCGACCTACATAGCACAACGCATCCTTGTATATCAGTTGGAGGAACGCTACGATGCGCTGTGCACTAAGGTCAAGTTCTTCGAGCGCAAGCTCAAAGAAGATCGCTAAGTGATGGTTTAAAAATAACTTGGGACGATTTTATAGGAAAGTATCAGCACTCATCTTTTTGGCTTCTTTGCCTCCACTCATCAGTCACGTAGCCCGCTACGCTCCTTCTTCGTGAAGACAAATAAGCTCAAAAATATGAGGCAAATCGTCCCAACTTATTATTTAATCATCACTAAAACAGAAACTTCACCACATCATTGAATATGGCCAATGCCATCAGCGCAAAGATGAGTACCATGCCCACAATCTGTGCACGTTCCATGAACTTGTCCGACGGTGGGCGACGCGTGATGGCCTCAATCAGCAGGAAGAACACGTGACCGCCGTCCAAGCCCGGTATGGGCAGGATGTTCATAAAGGCCAGCATGATGCTGATGAATGCCGTGATGTACCAGAAAGCCTGCCAGTCGAACACTGATGGGAAGAGGTTGCCTATGGTACCGAAGCTACCCACATTCTTTGCGCCATCGGAGGTGAAGAGGTAACGCAGGTCGCTGACATAGCCGCCGAGTGTACGCCAGCCGTGCGCTATGCCGGCCGGGAAGGACTCGAAGAATCCGTACTCGTGGTGCTCCAGCTGGTAGTACTGCGTGTAGTGCGTCTTGACGATGCCCAGCATATAGTCGGACGTAAGGGTAATCTTGGCAATATAGTTGTCGTAAGCCACCTCCACGTGTCGCAGGTTCACGCTGTCTTCGTGTGTGCAGTTCTCATCAGCCAGCTGCATGGCTTTAATAGCCATGATAGCATCGAAGTCGCTCCACCACTCTACCGGTTGTCCGTCGACGGCCTTGATGCGGCTGCCCTTGTGCATACCTGCACGCTCCGCAGGCGAACCGGCCAGCACGCTGTCTATCACAGTCGGGACGTTGATGGTCAGGAAGCGTGTCGCACCCTGTGTCATCTCCAGCAGGCTCAGGCCCTCCTCCGGCATAATGATGCCCACCTCGTGGCCATCGCGCATCACAGTAACGGTCTCAGCCAGCGAGATGTCTCGCAGATAACTGTCGTTCCAGTACATTATCTCCTTGCCATCAATCTTCACCGGCACATCACCGTCCTGGAAGCCCACGCCCTCAGCCATCTCGTTGTATGAGAAGCCATCGGTGATGCCGCTCACAGGCAGACGGTCCTCGCCCCAGGCGAAGAGTATCATGGCATATATGAACAGTGCCAGCACGAAGTTTACCAGCACGCCGCCTATCATAATGAAGAAGCGCTGCCACACGGGCTTGGCACGGAACTCATACTCCTGTACGGGCTGCTTCATCTGTTCCAAGTCCATGCTCTCGTCTATCATGCCAGCTATCTTGACATAGCCGCCCAGGGGTATCCAGCCGATACCGTACTCTGTCTCCTTGTCCTTGAACTTTGGGAACAGACGAGTGAACCACTTATCTTTGGTCGAGAAGAGGTGGAACTTGTAGTCGAAGAACATGAAGAACTTCTCCACCCTCACCTTGAACAACTTTGCAAACAGGAAATGCCCGGCCTCGTGCAGTACTATCAGCAGGGCGAAGCATAGCAACAGCTGTAATGTCTTAATCAAGAAAACGCTCATCTATATTAATTCAATAATCATTATTCACGATTCATAATTGTCCGCCTGCTATCTGCCGTGCCTCTGCATCGGTCTGCAGGTAGTCCTCGTAGGTCGGTTTTGCGATGAATGAGGCCTTATGCATAGTGGCCTCAATGATATCGGCCATCTGCAGGAAGGAGCACCTATTCTCGCGGAAGGCGAGGTTCACCACCTCGTTGGCTGCATTGACTATGCACGGCATGTTGCCGCCACGGGCCAGCGCATCGTAGGCCAGCTGCAGACAGCGGAACTTCTTCAGGTCGGGCTGCTCGAAGGTCAGGTCGTGCATTGTGTACCAGTCGAGCCTGTCGAAACTGCTTTTGAGGCGCATCGGGAAGGAGAAGGCCAACTGTATCGGCACACGCATATCTGGCACGCCCAGCTGTGCCTTCACAGCTCCATCGGCAAACTGCACCGCGCTGTGCACCACGCTCTGCGGGTGAACCACCACCTGAATCTTGTCGGGTTCAACGCCAAACAGCCACTTGGCCTCTATCACCTCGAAGCCCTTGTTCATCATCGACGCGGAGTCGATGGTAATCTTCGCCCCCATGTCCCAGTTGGGATGCTTGAGTGCCTGAGCGGGCGTGACTGTCTGCAGCTGTTCCATTGAGAACGTGCGGAAGGGGCCGCCGGAGGCTGTAAGGATTATCTTCTCCACCTCGCTCTGCTCGCCCATCAGACACTGGAATATCGCCGAGTGCTCGCTATCCACTGGCAGGATTGGCACCTGATACTGTCGGCACAGACCGTTGATCAGCTCGCCCGCCACCACCATTGTCTCCTTGTTGGCCAGCGCTATCGGCTTGCCCGCACGTATGGCACTGATTGTAGGGGGCAGGCCTGCGAAGCCTACCATAGCCGTCAGCACCATGTCGACCTCCGATGACTGCACCACTTCGCACAGCGCATCGGCACCGGTATAGACCGCTATGGGCAGGTCGGAGAGCGCTTCCTGCAGCGCATCGTAGTACTGCTCGTCGGCTATCACCACGGCAGCTGGCATGAACTGTCGCGCCTGTTCAGCCAGCAGCTCCCATCGGTGTCCTGCCGTGAGCACACATGCCTCGAAGAGGTCGGAATGCTCGGATATGACCTGCAGGGCTTGTGTGCCTATGCTACCCGTCGAACCGAGTATGGCTATTTGTTTCTTACGTTGCTCTTGCATGTTAGTTGTCTTTGGCATTGAGGCTCAGCAGCTCGTCGGGTACGCTCACGTAGAGCACACGTTCACGATGGTCGGCACGCAGCACGAACTGTTCGTGTGCCGGTATCAGCACGCTTTCGCCGTCGGGTGTTTGTATGTCCAGCAGCACGTTCTCCGTCTGGTCGTAGACCTCGGCCACGGTGCCTATGTACTGACCTTCGTTTTCTACAGCGAAGCCGCGCATCATGGACCATGTCACGTCCTCCTCGTCTATATACTCGGGCGTGAGCGCCTTGGGGAACGACACCTCTGCACCCACCAGCTGAACGGCTGCATCAACATTGTCTATATCCTCGAACTTCAGCAGTGCCACATCGTCAGAGCGGAAGCGCCACTCCTCCAGGAAGAACGGCACCAGCAGTCCTTCGATACGAAGCAGCAGATAGTCGGCCTCCACGCGGTCCCACACATCGTCGGTGAAACGGAATGCCACCTCGCCACGCACGCCGTGTGTGCGGGTGATGGTGCCTATCGCATATACTTCTTCGTCCCTAAGCATTGCCTGTCAATCGATGCGGGTGATGCGGGCACCGAGTGCGTTCAGCCGCACGTCGATGGTCTCGTAGCCGCGATCTATCTGTTGGATGTTGCTTATCGTGCTACGTCCGTTGGCGCTCAGCGCAGCTATCAGCAGCGCTATGCCGGCACGTATGTCGGGCGAGCTCATCTTCGACGGTCGCAGTCCTATCTCGTTGTTATGCCCCACGATGACCGCACGGTGCGGGTCGCAGAGTATTATCTGTGCACCCATGTCTATCAGGTGGTCCACGAAGAACAGACGGCTCTCGAACATCTTCTGATGTATCAGCACCGAGCCCTTGGCCTGTGTGGCCACCACCAGCAGCACGCTGAGCAAGTCGGGCGTGAGCCCTGGCCACGGAGCATCGTAGAAGGTCATAAACGACCCGTCGATGAACGACTCTATCTGATAGTGCTCGTGTCGCGGCACGAAGATGTCGTCGCCCCTGCGCTCCAGGGTGATGCCCATACGACGGAAGGTGTGGGGGATGATGCCCAGCTGCTCGTAGGCCACATCCTTGATTGTGATGCCGTTGCCCACCATTGCTGCCAGGCCTATGAACGAGCCCACCTCAATCATGTCGGGCAGGATGCGGTGTGTGGTGCCGCCCATGCTCTTCACGCCTTCGATGGTCAGCAGGTTGGATGCTATGCCGCTGATTCGTGCGCCCATGGAGTTGAGCATACGGCACAGCTGCTGTATGTAGGGTTCGCAGGCGGCATTGTATATCGTTGTAGTGCCCTCGGCCAGCACAGCAGCCATGATGATGTTGGCCGTGCCGGTGATGGAGGCTTCGTCCAGCAGCATATAGGTGCCCTTCAGGTGGTCGGCCGTCACGTGGAACAGGCCACGGTCGGCATCGTACTTCACCTGTGCGCCCAGCGCTTCCATGCCCAGGAAGTGCGTGTCCACGCGGCGGCGTCCTATCTTGTCGCCGCCTGGCTTGGATATCACGGCCTCACCGAAGCGGGCCACCAGCGGGCCTACCAGCATGATGCTGCCACGCAAGCGTGCCGACATCTGCAGGAACTCCTCGCTGTGCAGGAACGACAGGTCGATGGCGTCGGCCTGGAAGGTCATGTCGCCGCGTCCGTGCTCCGTGATGCGCACACCCACGCGGCGCAGCAGGTCGATTTGCGTCTGCACGTCGGCTATCATGGGTATGTTCTGTATGCGCACCGGCTCGGCGCTCAGCAGTGTGGCGCAGAGCACCTGCAAGGCTTCGTTCTTCGCGCCCTGCGGTGTTATCTCGCCCTCCAGCAGGCGTCCGCCCTCTATCAGAAATGAGCTCATTTCTTCTTTCTTTTCCGTTTGTTCTGTTCCTCCGATGCCCGCGGGCCGCTGATATACACCAGTCGTGCATCGGCCGGCAGCTCCACGCGTCCGTCCGTGTAGTCCGATATGTCGGCACGTATCTTGGAGTCGTCCATAGCATCGATGTTCCAGTTGTACAGCCCGCGCTTCATGCAGTTGGCCACCACGCCTGTCAGCTCCTTGCGCTCTTCGTCGTCGGGCATCTGCCCCACCAGCTGCAGCAGCGACTCCGTGATGTGCCCGTAGTGGCGACGCTTGATGGTCTGCATGGGGTACGGCACACGGCGCGGCTTCTCGGCCAGCTCCGTGGGTGTTGGTATCTCCACCGGATAGTCTATGTCCAGCTGGAAGTTGGAGAGCATCGCCAGCTGGTGCCACAGCTTGGTCTGGTAGTCGGCCTGCTGCTTCACGGCCGGGTTGATGTTTGCCATGATGCCGATGATTGTCTCGGCACAGGCTTGGCGCTCAGCCCTGTCCTCAAGCTGGCAGCAGTAGTTCACCATGTCCTGCATGGTGCGCCCATACTGTGGCAGTATCAGCATATCGCGTTGGGAATTGTATTTCATAGGTTGTGCAGTAAGTCTCTCGGTTTCGTTGCCACAAAGTTCTTTAGGTAAAATGGTTCGAAGTAGGCCACATCGACGGTGCGTCCCTGCATCAGGGCGCGCTCTGCCAGCGGCATCATCCACTTGGCCAGAGGCACCTGGCCGTCGATGACGTGGGCATTGGGGTGCTGCAGCACAGCCTTGCACTTCGTGCTGCCATTGCCCAGGAAGTACACCGGATGGCTGTCGAGCCAGGTGCGGTAGGTGTCGGCATCCACGATGTCGGGCTGCACAGGTCGCACGGCCCGCAGCGCACGGTCGTAGACGGCGGCATAGACCTCCATGCGGCGGGCGTCTATCATCGGCACCAGCAGCGCATCGTCGGGCAGGCTGTCGTAACGCAGCAGCGCCGGCACGCAGAGCAACTCCATCGTCGAGACAGCCACGAGTGGCACGCCCCGACCGTAGGCCACGCCCTTGGCCATCGATACTCCTATGCGCAGGCCTGTATAGCTGCCGGGGCCCTCGCTCACAGCCACAGCGTCGAGCGGAATGGCGTGGCTCTCAGCGAAACTCAGCGCCTCCTCCACGAAAGGGCCGCACACAGTAGCATGGTTCGGGCCCTCGCGATCCTCCTTGTCGAAGATCACCGCACCGTCCTGGCTTACAGCCACTGAGCACACATTGGTGCTGGTCTCTATATGTAGTATCGTTGACATAGCGCCCGCAAAGGTAGCTATTTTTCGCCGTGTTGCTGCCCTCGTTATATCCTTTTTATATAATTTTGCACCGCAAAGGCCAAGACTGATTCATAATTCACGATTCATAATTCACAATATGCTTCTCTCAATGACAGGCTACGGCAAAGCCTCCGTCCAGTATCAGGGCAAGAAAATCACCGCCGAGATAAAATCCCTCAATAGCAAGGCTCTCGACCTGCAGACACGCATGGCCCCGCTCTACCGCGAGCACGAGATGGAGGTTCGCGCCATCATCAGCAACGCGCTGGAGCGCGGCAAAGTGGACTTCAGCCTCTACGCCGAGTGTGAATCTACCGCGCAGGCCGCACAGATAAACCACACCATACTTGCCAACTACGTGCAGCAACTGCGCGGAGTATGCTCGGAGATGTCCATTCCCGAGCCTGCGGAGAACTGGCTCTGCACCCTGCTGCGTCTGCCCGACGTGATGTCCAAGGCCGACCCCGTGACGCTGACCGACGAGGAGTGGGCCGTGGCTCTACAGGCCATACACGCATCCATCGATCAGCTGATAGACTTCCGCCGCCAGGAGGGCGAGGCCCTGCAGCACAAGTTCGAGGAGAAGATAGCCAACATCAGCGACCTGATGAAGCAGGTGGAGCCCTACGAGAAGCTGCGCGTGGAGAAGATACGCCAGCGCATCATAGACGGTCTCCAGGCCATACCCGAGGTGCAGTACGACAAGAACCGCCTCGAGCAGGAGATGATATACTACATCGAGAAGCTGGACATCAGCGAGGAGAAGCAGCGCCTGACCAACCACCTGCGCTACTTCACCGAGACCGTGCAGACGGGCCACGGACAGGGCAAGAAGCTGGGCTTCATAGCGCAGGAGATGAGCCGCGAAATCAACACCACTGGCAGCAAGTCCAACATAGCCGAGATGCAGAACCTCGTGGTTCGCATGAAGGACGAGCTGGAACAGATCAAGGAACAAGTACTGAATGTACTGTAGCAATATGAGCAAGATAATTATCGTCTGCGCCCCCAGCGGCAGCGGCAAGAGCACCATCATAGGCAGCCTGATGACACGCGAGGAACTGCACCTCGCCTTCTCCAT
Source organism: uncultured Prevotellaceae bacterium (assembly GCA_937910905.1). Taxonomy (GTDB): domain Bacteria; phylum Bacteroidota; class Bacteroidia; order Bacteroidales; family Bacteroidaceae; genus Physcousia. Next base: position 9,558 of record CALEPV010000029.1, read on the forward strand.
ATCAGCCACCACGCGGCAGCCTCGCGGCAAGGAGCGCAATGGGGTGGAGTACCTCTTCATGTCGCACGAGGAGTTTCGATGGCATGTGGTCAACGACGATTTCATCGAGTATGAGCAAGTCTATACAGGCTGCTTCTACGGCACCCTCAAGGCTCAGGTGGAGCGGCAGCTGGCAGCCGGGCAGAACGTGGTGTTCGACGTGGATGTCAACGGCGGTATGCGCCTGAAGGAGTACTTTGGCGACCGCGCCCTCTCGCTCTTCATCCAGCCGCCCTGCATAGATGAGCTGCGCCGGCGTCTTGAAGGACGCGCCACCGATGCACCCGAGGTCATCGAGCAGCGCCTCCAGCGTGCCTCCTACGAGCTGTCCCTCGCTCCCCAGTTCGACTGCATAGTCATCAACGACGACCTCGCCACCGCCCAAGCCGAAGCCTACGACATTGTGCAGCGCTTCATTGGTGAGGGGGAAAATGGGGCCACCTGCAGAACCCTGTGTTTGGACACTACCACATATAACTCACACAAAC
>CALEPV010000030.1 GCA_937910905.1 uncultured Prevotellaceae bacterium
TAGTGGTACCCGGGTGGCGACAGGACACTTGAGTGACCCAACGCGGAAAACAGGAAATAGGTGTAATAGTGATATTATTTGGCGAAAAAGGGGAAAGGATATAGCTCCGCAACTATACTTAATGGTGAATATGCCTGACCTTACATCCCTAAGACTCTACAGCACGGTATCATTGCAGAAGCATCCATCAGCCATCAGAATTGTGGCGCAAGGCACTCCGCACCGCGGTGTAAGACACTCCGCACCGCGGTGTGTGACTAAAATCACAAGTGTGATTTCTATGTTACACACTTGTGATTTTAGTCGTGTGCCGCAATGATTGCGTCAGAACGCCAGCATCCTACTGCTGTTTTCTACCGAAGACGGAGAAGTGGACGTAGCGCTTAGGGTTGGCCTTAAGGTCCTCAAGCAGGGCTGATGCAGCCTGGGTGGTGCGGGTGAGGTTGTCATACAGTTCGCGGTCATGCAGCAGCAGACCGGCATTGTTGTCGGTGCTGTTGAGCTGGGCCACGGCGGTGTTGACCTGCTGGAGGGTGGCATCAAGTTGTGCGAGGGTGGTCTGCAGGTCGAGGGCTGCGAGGTTGTCTATCAGCTGCGTGGCGTGCTCGCCGGTGGTGGTGAATGTGCGTGTCAGGGCTGGTACATCGCGTGCCAGCAGGGTGTTGAGCTGTGCGGAACTGCGGTCGAGGCTTGCCGTGAGCGAGTTCACATTCTCCAGCGTGGCACGCAGGTTGGGGTCGGTGGCCAAGGTATTAAGTGACACCAGCAACGTATCAACCTTGCCGAGAGTTTCCTCCAGCTTAGGCATGAGCTCGGCAGCACGGGCCATGAGGCCGTTGTTGTCGGACGCGGGTATGGTGTCGCCCACGGCGTAGCGCTGCACGGGGCTGTTGCCCATGAGCAGGTTGAGGGTGCAGCCACCCAGCATGGCCTCATCAAGCACAGCGGTGGTGCCTACGGGGATGCGCATCCCCTTGTCGACGGCTATCTCGACGATGATGCCCTGTCCCGGGTGTTCGTAGTCATAGCGGATGTCGGACACTATGCCCACCTGGAAGCCATCGGCATAGACAGGGCTGCTCTTGGCCAGGGCCTTGGCATTCTTGAAGTTGATGACATAGAGGTCGGACGAGGAGAAAAGGCTGACGCCCTGCAGGAACTTTATGGTGAAAAAGAGCAATATGAGGGCTACTACGCCGGCAATGCCTATCTTTGCTTCGCGGGAAAACATGGGAATGAGGGATGAGGGGTGAGGGATGAGTAATTGAGCTTACGGGTTACGGGTTGCGGGGGTTTCCTTGCGGGTGAACCGCAAGGCGCGGACGCTACTTGAGGTTCTGCTCAAACCAGCGACTGATGCTGGTGTAGAGATGGAGGCGTGTGCGGCCGCCGTCGTAGCCGTAGATGCTGTGGTTGCGGTTGGTGTAGGTGAGCTGCATGAAGGGCTGTCCGGCCTGGGTGAGCGCCTCGGTCAGCTCGGCGGTGTTGCGGAAGTGGACGTTGTCGTCGGCCAAACCGTGGCAGATGAGCAACGCCCCGTGCAGCTGCGATGCGCGTGTGAGGGGGCAGTCGTCGTAGCCCTGGGGGTTCTCCTTGGGGGTGCGCATGAATCGCTCTGTGTAGACGCTGTCGTAGAAACGGTAGCTGGTCACGGGTGCTACGGCTACGCCGGCAGCAAATACGGGGCGGCCCTCCATCATGGACATGAGTGTGTTGAAGCCGCCGTAGCTCCACCCCCAGATGCCTATGTGCGAGGCATCGACGTATGGCAGCGTGCCGAGGTACAGAGCAGTCTCCACCTGATCGCGGGCCTCCAGACGGCCGAGGTGCTGATAGGTCTGCTTCTCAAAGTCGGCACCGCGACCGCCGGTGCCGCGACCGTCCACGCAGACGCAGATGAAGCCGTGCGCGGCCATATAGTGCTCATAGAGGCAGCCCGACATGTTGCCGGCATACCAGGAGTCGATGACCTGCTGCGAACCGGGGCCGCTGTACTGGTACATGATGACAGGATAGCGGACGGCGGGGTTGAAGCCGGAGGGCTTCACCATGTAGCCATTGAGCTGGATGCCCTCGCTGGTGGTGAAGGAGAAGAACTCCGGTGTGGAGAGGTTGAGTGTGGAGAGCTGAGCCTGGAGAGCTGCATTGTCCTCGAGTGTCACGAGCGACCGGCCTGCGGCTGTACAGATGGTGGTGACAGGCGG
>CALEPV010000031.1 GCA_937910905.1 uncultured Prevotellaceae bacterium
TCGCTAAAAGAAGAGCCAGAGGATATACGAATGTAAACAATTTCGTCAATATGATCTACTATGTCAATGGAGGAGAAACCTTCCATTACCCACTCAAATCAACATAGACCCATTCTTTATGTACTTTTGCCACACATTTATTTACATGCTGCGCGTATGCGCGTTGCGGACAGAGGGTCACATACGCGCATATCCAAGCATAAATGTCTACCAACGCAACCACAACATGCTGCCCTGTCCACTATACCAACTGACGCATCTGCAATGCCCCTTCTGCGGCTTGCAACGTGCTGCGGTGGCACTCTGGCAAGGGCACTGGCAGGAAGCCTTCTGGCTCAATCCAGGCATGTTGATACTGTTGCCAGCATTCATCGCATGGTGGCTCACCCACCGTCCGCTCACCCCTGCGGCGGCACTGACGATGCTCATCGTGAGCCTCTGCTGGGGCTTGGCCCGCAACCTGCTGGGCATCTAGCCAAGCTCTGCACCATCTGCAACAATCAACCACTAAACAATACAATACCATTATGAAAACAATCAACATCGGAAGCATCACAGCACGTGCTTGGAATCTGGCCATCGACAACTGGCCTATCTTTATTCTTCTCGCCATAGTGAAAAACATTGTGACCAGCATCGGAACCTCGCTCGACGCAGAACTGCTGCAGGAGTACAACCTGGCCCGTCACCCTGAGATGTTCAGTGTGGCACTCGACCAAGCCCTCCACATCAACCCCTGGATCGTAAGTCTGGGCTTCCTGCTGGGCATGTACCTGAGCATCGTGACCTTCAAGATGCTGGTCAACTGTGCCCGCACGGGCAAGCCCTACGAAAGCATGGCCGATGTCTTCAGCCTTGACTTCGTGCGCTTTGCATTCTTCCTGGGCGTGAGCATAGTGCTCTCTCTGGCCATCATCATTACCGCCCTGCTTGGTGGCGGCATAGTAGCGGCCATTGTCTTCGCTACGGGTCTGCCGCTGGGTTGGTCAGTGGTGCTCGTAGTGCTGGGTGTGCTCATTCCTACCTTCTATATCACTATCCGTCTGGCCTTCGCTCCCATCATCATAGCCACCGAGCAGGTTCCGTTCCTCGACGCATTCCGTCTGTCTTGGCGCCTCACCAACGGTGTGTTCTGGAAGCTGCTGCTGTTGCTGCTGGCCAGCTGCGGTGTCATCATCCTTGGCCTGTGCGCATGTATTGTGGGCGTGATACTGGCCCAGGTGGTGGTGAACTTCATGTTCGCCCTGGCCTACACCGACCTCAAGGATGCCAACGACGAGCCTGCAGCCGACATCGCTGCACCAGTAATGGAGTCCTACGAGAAGTAATTGCGGCCCGTATAGCATCATCTATTTTCTCACCATACACACCCAACGCTATGAAGAACCTTGTCGTAACAGCTCTGTTGTTGCTCTGTGCAACATACGTCTCGGCTCAACCCAAGGCCGACTACCGCATCATCCCGCTACCTCAGTCTGTGCGAACCGACACCACACGGTGCTTCACGCTTGCTGTAGGTGCGGGCATCAGCTACGATGCCGGCGACCCTGAGACATCGCGCATAGCACAGTGGCTCAAGCAGTATGTCGAGGAGAGCACAGGCCTGACGCTGGCTCTGACACCCGACAGCAAGCAGGCAGCCATCAGTCTGACCAAGCAACAGCCCAAAGCCAAGAAGGGGCAGCCGCAGGTGCAGCTCGATGAAGGCATCATCAACAGCGCCTATACCATCACCGTGGGCAAGAAGGGCATACAGCTCACAGCAGCCTGCAACGAGGGGCTGTTCCGCGCCATGCAGACTCTGCGCAAGAGTCTGCCGCTGCAGCAGACAGCAGGGCAGGGGATACTGTTCCCCTACACCAGCATAGCCGACCAGCCCCGCTTTGCATACCGTGGTGTACACCTCGACTGCGCACGCCACTACTTCACAATTGAGACAGTGAAGACGTACATCGACCTGATGGCGCTACACGGCTGCAACCAGTTCCACTGGCACATAACCGAGGACCAGGGCTGGCGCTTCGAGGTTAAGGCCCTGCCCGACCTTGCGAAGAAGGGTAGCATACGCAAGCAGACGGTGCTGGGACGCAACACTGGTATCTACGACGGACAGCCATACGGTGAAGGCCTGTACTACACGCAGGAGCAATGCCGCGAGATAGTGAACTACGCAGCTCAGCGATACATCAATGTCATACCCGAGATAGACTTGCCCGGCCACATGCTGTCGGCGCTGCACGTCTATCCGAACCTCGGTTGTACAGGCGGCCCATACGAGGTGTGGCCACATTGGGGCGTGAGTGCCGATGTGCTGTGCGCCGGCAATCCTGAGACCATGCAGTTCATCAAGACCGTTCTGGGCGAGCTATGCGATGTGTTCCCATCGAAGTACGTACACATCGGTGGCGACGAGTGTCCCAAGTCGCGCTGGCAGAACTGCACGAAGTGTCAGGCCAAGGCACGCGAGCTAGGGCTGGTAGCTACACCCGAGCACAGCATTGAGAACCAGCTGCAGACCTACATCAACCGCGAGGTGGAGCAGTTCCTGGCAGAGCGCGGACGCGATATCATCGGTTGGGACGAGACTCTCGATGGCGGACTTACGCCCAATGCCATCGTCATGTCCTGGCGCGGCACCGAGGGTGGTATCGCAGCTGCCCGCCAGAAGCACAGGGTGATAATGAGCCCTAACAGCTACTGCTACATCGACTACTATCAGCAGAAAGACCAGTGGGGTGCACCTCTGGGCATAGGCGGCTACCTGCCAGTGAGCAAGGTGTACAGCTACGAGCCTCTGGCCGAAGAGCTCACAACAGAGGAACAATCCTATATCCTGGGGCCGCAGGTGAACCTCTGGACAGAGTATGTAGCCTTCCCGCAGCACGTGTTCTACATGCTGTTGCCGCGCCTCGATGCCATCAGCGAGGTGCAGTGGACACAAGCCGACAAGAAGGACCTTGACGACTTCCGTACCCGCCTGCCGCACATGCTGCAGATGTACGACCGCATGGGTGTGAACTATTGCCACACCATAGAATAAAGCATGTCGCCTATGGACATCATTCTGAACGACCTTTCTACAGGTTATCATAGCCGCAAGTCTACCCATCGGGTGGCTTGCGGCCTCTCTGCTACCCTGCACAGCGGTCAGCTGACATCGCTGCTGGGCAGCAACGGTGTGGGCAAGAGCACCCTGCTCAAGACGATGACCGCACTGCTGCCGCCTCTGCATGGCGACATCATATTCGGCGACAGGAACATAGGCGACATCACACCCAAGGAACTGGCACAGACCGTGAGCGTCGTGCTCACGGAGCGTCCGGCCATGCAGGGCCTCACCGTACGTGAGGTCGTGGCGCTGGGACGTGCCCCCTATACAGGCTTCTTCGGCACACTCAGCGAGCAGGACGAGGAGATAGTCAGCGCTGCCATAGAGCAGGTGGCCATATCATCGCTGACCTGCCGTATGGCCCACACGCTGAGCGACGGCGAACGTCAGAAGGTGATGATAGCCAAGGCGCTGGCACAGGACACGCCCATTATCATCCTGGACGAGCCTACAGCCTTTCTCGACTTCGGCACCAAGGTAGACACATTGCTGCTGCTGCGGCGACTGGCCCACGACACCAACAAGGCCATACTGCTGTCCACCCACGACGTGGAGCTGGCGCTGCAATGCAGCGACGGCCTGTGGCTAATGAACAGAGAGGGCATCATCGTGGGCTCACCACGCCAGCTGGCCACCGACGGTACGCTGTCCACATTCTTCGACTACGAAGGCATAGCTTTCGAACCCAACACCATGAGATTTCAGGTGAAACGCTGAAACAAAACCATTTATACGCATGACAAAAGAATATATCGTACTATCCCGCACCAACGGCACCACGAAGACGGGGTCGCCATACGCCAACATCAAGGCCATCAACCTGGAGGAAACCATCAATGTGGCCATCTGGAACTGCGGCCCGCAGCAGGAACCTGTGGTGGGCAGGGTGCTATCGTTCTACAACCTGCGCGACGACGGGGGCAAGAAGTCGTGCAACGCCACCGACCTGCGGCTCGACCCCAACATGCCCACAGAGGCGCATCCACTGTACCACCTGCTGCCGCGCCCCATCAAGCAGGAGCAGTGGCAGCAGACCATACAGGAGCTCATCAAGCTCTGCTCAGACCAGTCGCTGATGGACATCATCACCGACTTCGCCGGTATACTGTACGAGCCGTACTCCAAGTATCCGGCAGCCACCAGCGTGCACCACGCCTTCCCTGGCGGCCTGCTGAACCACACACACCAGATGCTGGCCATGCTGCTGGGCATCTATCCCACACTGCCCACCAAGGTCAAGCCTGAACGCTGCATACTGGCCATCATGCTGCACGACTACGGCAAGGTGTACGAGTACAACCGCAGCGGCGAGCCGCAGGAGGACATGTACCTGCTGGGCCACATCTACATCGGTGCCCACAAGCTGCATCAGGAGCTTGAGCGCCGCGGCATAGGCAAAGCCGAGGTGAAGCGCATCGTGCACTGCGTGCTGGCTCACCACGGTAAGCGCGAGTACGGTTCGCCTGTGCTGCCCTGCACACCCGAAGCCGAGCTGGTGAACAAGCTTGACGACCTGAGTGCCAAAGCCGACCACATAGACGGCATGGGCAATATGGAGAAATCCTTCATTCTCGACACCCACGTCGTGAAGGACTGAACCACCGATGTAGAGTGGCAAATATATAATGTATTATGAGCCGCTGACGCTATTCTCGATGCAAAGTGAATATATTTCTGTGATTTTGTTGCGCAATTCACAATAACGCTGTACTTTTGCAGCGCAAAACAGCTAAACAGCATTCATAATGACACTTAACGGTGCTTACGTTTACTCCTTCTTTTACTTTACCACGAGGTGAAGCGGGAGTGTGTATGCTTTAGCTAAAGTGAGCACGACATAATGATAATGAGCAACATTCCCGCTTCACGACAGAGGCGGGAATGTTTCGTTATACAGACCAAGGACAGCCAAAACACAAACCAACAATGAAACGCATAGCAATACAGGGCATCAGGGGCAGCTTCCACGACATTGCTGCCCACCAGTACTTCGAAGACGATGACATAGAGCTGATGTGCCTGGACACCTTCGAGGGCGTGTTCGATGCCATGCAGTCGGACCCCACAGTGATAGGACTAGTGGCCATTGAGAACACCATTGCCGGCAGCCTGCTGCACAACTACGAGCTGCTGCGCGAGTCGCGCACCACGATAGTGGGGGAGCACAAGCTGCGCATCAAGCACAGCATCATGTGCCTGCCAGAGGACGACTGGGCCGACATCACCGAGGTGAACTCCCATCCTGTGGCACTCATGCAGTGCCGTGAGTTCCTGAACCGCCACCCCGGCTTCAAGGTCGTGGAGGCTGCCGACACCGCAGGTTCCGCCGAGGCCATCAGCCGCGGACATCAGCGCGGACACGCTGCCATCTGCTCCGCACAGGTGGCACCCATCTACGGGATGAAGATACTGGAGGAAGGAATCGAGACCAACAAGCACAACTTCACACGCTTCCTCGTGCTGGCCGACCCTCAGCGCTCCAACCTGCTGCGCGACATCAGGCAGACCAACAAGGCCAGCATCGTGTTCTCGCTACAGCACGCCGAGGGCACACTGTCGCAGGTGCTGTCGGTGCTCTCGTTCTACAAGCTGAACCTCACCAAGATACAGAGCCTTCCAATCATAGGCCGCGAGTGGGAGTACATGTTCTACGTGGACATCATGTTCAGCGACTATACACGCTACAGCCAGGGCATCGACGCCATCAGACCACTGACATCAGACTTAAAGATACTGGGAGAATACAAGAATGGAAAAGAGAGCATATAAGCCTGCAGAACGTCTGCAGCAGGTACAGGAGTACTACTTCAGCCGCAAGCTGAAAGAGGTGGCACGCCTCAACGCCGAGGGCCGCGACATCATTTCACTGGCCATAGGCAGCCCCGACATGCCGCCGTCGGAACAGACCATAGCCACCCTCTGCGAGGAGGCACGCAAGGCCAACACCCACGGCTACCAGCCCACAGTGGGCACGCCGGAACTGCGCAAGGCCATAGCCGCCTTCTACAGCCGCTGGTACGGCGTGGAGCTGGACCCCGCCAGCGAGATTCAGCCCCTCATCGGCTCGAAGGAGGGAATACTGCACGTGACGCTGACATTCGTCAACCCCGGCGACCAGGTGCTCGTGCCGAACCCGGGCTATCCGACGTACACCGCGCTGAGCCGCCTGCTGGGAGCCGAGGTCGTGAACTACGACCTGCTGGAGTCCAACGGCTGGCAGCCCGACTTCGAACAGCTGGAGCAGATGGACCTGTCGCGTGCCAAGCTGATGTGGACCAACTACCCGCACATGCCGACTGGTGCTCCAGCCCAGCACCGTACATACGAGCGTCTGGTAGAGTTCGCCCGCAAGCACGGCATCATTATCGTAAACGACAACCCCTACAGCTTCATACTGAACCGCGGCAATCACCTCAGCATACTGCAAGTGCCGGGCGCCAAGGACTGCTGCATCGAGTTCAACTCCATGTCGAAAGCCCACAACATGCCTGGCTGGCGCGTGGGTATGCTCTGCACCAACGCCGAGTTCATCAGCTGGATACTGAAGGTGAAGTCCAACATAGACAGCGGTACCTTCCGCGCCATGCAGCTGGCTGCCGCCGAAGCTCTGACCAACAACACCGACGAGTGGCACTATCAAGCCAACGTCGAGACCTACGCCCCGCGCCGCGCCGTGGCCGAGCAGATCATGCAGACACTGGGCTGCATCTTCGACCCTCAGCAGACAGGCATGTTCCTCTGGGGGCGCATACCCGACAGCTACAGCAACGTGGAGCAGCTCACCGAGCGCGTGCTGCACGAAGCCAGAGTGTTCATCACGCCGGGCTTCATCTTCGGCAGCAACGGCGAGCGCTACATCCGCATCTCACTCTGTGCAAAGGTGGAACAGATGCAGGAGGCGCTGAAAAGGATTCAACAATGCGGCATCTGACATCGTTCAACGCGGTGTGCCGATGAGCCCACTCACACTGCGCGATGAGCGCACCCCGACAAAAGCATAACAGAAACATCTTACCATAATGGAACACGATCTGAACCTTAAACCTCTGGCCTTGGAAGGCATAGAGGACAAGCGACCCTTGGTGATAGCAGGCCCGTGTAGCGCTGAAACCGAGGAACAAGTGATGAGCACAGCCCAACAGCTGGCCAACAACGGCATAAAGATATTCCGCGCTGGAGTGTGGAAGCCACGCACAAAGCCGGGAGGATTCGAGGGCAAAGGCCTAGAGGCCCTGCCCTGGATGCAGCGCGTCAAGGCAGAGACCGGAATGCTGCTGGCCACCGAGGTAGCCACGCCAGAGCACGTAGAAGCCGCGCTCAAGGCCGGAGTAGACATCCTCTGGGTGGGAGCCCGCACCACCGCCAACCCCTTCTCCGTCCAGGCCATAGCCGACGCCCTGAAAGGCATCGACGTGCCTGTGCTGGTGAAAAACCCCGTGAACCCCGACATCGAGCTCTGGACAGGAGCCCTGATGCGCATCAACGGAGCCGGCATCACACGCCTCGGAGCCATACACCGCGGCTTCTCCAGCGTGGACCAGAAGCTGTACCGCAACGCCCCGATGTGGCACATAGCCATCGAGCTGAAGCGCCGCTTCCCCTCGCTGCCCATCATCACAGACCCTAGCCACATGGGCGGACGCCGCGACATGGTGGCACCCATCTCGCAGCAGGCCATGGACCTGGGCTTCGACGGACTGATGATAGAGAGCCACTGCAACCCCGACTGCGCCTGGAGCGATGCCAATCAGCAGGTGCTGCCAGAGGTGCTGGACTTTATCCTGGACCGCCTCGTGGTGCGCGACTACATAGAGACCACCGAGAGCCTCAACCAGCTGCGCAAGCAGATCGACGAGCTCGACAACAACCTCATGGACCTGCTCACCAAGCGTATGCGTGTGAGCCGCGAGATTGCCGAGTACAAGAGGCAGCACAACATGACCGTAGTGCAGACCACACGCTACAGCGAGATTCTCGACAAGCGCGCCGTCCAGGGCCAACTCTGCGGCATGTCGCCCGACTTCGTCAAGACCGTCTACGAGGCCATCCACTCAGAAAGCGTAAGGCAGCAGGTGGAGATAATGAAGATATAATCATTCTTTAACCCTTAAATGCCCCTACACTCCCCAGAGCTGCAGAACTATCTACTCTCCCCCTCGAGGGGGAGCGGGGAGGGGGTCTGAACATGCGAATACTTATCCTCGGAGCAGGCAAGATGGGATCGTTCTTCGTTGACCTGCTGTCGTTCGACCACGAAGTGGCGGTCTACGACATTGACCCCAAGAAGCTACGCTTCATGTACAATACCGAACGCTTCACCTCACTCGACGAGGTGGATGCGTTCAACCCAGAGTTCGTAATCAATGCCGTATCGCTGAAGTACACGATTCAGGTGTTCGACCAACTGCTACCGCACATCCACAAGGACTGCATACTGTCGGACATCAGCTCGGTCAAGACCGGCTTCAAGGAGTACTACGAGCAGAGCAGACACCGCTACGTGTCCACTCACCCGATGTTCGGCCCCACCTTCGCCAACCTCGGACAGCTGTCCAACGAGAACGCCATCATCATCAACGAAGGCGACTACATGGGCCGCGTATTCTTCCGCGACCTGTACCAGCGCCTGGGCATACACCTGCAGGAGCTGTCCTTCGCCGAGCACGACGAGACCATGTCCTACTCCCTGAGCATACCTTTCGTCTCGACATTCGTTTTTGCCGCCGTGATGAAGCACCAGGACACTCCAGGTACGACCTTCAAGCGGCACATGAAGATAGCTCGCGGCGTGCTGTCGGAGGATGACACCCTGCTGCGTGAGATTCTGTTCAACCCGCACACCAAGCCGCAGGTAGAGAACATCCGCTCGCAGCTCAAAGAGCTGATAGCCATCATTGACACCCGCGACGAGCAGGCCATGAACGCCTACCTGACCAAGATTAGGCGCAATATAGATAACTAAGGGGGGGAGAGTAGAGAGTAGAATGTCTTAGACTAAATGACATCTTTTATACTATGCTCAATAATAATAGAGCAAAGATAGCAATTCTTGAGATGTTACCACCCTTCCCCTCAAAGGGGCAGTGAGGAGGGGTCTTGGGGTCTTTAAGTCTGTGAGCCTGGTATCTTATGATAAAGCCACTACTACACTACGGTCTGCACTTCGGTGCACCATTCCTGCTGGCCTTGTTCTTCAGGCAAGAGCATCGCCACAAGACTCTGTGCATCATGTTGTGCACCATGCTTGTCGACGCCGACCACTTGCTGGCCACACCCGTCTTCAGCCCTGACCGCATGAGCATAGGCTTCCATCCGCTACACTCCTATCCCGCCATAGCAATCTACGCCACCGTCTTCGCCCTAACGTTCATCATGCCAAAGTGCCGCATACACCTTCCAAGATGGCTTGCACCACAACAGCACACACACACACCAAAACGCCTGCCACCACAACAGCACACACACCAACTTTGGTGGCTGCGCCCACTGTGCCTCGGCCTGCTCTGCCATATGCTCATCGACTATCTCGACTTCACCCTCTGGCACTAAACACCCACCGCCATCCAGCCCCAAGTGGTCCCACCCTGTGGCCGCCGGTCCGCCCAGCTGCATAAATCCCTACCGTCCTGTGGCCGCCGGTTCGCCCAGCTGCATAAATCCCCACCGTCCTGTGGCCGCCGGTCCGCCCGGCGGCACAAATAATCCCCCAATACCACCATGCTTACCCCAGGCCTCACCCACACCAGCACCCTCACCGTAACCACCGCCCACACCGCCGTAGCCCTTGGCTCCGGCGACCTGTCCGTCCTAGCCACACCCGCCATGCTTGCCCTCATGGAGAACGCAGCCATGCTAGCCGTAGCCCCAGAGCTGCCCCACGACAGCACCACCGTGGGTGGACACATCAGCAGTTCGCACCTAAAACCATCGCCTATAGGCAGCACCGTCGAGGCGACAGCCACACTCACAGAAGTCAAAGGACGCAAGCTCACATTCAGCCTGTCCGCACGCCAGACAAGCAACCCCGATGGCACGCCCTGCGACCAGCTGATAGGGGAGGGGAGTCACCTGCGTTTCGTGGTCAACAGGGAGGCTTTTATTCCTTAATGTGCACTTTTTGCTAAGTCAGAGTTTGCAATATCACAGGTTATCTATACCTTTGTGGCCTCACATGAGTGAACCGATAAGCCACAATGGAGTCTTTTTTTCGCACACATGCCTACCTGGTAGAGCACACTGATTTGCCCGTACGTCGCGCGCTGATGGATGAGATTGACTGGCGACAGCCACTCATCGGAATAAAGGGTACACGCGGTGTAGGCAAGACATCGTTCCTGCTACAATACGCCAAAGAGCACTACAACGTGGAGTCGCGCAAGTGCCTCTACGTGAACATGAACAACTTCTACTTCCAGGGACGAGGTCTCTCCGACTTCGCCCGCGAGTTCCGCATGGGCGGCGGCGAGGTGCTGCTTATCGACCAAGTGTTCAAACAACCGCAGTGGAGCAGCGAGCTGCGTCGCTGTCACGACGAGAACCCAGGGCTGCGCATCGTGTTCACTGGTTCGTCGGTGATGCGCCTCAAGGAGGAGAACTCGGAGCTGAACGGTCTGGTGGGCAGCTACAACCTGCGAGGCTTCTCGTTCCGCGAGTTCCTCAACTTGAAGACCGGCCTGAACCTTCCCGCCTACTCGCTGAGCGAGATACTAAGCCACCACCAGTCCATCACAGCACACATCCTGGAACAAGTGGACCCGCTGCAGTTCCTGCAAGGCTACCTGCATCACGGCTTCTACCCGTTCTTTCTGGAGCATCGCAACTTCTCGGAGAACCTGCTGAAGACTATGAACATGATGATTGAAGTGGACATTTTGCTCATCAAGCAGATAGAGCTCAAGTACCTTAGCAAGCTCAAGAAGCTGCTCTACCTGCTTGCCATCAACCGCCCTTGTGCACCCAACGTCAGCCAGCTGGCCATAGACATTGAGACCAGCCGCGCCACCGTGATGAACTACATCAAGTACCTCTCCGACGCACGCCTCATCAACCTTATATACCGTCAAGGCGAGGAGTTCCCGAAGAAGCCGGCCAAGGTGATGATGCACAACTCCAATCTGATGTACACCATCTACCCCTCCAGCATGGAGACTATAGACGTGGCCGAGACGTTCTTCCAGAATGCGCTGTGGGCTTACCACGACGTACGAATGGGCGACCGCTACTCTTCGTTCATCGTAGACGGCCGCCACTTCAAGGTCAGCATGAGCGAACCACGCCGAAACAACCCTGCAATAATATATGCTTGCCACAGCACCCGACAAGGACACGACAACATACTGCCGCTGTGGCTCTTCGGATTCCTGTACTAATAGCCCCTTGGCGGGCGACTATTGGCGCTTCACAATGTCGTAGCCGAGGGCCACAAACAGCTTCAGCGTATTGATTGCCATGGCACGGTCGTACTCCTTCTCGGACTCCGGCAGCTGTTGATACGGTACCATATCAGGTGTCTCCAGAGAGTAGTCAGCACGCTTCGGTCCGTAGGTCCAGCCCTCGCTCTGACGCTCCGTAGCCCATACGTCGTGGTTGTTCTCAGCTATCGTCTCCTGCAGTTCGACATATCCATCCGGCAACTGAATGCCGCTGAGGTCTATCGGGCGCGGAGTGTAAGTGGAGTTGTTGGGCGGGAATGCCGTTGTGCAGCTGCCGCCTGACTGATGCCACGAGCTGATGAAGGCTGCCATGTCTACCGTCTGCCGGCAGTCGTCCATAGGGTTGTAGAGCACAACCTCACTCTTCACTTTGTTGGCACTAAGCAACACCACCGACACGGCCTTGTCCGGCTCTCTGCCCAGCAGCGATGCCATCACAGTAGGCAGCACAATGCCACCCTTGCCCATAGCAGGGAATATGCTGCCCGGATTGGCTATCTGACGATGGAACACGCGCCAGTCTGTTTCCTCGAATTGTGTGGCCTTAAAGCCTCGTTGCGATAGTGCGAAAGCTACGCACTGGTCGTAGTATGATGTGTTCATGGATCTGGTGTTGTTTGGTTGTTTCATTCAGTGTTGCAATTATTGCGCCGGAGCGGCCGGCATCTGGCCTCCGCCTGCCGGCATCTGGCCTCCTGCAGCACCAGCCGGAGCAGCTGCACCCGCGGCACCCATTGCCCCTTGATGGGCAGCAGCAGACGATGCTGCGCCAAGTCCGGACAGCTGTACACTCTGGTTGAGCGCAGGAGTATATGTGGCCTTCAGTATCTTGGTCTGGTTGTCGCGGAATGTGGTTACCACAGACTGCCAGTAGTCATTCTGTGCCTTGCCGCCATTCTGCATCCTTACAAGCTGCTTGTAGTCGCGATGCCAGTGCTTGGAGCGCTCCGACGAGGGGTTGTATGTGCAGCGCTCTGAAATCGTGGCCTTCATCCTGTACTCGCCCGTACCCCACGATGGATTGTTGATTGATACAGGCATGTACGAGCGTGGCACCACGAAGCAGTCGCCCGTAACCTCTATTGGGTGCTGTCCTCTGGTCAGAGCCTGCTCGCGGGTGTATACGTACACCGAGTCGCGCAGGTCGCTCTCGTTGATGGGGATGTTGATGGAGAACGAACCCAGCTGTACGTCCTGGAACACCTGCACCAGCTCGTTGATCCACGACGATGTGACGTCTATCTTGACGTTTATGTTCATATTACCGTACTCAGCAAATGAGAACTGGCTGATGGTGTTCCAGTAGTCACGCTCGTCCTTGGACATCTCACCGCGAGGGCGCTGCAGGTTCGGCAGGAACGAGCGATAGGGGTAGAATTCTATCGTATCGGCCACCAGATAGAACTTGCTGTGCAGGAACATGTGGCTGAGTCGCGTGGTGTCTATATGGCACACAACACGTAGCACCTCGTGACCCTGGCGGTGTGCACGCAGCGTGAAACCGTCGAACTTCATGTCCGTCGGGTCCAGTGGACCATACTTCGACTGCGAGCCATAGAAGTCCGTCTGTCCCTTTACAGACTGTAGCGAGTCCACAAATACGCACTCCCGCTGCCGCATCGACAGCCATTCCTTCTTCTGCTTGGAGCGAACTTCCAGCAGGTTGATGATTTCCGTGCTGACGACATCCACCACCGCTGCCACGCCGCCTACCAGCATGCCACGTCCTATATCCGTGAGCACACTGCGCGTTGCAGAACGGTACTGCGATGCTGCATGGTTGATTTTATCTCGGCTCTCCGTGCTCATCGGGTTGACTTCGAGCTCAAATGCCGACTCCACAGCACCCATGTTGATGCCGTGCATGATGTCCGGCGCAGCCGCAGATGCTGCACCTCCACGTGGCTGTGCAGAGCTCGTTAGAACTGCTCCGAAAGCCAATAGTACCAGTAATAATGTGTGTCTTATGCCCATAGTCTCGTAATGTATATTGTGTTATTCTAAGCCATCTATGAGGATGAACGCATTGGTGTAATAAGGGGCGTTGAATGTCTTGTGCCGTATGCGTCCGCTGCTGTAGCGTATTGGGAACTTCTCTGTCATCAGCGCCTGTCGTGCTGCCATGAACGCCTCATGCAACGTCATACCGCTCTCCAGATTGGCATACAGACGGCGTATGAATATGCCCGTCGACTGGTCATCTACGCTCCACAATGCCGCTACAATAGCCTTTACACCAGCAGCCTTCCATGCACGCTGCAAGCCGAATACACCATCGGGAGTGATGTATCCCAGTCCTGTCATACAGGCCGACATCACCACCAAGTCAAGACTGTCGAGGTGCATACCGGCCACCTCGCGTGCCGACAGTATGCCGTCAAGGTGTGAACAGTCAAACTGAGAGTTCTGCATGTTGGCCTGTGCTCCAGCCATGAACAGGCAGCTCTGTGACAGCTGCTGGTCAGTGGTTGCGGGACGCAGGTCTGTGCCAGCAGTAGTAGCATCGGCAAACATGCCGTGGGTCGAGAACAGCGCCACATGATGGCTGCCCAGCAGGTTGCGCACGGCAGATTCGGTTACGCTGTCGGCATATAGCACCACGTCGCTACCGCTGCCGCGCAACACCCGCACGCTGTCCACTTCGGCACGAGAGTTCATCAGGTGCGGCAGCGTTCCGCCTGTGGCCGAATGCAACGAATAGGCCAGCTCATCATTGGATGTGCCATCAGATTGTACACCATCTTCCGATATGCTGTGTCCATACTCGACATCGCCGCACATCAGCATATTGTCCGTGCGGACACCCGTGCGCTTCTCTGTCAGCATACGTGTGGATGTGAGCCTGTAGAACTGCTTGCCCTCCAATGCAGGAGGAAGCAGATACTCCACCGCCAGCTGATGCGTAATGCCATCGGCAGCAAAGTAGACCTCCTTACTGTCGGCTATAGCACTCTGCAGCGCTTCATTCCATATCTTCAATCGCAGCAGCGAATCACAGTAGAGCAGGTTTATCGGCGCTTGTTCATTGGTCGTTGACAATGCCTGGCTCACCGTGACACGGCTGGCATCGCCACCAACATTATGCTGCTTAATGCTATCCACAGCCGCAATGTGTATGAACTGTGGAGCATTGGACTTCTTGGTCAGTACCAGTGCAGCCAGCTGCGACTGGCCGCCGCGGTCATAGCATATAAACTCTATTGCTGCTGATGAGTCGGGCATACAAGCCTTCACCTGCGGCCATTGAACACGCACGGATGCCAGCGCTGCACGCCGCTCAGCAGCATTCATATCAGGGCGGAACGTGCGTCCCACCTGCAGCAGCACGGCCTTGCTGAACAGCGCTACGTTGTAGAGTAGGGCGGGGTCGTGGTCCTCAAGGCGGTAGCAGTCTGTTACGAATGGATGCTCAGCCATCCAGTACTGCTCGCGCTCGGCATCTGTCATCGCCACAAAGTTGGCATCCACGTATTGGCGTGCCATGTCGAGATACCTGCGATAGCAGGCCAGAGCCTCCGCGTTGTAGCGTCCTGTTGCCTCGTACTGCAGCATGAGTATCTTAGCATGTCGGCGCAAGTACTCAGCATAGCGGTGCTGATCGCGTGTGGAATAGTACTTCTCAACTTCCTTGATAATGTGCAGTGCCTCCTTGTAGTTACCTGTCTGAGCCAGGCACAGAGCCCGCTGCGAAAGCACCTGCATACGGTCGTCACGCATCTCTGAGGTCTCCTCTTGGCGGTTGCCATGCTTCGATGCCAAAATGGTGTCTATCTGCTGAAGGGCCTGGTCGTAGCGCGCCTGGCGATAGTACAGCTGCACCAGCTCGTCGCGCACCTTCCACATAAAGTCGCGGTCTTCAGTGCTATACACCGGGCGCAGCTGCAAGGCACGCAGAAGCGAGACCTGCGAACTGTCGAACTGTTCGGTGAGGTACAGGCGGCTACCGTCTATCTTGGCAATGTCGGATTGCAGGGTCGCACGCATACGGTCGGTACGCTTCGTGTGTCGTCCGTTCAGGGCTGCCGTCATCTGGCTGGAAGCCTGCAGCATGACCACATGATTGCCCAGCATATAGGCTGTCTCGGCCAGGCTTTTCTTCGTTGGCCAGTATACGCGCTCGAAGTCGGCATCTCCCAGAGCCTCTGGTGCCACTCCATGCTGCTGCATGGCGGCTTCGATATCACGGTTCAGGCGCAAGGCGCACCTGTAGGCTTCGAAGTACTGATGCTGCCCGTTCAGACGGATTACGCTGTCGAGCCGCTCCGAGTGAGTATAGTCGTACAGTCGTTCCTGGGCACGCAATGCTACACATACCATCAGCAGCAGCGCTATGGTACAGAGAATACGATGATGGATGTGTCTACTCATTGCCGTGGGAATTATAGTTGATGATTACGAATGACTGGTTGGATGCTGAACGGTTGGACAGGGTGAGGTGCAGCTTGTCGTCGGCTTTCACAGCCTCGGACACGTTGATGGTCCTTATACCGTCGCTTCCGGCAGCAACACTGCTTATGCTCTTGCCGTTGAGGGTCATGCCTACATTGAGTGCCGCCGAGGCACTGTAAGGCACAATGACAAAGCTCTGCCGCCCCACGCGGCCTGGTATGTCATATCCTACGGTGGCTCCGGCCTTGACCGTAATCTCTATGAACGAGTAGTTGTAGCGCGGGTCGCGTCCGTCGCGCAGACGGTCGCCCGTGTTGGTCACACCACCGCTACGCTTCAGTATGCTGAAGCCTATGTCGTTCACACCGAACATATCCACCTTATCGCGCATTGAGCACTCGCCCTTGCGGTCTATCTTGATCTCATCCATCATGGTCCACTCCATGTCGCCATCGAACTCGCGTAGCACCTGCTGGACATTGCTGCGCTGCCGCAACTTGATGCAGCGCTCTACCAGAGAGTTAATCTCATCGTCATCGCTGATGCCCTGCGATGATTGTGCGAGTACGGTATTAGACACTAAGGAGAGTACAGCCACCAGCAGTACGGCCACCATTTCCTCTGGCCAGAACTTGACCAGAGATGTGGCGTAGGTCTTGCCCGATGATGTAGTAAGCCGTCGCTGTGGCGTGATGGGTGAGGATAGTTGAGTGATAGCCATATCGTGGATTGTTGCGATGGATGGTCGTTGCGATGGGTTGTAGGCCAGGCATTGGTGAATGATGCTGCCCAGCTGGTGTGATGCGTGCGACGAGCTGATGTGCGGCACGTCGGTGTCCGCTGTCTGCGACACTCCGCCTCGTCCCTCAAACACATCCATGCCCATCAGCGCATAGAATGCCAGCGCACCCAATGTCCACACAGCTGCGGCATCGACATTCACGGCTGCTGACGTGAAGGTCTCAGGTGCTGAATAGGCTCCCTGCTGTTCGCTCTTGGAGTGTGCTACTCGCTGCCCGCCTTCGAACCTAAAGCTGTCGCCTGACAGCTTTATGCTATCGGGTGTGAGGACTTGAATCTGCTGTGCCGATGTGCCATGGGTGAGGACTGACAGCAGTTGCCACACCGTGCGCTCGGTGGTCTGACCGGCTATGTGGCGAAGTGTTATGTCGTTTGCTTTGCTCATGCCTATCTGCGGAATATGAGTGTGTCTTCTTGTATAACGTTGCCGCGGCTGCGCAGGTAGTATACCTCCGATGTGGGTACAGCCCAGAATATGCCCTGCGTGGCGTGGCCATCGGCCTTGGACACGATGCCCACCGCACGCAGGCTGTCGCCGATGTATGCGAACACAGGCCCTCCTGAGTTGCCTGGGTTGATTGAGGCCGACATGCGCAGACAGCCTATCAGCGATGTGCTGTCTGCGCTGAACTCAGGTGCCTGGCCATTACCTGTGATGAAATCCATGCTGCTCACATCGTTGTCGGTCAGTGGGAAGCCAAGCACAGCTATCTGCTTGTCGCGCTGGTCGGCATAGCGATGCAAGTCGTTGAGAGTAGCCATCGTGATATTGCCTCGACCGATATTGCCAATAGTGCTGTCACATACGAGATAGGCAAAGTCACCCAGCTCCATGTCACGGCGTTGAGCTATGGGGAAGATGTTGCGCAGGTAGAAAGCGTTGTCGTCAGAGCCCAGGCGTAGCATCTGGTCGCGGCTCTTGTTCATACAGAAGTCTGTCGAGTAGGCTATGTAGCGCTCTATGCCACGGCTGATGATGCAGCGTGCACGCACGGTATAATCGTTACTGCCGGATTCGATATTGGCGGTCTCTGCCATCGCTGCCAGACGTACCTCTGGTGCTAAGGTGCCGAGGTTGCTGCCATCGGTATAGGCCTCATCGCGAATCCAGGGCTCCACACAGTGGCGTGCGGTGACTATGAGGCCATCGTCGGTCAGGAAGCCTGTGCCATACGTGCACTGCTCCATCATTATGGCCTCCACGACCGTCTGCTGCAGCTGGCCGTCGACAATAGTGTCATGTAGCAGGATGACGGAGTCGGTCGATATGTGGTAAATACATGCATCAAGGTCCTTGTCGATGCCCACAAGCGTGTGGGCTGGCTTGTTGCTGCCCGCTAAAAAATAAAAGCCTGCGGCTACTGCTACGGCCAGCAACGCTATGGCTGCTATCATGTAGCGGCTTGAGTGGTCGCGGTGCTCGAAGCTGATACCGCGTGCCCGGTCGTACTGCCCGTCGTTGTAGATATTGAATCGCAGCACCGACTGGCGCGATGCGTCTGTGAAGGTCAGTTCGTCGCCATCGTACAGGGGTTGGGCCACAGCCAGTTCTTTGCCGTTGACCCGTATGCCACGACAATCGGTGGACCGCACGATGTACCACCCTTTTTCGTCCTCGAATGGCAGTATGGTGGCATAGGTCTGTGGCTCATGTTCGGGGCTCTCTGGCAAGCACACGTTGCAGGATGCCTGCTCACCGATGGTAAGCGGGTCGAAGCCACAAAGCACAGCAGTGGCGCGATGGTCACTGACTGTCGACGAGCGGAAGGTCAGCTTATAGTACATGACTTCATTATTAATGGTATGGCTTGCACGAGTGCCATGTCGTAGACAAATACATTCTTGCCTGTGATGTCGTTGCGCAGATCGGCAAAGGCACGGATGTCGTAGTGTATCTTCTTGTTGCGCAGAACACGCTTCTGCGATATGTCCGCCTCCACAATCTGCTGCTCCTCATCGGTCACTGGACGATAGCCCAGTATGAGTTCCTCCACGTTCCAGCGGTTATGCTCGACCTCTGTGAGTATGTCGACCTCTGCGCGCGACAGGGCGTAGTAGCTCTCATAGTCAGCAGCCTCACGCCCCAGCGAGTGCATCTTTGTGCCGAGGTTCATGGCGCAGAACAGGTTGGAGTACTGCTTAGGCAGCGAACCCACCTGCTGCCATAACTGCTCCAGCATTGTCTCGTCGATGGCGGCTGGTGCTGTGATGGGCACATCGGATGCCAGCGAGAAGCAGTGGTTGTATACGTAATTGATTTTGCGGCCTATCTCCTTCAGTTTGCGCAGCGTGCTCAGCCGGCACATCCCCAGGCTGAAAGGCTGTATGGATTGGTATGCCGCGCTGTGTGCCACCATATCCAGCATCGCAGCATCGTCCGCGTGGCACAGCACGGGCACAGCTCTCTGATAGGTTTCCTCTGGCAGGGAGAAGGCCTCGTTGTAGTTTCGGGTATCGTCGTTGTGGCAGATGGCGATGGTCAGCTGCTGGCGTTCAGAGCAGCTCCATTCGCGCAGCTTCTGCCTCACGGCTTCGTTGCGGACATTGCCGCACACGAACTCCCACTCTATGTCGACGCAGTCGGCACGGCGGCCTTCGTAGCGAGGACGGTGCACGATGCATCGCGGAGCATCATCGCGCAGGTCGATGATGCGATAGTAGGAATTGTCGAACAGGTGACAGTAGCGCTGGGTGAGGTGGTCGCTCAGGCTGTATATGTTGTCATCGATGATCGTTATGCGTGTGCGCAGTCGGGCATCACGGCAGTAGTTGGGGTAGTGGGCCACCAGTGCAGCATTGATGGCCATAGCCTCCGCCAGCTGGCCGTTGCCCAGCAGAACCAGATGCACCGTTTGCTGGCTGTCGCGACCTATGGGCTGACGGTCAAGCACTGGCATCACCGGTTGCACTCGCGCCGGCCGCACGAAGAGCGTCTTCGCCATCAGGTCCTCTGCCGTGGTAGCCACCAGGTCCACCTTCGCATTCAAGGCTTCCGGCAGACCCACCGTCTGTAGCAGCCACAGCGATGTCTGCTCTTCCAGCAGCATGTAGCATTCCAGCCTGCGGCCGCCATGAGCCGCAGCGTCGTAGGCCGCCGCCTCCATGTTCAGGCGCCGCATGGCCGCATTGTCGTCCGCTTCAACGAGAAGCCTCCCAGCGACTTCCTCTGAGAGGTGTGCCACTGAGAGGCCTTCAATCGTATTGCCGCTTACTATCAGCATCGCTGGTAGGTTTAGGGTTCGTTTAGTTTAACCATCACTTAGTTTGTGCGGAGCACGTAGCAATTGTATACGCTACCGCGGTTCACAATCTTGATGCGGAATGAACCGGTCCAGCGTGGAGTCCATGTGCAGATACAGCGGTCAGTGTAGTCAATGTCTTGAGCTATCAAGTTGCCATTCTGGTCATAGATGTAGAGGTCCAGGTCGGTATCGCCGTCGCCTACAGCTGTAACGATTGCCGGTATGCCACCCGTGAACGTAACGGTGTAAATGTCAGTTGCATGAGCATTAACGCAATCCGTGTGATAGATAGAACCGTTGGTAGCACCACGAGTACCCATCTGCTCCACCTCCTGAGCCAAGTCGCCAAGAACCTCATTGCCGGCAGCCATTGCGCGTGCATCAGCCAAAAGCTTCGTTGGATCAAGAGAGATTTGACCGCGCTTCTGCCCTGTAGGAGCAGCAGTAGCCTCAGAAGCCTGTTCCTGCTTCTCACGAGCCTCTGCGCTGAAGCCGTTCTGCTTAGCCATACGAGCAGCCGTAATCAGAGACAGAGCGTCGTTGTTAGCGTAGCCGTACTGAGCCAGTTGAGCCGCCATAATAAAAGCATACTCTTCAGCTGGCAGAACCACTGTCGTGTCCTTCATCTCCTGTGCCATGGCCGTCATTGGCAGCACCATAGCAAGCATTGCAATAAACTTTTTCATTTGTTTGATTAAAGATTAAATGATTAATAATTAGGTTATGTTCACTTATTACATCTTACATTGCACATCCTGCATTTTGCATCCTCTATCTTTCAATTACACTCTTTATGTCCGCTTGTCAGTCATTTGTGACCTACGTACTCTGCAAACATTACTTAATTCGTTGCTAACAACTGTTAAACCGCAATCAGATGCAACCTGCACGATTAGCATATCCAAATCGTGGCAAAGGTAAGTCGTTTTTCTCTCATCACAAAAGAATTCGCTATTTATCTTGTTCACATCCCTGTCTTGACGTAGCCCGTTACGCCTTCACCAGTGGTGCAGCCAATCTGCTCGAAAATAGCCTAAGAGCAATTCAAAGCTAATTTATAGAACCCACCTTGCGTAAAAACGGGGAAAGAATAGTATTCACAGATTCACAGTTTTTTGCGGCAGCATGTTGTGATTTGTGATTGCACATATATATATAAGTGCAATCACAAAATCACAATCACAGCTTTGTTGTGGCTCAGAACTGAATCACTTGCTCGCAAGATGCAAAGATGGTTTTTGACCCCTTGTTCTCAAACAGGGTCTTGACTTCTGCTGCACGCTCTCCCAAGGTGTTTGCGGGCGAGCCGCCCGCGCTCCCAAGGGGGCGCCCATACGTTAACGGGACACGTACCCGTCCTCGCCCTGCTGCAAGGGAGACAGAACCCATGATTTATTAGTTATTTGCCCCTTTCAGGGGCGGTTGCCCTGAGAGAGCCATTCCAACCCCACGGGGTTTAGTGATGATTAAGTGATGGTTAAAAAATAACTTGGTATGAGTCAAATCGTCCCAAGTTATTATTTAACCATCACTTAATATATGCATCGCACATAAGCGTATTCTATAGTCCGGCCAATCCTATTTTTGGTGACATCTTTTATCGTATCAACGTTTGCTTATTATTTGACAGAGCATTATGCATCATCGCATTGATGAGTGCTCTGCACCGCGGTGTAAAGGCCGCTGCACCGCGATGTAAAGGTCGCTGCACCGCGGTGTAAAGGCCGCTGCATCACGGTGTAAAGGCCGCTGCACCGCGGTGTAAAGGTCGCTGCATCACGGTGTAAAGGTCGCTGCATCACGGTGTAAAGGTCGCTACATCACGGTGTAAAGGTCGCTACGCCGCGGTGTAAAGGACGTGAGACATATCACTTTTACACTCATTTGCACGCCCATTTGCACTGTTTGATCTTACTGATAATCAAAGCGCTACAAGGGAAAGTAATATTATTTATAACTGCTTGATTTCCAAGAAGTGGTTTCACCCCTCCCTGTGTTCTTTCGTCCCTCTGGGACTTTTTCAAGTGGGCTCAATACCTAATATACAATATGCTATACTGTAGCTGTACAAAGACATTCATCTCAACTCATTGCAAATACTGGACAGGGCAGTAGTGGACCACTATCAGCACTACGACGAATAGACCAGCGTGAGCATACGATTTGGATCGAGAAACTGTTGGGCCAAACGGTACAGATACTCTGGTGTTATGGCATCCAGTGATGCATAGATGCTGTCAAGCGTCTGCACATCGTTGGTATAAAGAAATCGTTTAGCTGTGCCTATGGCTACGCTCTCGAAGTTGTCGTGAGACACTGCTAACTGGCCTTTCAGCTGACGCACGGCAGAACGTAGCACACGCTCTGTGAGCGGCTTGTCCAACAGGCGGTTCAGCTCAGTACGTACCAGATGCAGACACTTATTTATGTCCGCCTGGTCGCAACCCATATATACGTTCCACACACCTGTATCGGCATAACCTACCAAGCTGCTTTCTACGGTATATACCAGCCCTCGCCGCTCGCGCAAGGTGAGGTTGAAGCGCGAGTTCATGCCTGGGCCACCTAATAGATTGTTCAGCAGAAAAAGACCCATGAAGCGCTCATCGCCCAGCGGAACCGTGGTTGTGCCCATCAGTATGTGTGCCTGATGAGTGGATTTATGGAGTATATGGGAGCCTACTACACAATCTCCTCTCTCATCACTCATCCCCTTAGGTAGGGGCGGGGATAGACTTCTGCCTAAATTACCTAATGATATATTGTCTATCTTCAATTCTCCACCCCTCACCTTGGGTTGAACATCTCCCATAATGAACAGAACGGCCCGATCGTGCGTGTATAGACGCCGGGTAAAGGACTGGAGGTCGGAGGAATGATAACTGCGCAGGCGGTCGGCATCGCCAAGTATGGATCGTCCAAGAGGATGATTGCCGAACAATAGGCTTTCGAAATCATCGTATATAAGCTCCGAGGGGCTGTCTTTGTAGCTATCTATCTCGTCTATCACTACTTCTACCTCGCGCTCAAGGGCTTCCTGCGGATATGTGCTGTGGAACACTATGTCTTTAAGCAAATCTATGGCCCGGCCGAGATGCTGACGCAAACAGATGCTGTAGTAGACGGTCTCCTGCTTGGTGGTGAATGCATTAAGCTCGCCACCCACGCTCTCCATACGGTTGATAATCTGCATGGCCGAACGACGCTGAGTGCCCTTGAACGACATGTGCTCCACCAGATGGGCCATACCGCTCTCGTGCTCCAGCTCGTGGCGGGTGCCAGTACCCATCATTATACCACAGTATACCGTTGGACGGTCGTTGTGGATGCACAGGACCCGGAGTCCGCTGGATAAGGTATATAGTTGCATCAGTTTCAGATTAGGTTTCTTACCAGTGTCCACAGCACTATGCCCGTCGTAACACTTACGTTGAGTGAGTGCTTGGTGCCGAACTGCGGTATTTCAAGGCAGGCATCGGAGGCATCGACTACAGATTGCTGTACGCCGTACACTTCGTTGCCCAGTATGATGGCATACTTAGTGCCGGCGGCAGGACGGAAGTGCTGAAGCATGGTGCTGCCCTCACACTGCTCTACGACCAGGATGGTGTAGCCCTGGATGCGAAGACTTTCTACGGCTTCCATTGTGTTGTGGTAGTATTGCCAGTGGACGCTCTGCTCTGCTCCGAGGGCTGTCTTGTGAATCTCGGGGTGGGGTGGGGTGGCTGTTATGCCACACAGGGCTATGCCGGTTATGCGGAAAGCATCGGCTGTGCGGAATACGGAGCCTACGTTGTAGAGGCTGCGCACATTGTCGAGTACTACGACTATGGGTAGCTTCTCAGCATACTGGTACTCCTCAATACTGAGCCTTCCCATCTCTGTGACTTTCAACTTGCGCATCTATAGTCCGAGCTGGCTGCTGATGTCCAACATCTTGTTGATGGGTCGGATAGCGAGTGCCGCAACATCGGCGGGGACGGTGACTACTGGCCACTCGTACTTGAGGCAGAGGTAGAGCTTGCGTAGCGTTACTAACTTCATGTACTCGCACTCGTTGCAGGCGCAGGTGGAATCGTCGGGCGGAGCGGGAATGAAAGTCTTATCAGGTGCCGACTTCTGCATCTCGTGAAGTATACCGCTCTCAGTAGCTACTATGAACTCCTGCGCTGTGTCGGCTATGGCGAACTTCAGCAGAGCTGCGGTACTGCCTACCTTGTCGGCCAGCTTGACCACAGGTCCCTTGCATTCGGGGTGTACAAGTATCTTGGCATCGGGATGCTGGGCTTTGAGCTGTAGTATTTTCTCAACACTGAAACGTGCGTGCACGTGGCAGGCTCCGGGCCAGAGTAGCATGTTGCGTCCTGTGATGGAGTTTATGTAGCTGCCCAGGTTCTGGTCGGGTCCGAATATGATAGGCGTATCCTCTGGCAGGGATTCTACTATCTGACGGGCGTTGGACGAGGTGACAACTACGTCGGTAACGGACTTGGTAGCTGCTGTAGTGTTGACGTAGCTTACTACGGTGTGGCCAGAATGGGACTTCACGAACTCTGCGAACTTGTCGGCAGGACAGCTCTCGGCGAGTGAGCATGTGGCATTGAGGTCGGGCACGAGGACTTTCTTGTCTGGGCAGAGTATGGCTGCGGTCTCGCCCATAAAGTGTACGCCGCAGAGTACTATTATCCGGGCATCGGTCTTGGCTGCCTGCTGGGCCAGTGCAAGGCTGTCGCCTATGAAGTCGGCTACGTCCTGTACCGCTCCATCAACATAGTAGTGGGCCATGATGACGGCATTCTTCTGCTTGACCAGGCGCTTGATCTCGGCCACGAGGTCTATGTTTTCATCCACAGGCTCGCAGGCATAGCCTGCGTTTATCCATTTGTTGTTAACCATACTTTATTATATAATGTGTTGATTTATTATTGAAAAGAAGAGCGTTATGCTGATGATTTATGCTTGTTGATATTGTGAATAACTGCGCAAAGGTACAGATATTCAGTGGAATGGCTTGTTTATATATGGTAGAAATGTTGTTGAAAACTTGTTGGTATATGAATAACAAGTGGCTGGTGAGGGAATAATTGAAAGTTGAGATTTGGTAATCGACACAGCTTATCACAGGTGTTGACAACACCTGTGAGTTATCAGTATTTTTTGCACCGCGGTGGAGCGCATCTTGCACCGCGGTATTATACATATATAATAATGAGCTTATGAAAACTATTAAATATAAAAATGTGTTAAATAAAATACGTTGTATGTGGATAAGGCTTACCTTTGCATCGACCATTCAGGGGAATATATGATATATAAGGGTTTCGTGTAGCAACGAAGTCCCTTTACTTTTTGTAGTTTATGACAAGCAAATAGTAAATTGTAAATAGTCAAATTGTATAATAGAAATGTCCTACATGACACAGAAGGGCTACGACAAGCTCGTGGCCGAACTTCACCAGCTGGAAGCGGTGGAGCGCCCCAAAGCTTCAGCAGCTATAGCTGAGGCTCGCGACAAAGGCGACCTTAGTGAGAACTCGGAGTACGATGCAGCCAAGGAGCATCAGGCAATGCTGGAGATAAAGATTACTCAGCTGAAGGCTACCATTGGCGATGCAAAGATTATTGATACCAGCAAGCTGAATGCTGACACCGTTCAGATATTGAGCCGCGTGGAGCTACGTAACCCAAAGAACAACGCTAAGATGGCATACACCATTGTATCGGAAACAGAGGCTAATCTGCGTGAGGGTAAGATCAGCGTGAAGACTCCTATTGCACAGGGTCTGATGGGCCATAAGGTGGGTGAGACCGTTGACGTGAAGGTGCCGCAGGGTACGATACAGCTTGAGATACTGAACATCAGCTTCGAAGAATAAGTTGTTATGAGTATATTCAGCAAAATAGCGGCAGGCGAGATACATAGCTACTGCTGCGCACAGAACGAGGAGTTCTATGCTTTCCTGGACATCAACCCGCTACAGAAGGGCCACACACTGGTCATACCGCGCCGTGAGGTGGACTACATCTTCGACCTTGAGGACGATGAGATAGCACGTATGCACGTGTTCGCCGCCCATGTGGCTCGCGCCATAAAAAAGGTTATACCCTGCGTGAAAGTGGGTGTGACGGTACTGGGGCTTGAAGTGCCGCACGCACATATACACCTTGTGCCGATGCAGAGCGAGAAAGACATGCTGTTCAGCAACCCGAAGAAGGAGTTTACTGTTGAGGATATGCAGTCTACTGCAGATGCTATACGCAAGGCATTTGAGAGTTAAAGGTGTATGCACTAGGAATCATATTAGGAGTAATAGTAGGCGGCCTTGTTGGTTGGCTTATTGCCAACAGCAAGGCCACTGCGCTTTCTTCGCAGTTGGCAGTCAGGGAACAGCAGCTGAAGGACGTGGAAAAGCTCTACCAGCAGCAGGTGTCTGAGCTGAAAGCTCAACAGCAGCAGCAGGAAGAGCGGCACAAGCAGGCCAGACAGGAGCAGGCTGAAGCCATAGCCATGCAGTTTAAGATGCTACGTGAGCAGATGACATCCGACTCTGAGCGCGTGCTTAAGCAGCGTGCCAGTGAACTGTCGCAGGAGAATCAGGACCAGTTGTCTCGTATACTCAATCCGCTACACACCGACCTGAAGCAGATGCGCGAGGCTGTGTCAAGAAGTAATGCAGAGCATACAGAGCGCATGACCCGCCTAGATCAGTCCATCAAGGAGAACCTGCGGCAATCGCAGATGGTGGGTGAGCGGGCTGACAGCCTCACCAAGGCACTGCGCGGCGACAGTAAGCAGCAGGGTAATTTCGGTGAGATGCGTCTGCTACAGCTGCTGGAACAGCTGGGCTTTCAGGAAGGCATGCAGTTCGACCAGCAGCAGACTATGCGAAACTCATCAGGGCAGACGCTGGTAGATGAAGAAGGACACAGGCTGATACCGGATGTGATACTGCACTTCCCAGACGACCGCGACGTGATAATCGACTCCAAGGTGTCGCTCACCGCCTACGACTCCTACTTCGCTGCAACTACCGATACCGAGCGCGATGCGTGTCTGAAGCGTCACGTAGCATCGCTCCGCTCGCACGTCAACGAGCTCTCACGCAAGAACTACTCAGCCTATATCCGTCAGGGACGCAAGCGGCTGGACTTTGTGCTGATGTATGTGTTCAACGACGGTGCCGTGAACATAGCTACCGCTGCCGACCGCACCCTCTGGCAGGAAGCATACGACAAGGGAGTGTATATAGTAGGTACGCAGAACCTGTACATGACCCTCCGTGTGCTCGACCTCATGTGGCGCCAACAGCAGCAGGTGGAGAACCAAGAGACCATCATGGAGAAGGCCTCTGAGATAGTGAACCGTGTGCAGCTCTTCTACGAGCGCTTCGAGAAGGTGGATGCCCAGCTCTCCAGCACACGTAAAGCCTTCGACGAACTGCGTAGCATCACATCTCACAGCGGCATGAGTATCACCACTGTAGCCCGCCAACTACTGAAGCTTGGAGCCAAGGAGAACCCCAAGCGTAAGCTCAAGCTGCCCGAGGATACTGATGCGCCAACACTGCCAGCAGGTGACACCACTCAGGTAGGGTAGGTTCTGTAATAAATAGTGGAATAATGCCTACTTATGCAACAGTAATGTGGTTTTATTCCACTCACGTTATACATTATATAATTTACATATTCAATGTCTCCATTAGTAAGCATTATCATGGGTAGTACAAGCGACCTGCCTGTAATGGAAAAAGCTGCGGCTTTCCTCAATGAACAACATATACCGTTTGAGATGCAGGCGCTGTCTGCGCATCGCACCCCAGCTGAGGTTGAAGCATTTGCGCGTGGTGCAGAACAGCGTGGCGTGAAGGTCATCATCGCTGCCGCAGGTATGGCAGCTGCACTGCCTGGTGTGATTGCCGCACAGACGGCTCTACCAGTGATTGGAGTGCCTATCAAGGGTATGCTGGACGGACTCGACGCACTACTGTCGATAGTTCAGATGCCCCCAGGCATACCTGTAGCAACAGTAGCTGTTAACGGTGCACTCAATGCAGCAGTACTGTCCATGCAGATGCTGGCTCTCACCGATGCCGACATAGCTACGCGGCTGAAGTACTACAAGAGTGGATTAGTACAGAAGATAGTCAAGGCCAATGAAGAGTTGGCCAAGGTGAAGTATGAGTGGAAAGTTGACACCATTCGAGGCATCAATAAGGAATAACGGAAATTGCACCAGTAAAACGATATGAATACATCCAGTCAAATACATTCCACTCTCTCCACTGAGGGGGAGCGGGGAGGGGGTCTTCATCTTCGTCGCCACACCCATGAGGTGCGCGTGGGCAACATCGGTATAGGTGGCTCTAACCCCATCAGGGTGCAGTCGATGTGCACCACCTCCACAATGAACACGGAGGGGTGCGTGAAACAGATACTGGCCATAGCTGCTGCGGGGGGCGAACTGGTTAGGCTCACCACGCAGGGTGTGCGCGAGGCAGAGAACATGCGAGTAATCCGTGACCGTGTCCGCGCTGCCGGTTGCGATGTGCCGCTGGTGGCCGACGTGCATTTCAACCCCAAGGTGGCTGAGGTGGCTGCCCTCTACTGCGAGAAGGTGCGTATCAATCCAGGCAACTACGTGGATGCCGCCCGTCAGTTCAAGCATCTGGAATATACCGACGAGGAGTATGCTGCCGAGCTGCGCAAGATAGAGGACAGGTTCGTTCCTTTCCTAAACATCTGCCGCGAACACGGTACCGCCATTCGCATAGGTGTGAACCACGGTTCTCTCTCAGACCGAATCATGTCGCGCTACGGTGATACGCCAGAGGGCATCGTGGAGAGCTGCATGGAGTTTCTGCGCATCTGCATGAAGGAGCAGTTCATGGACGTGGTGGTGAGCATCAAGGCTTCAAATACAGTGGTGATGGTGCAGAGTGTGCGCCTGCTGGTGAAGGCTATGGATGCCGAAGGCATGACATTCCCGCTACATCTGGGCGTGACCGAGGCCGGCGAGGGCGAGGACGGACGCATCAAGAGTGCAGTAGGTATTGGTTCACTGCTCATAGACGGCATTGGCGATACTATCCGTGTGTCGCTCAGCGAGGCACCGGAGGCCGAGATACCTGTGGCCTACACGCTGCTGCAGGCCGCACGCCAGCGCATGACCAAGACCGAGTACATCAGCTGTCCCGGCTGCGGTCGTACACTCTACGACCTGCCAGAGACCATAGCCCGCATCAAGGCCGCCACCAGTCACCTGAAAGGTCTGAAGATAGGCATCATGGGCTGCATAGTGAACGGTCCCGGCGAGATGGCCGATGCCGACTATGGCTATGTAGGTGCTGCCCGTGGCAAGGTGAGCCTCTATCGCGGCAAGGAGTGTGTGGAGAAGAACATCCCACAGGAGGAGGCCGTAGAGCGGCTGTTAGCACTGATACATGCCGATGGCCGATGTTGACCGTTGTTTGTAATCAGAGAGAGCCACATCATACTTATATAATACCATAATACAATATAGCAAAATGACACAACCACTACTGATTTATAATACACTGAGCCGCCAGAAGGAGCTGTTCAGACCTGTTGTAGAGGGCCGCGTGGGCATGTACGTGTGCGGTCCGACGGTCTATGGCGATGCTCATCTGGGCCATGCACGCCCGGCCATAACCTTCGACCTGCTGTTCCGCTATATGCAGCACATAGGCTACAAGGTGCGCTATGTGAGGAATATCACCGACGTGGGACATCTTGAGCACGATGCCGACGAGGGTGAGGACAAGATAGCCAAGAAGGCCCGACTGGAGCAGCTGGAGCCTATGGAGGTGGCGCAGTACTACACTAACCGCTTCCACGATGCCATGCAAAAGCTGAACTGCCTGCCGCCCAGCATCGAGCCTCATGCTACCGGTCACATCATAGAGCAGATACAGCTGGTGAAGGAGATACTTGCCAACGGCTATGCCTACGAGAGTCAGGGCTCGGTGTACTTCGATGTGGAGAAGTACAACGAGAAGTACCGCTACGGCAAGCTGTCAGGGCGCAACCTAACCGATGTGATAAACAATTCGCGCGAGCTGGATGGCCAGAGCGAGAAGCACAATCAAGTGGACTTTGCTCTGTGGAAGGCTGCGCAGCCGGAGCACATCATGCGCTGGCCTTCGCCTTGGAGCGACGGTTTCCCAGGCTGGCACTGTGAGTGTACGGCCATGGGCCGCAAGTACCTCGGTTCGCACTTCGATATTCATGGTGGCGGTATGGACTTAGTGTTCCCGCACCATGAGTGCGAGATAGCACAGGCGGTGGCCAGTCAGGGCTCCGACATTGTGAACTACTGGATGCACTGCAACATGGTGACCATCGGTGGTCAGAAGATGGGTAAGTCGCTGGGCAACTTCATCACGCTCAATGAGTTCTTCAACGGCACGCACGAGAAGCTCACACAAGCTTACTCGCCGATGACCATACGCTTCTTCATACTGCAGGCACACTACCGCTCGACAGTAGACTTCAGCAATGAGGCCCTGCAGGCAGCAGAGAAGGGACTGCAGCGACTGATGCAGGCTATAGCCGACCTGAAGCGCATCACAGCCTCCAAGCAGAGCGACGAGCAGACGCAAAAGTTGGTGAGTGAGCTACGTCAGAAGTGCTACGATGCCATGAACGATGACTTGGCATCACCGCAAGTGATAAGTCATCTGTTCGATGCCAGCACGGTAATCAACAAGGTGCTGGACCACAAGGCCACTATTAGCGCCGACGATCTGGTAGAGCTGAGCAGTACTATTCAGTTGTTCGCTACAGACATATTGGGTCTCACATCCGACACTTCGGCCACCAATGCCGCACGCGAGGAAGCCTTCGGCCACGTGGTGGACATTCTGCTGGAGCAGCGAGCCATAGCCAAGCAGAACAAGGACTGGGCAACGAGCGACAAGATACGCAACGAGCTTACAGCCCTGGGCTTTGAAATCAAGGACACCAAGGACGGTGCCACCTGGACGCTGGTGAAGTAATAAAAAAGCACCCCCGGCTCCCTTCATGTAGGGATCGGGGGTGCATTTTTTACAGCTCTGCCTCTATTGCTTGCTTTAGATTCGTTACCTGCTCGCCGCGCAGCTTGAGTTCTGAACCGCGGCCTATGATAAAGTAGGAAGGGAGCTGTTGTACTTGGTACAGTTGCACCATATCGTTGGCTACGCCCTCGGCGCAGTAGACGCACACCCACGGCAGGCTCTCGCTCACGGTGCGCCAGTAGTGCTCGTTGGCATCGAGTGACACTTGGTAAATCTCAAGCCCGCGCGCGTGATACCTATTATATAATTCGCGCAGCTCCAGATTGCGCTCCTGCGAACCGCGCAGCGAGTAGGCTGTGAAGTCGAGCAGCACTACGTTGTCGGGATAGTCGGACAGCCGACGCTCGCGGCCTCGCAGGTCCGGAAAGCCGAAATCTATGATTCCAGTTTGCCGCACCTTGGTGCTGTCCAGCTGTATCTCCAGCGGACGGGGCTGGCGTGTGTTCTGATGTCCACGCAGTGCGATGTTCACCAGATTGGTGGTTCGCGGTGTGCCAGGATAGAGTTCGTTCCACTGTGTGGCCACGGCCGAGAAGTATCTTACATCGTCACGATTGTTCACTGGGTCGAACAGCATCTGGCCGCTGATGGTCTGGAACAGGGCGTAGTAGGCCGCTGCAGACGACGGGTCGGCCAGTATGTAGTCGGTCTTCAGCGTCTGCTTGTACTGCTCCACGAGTGCATCGGCACGCTGATAGCGCTGGTAGTCCGTCAGGCTGGCATCGCGTCCAATGGCTGTAATCTGCATCTGCAGCTGTATGGCTAGCTGAGCGATGGTCTTCATCTTGCGCGAATCGGTGTTGCCGTCGATGTCGTAGTTGCTACTCATCTGCTGCATATCAGCCTGTACGGTGATGGTCTCGGTGCTGTCCACGGCAAAGTTGATGCGGTGCTGTCCTATGCTCAGCCGGTAGAACTCAGGGTTCGAAGCGGTGTCGGTAGCTACGTCGAAGGCAAAGTGTCCTTCGGCATCAAGCTTTGTGCTCTGTAGCGTGTGTATGCTGTCGAGTGCCATGGCTTCGAGTGTCAGTGTGCTGTCGGCAGCTCCCGTGATGGCTCCTTCAACGTGGAATGTTTGCTGATTGTCGGAGCATGACACCATGCTCAGGAACAGGAATGCTATGGTCAGCACCACAAGAGCCATAGCTATGACTCCCGTCATCACTCGCTGATTGATATTGCTGCGTTTACGTCGTCTCATAACGGCATGATAATGGTTAGGTATAAAAAACAGCAGCACACCTGTTGTGGAGCACTGCTGACGCTTTGCTAGCGTGGACCAGATAGGGCTTGAACCTATGACCTCCAGATTATGAGTCTGTTGCTCTAACCAACTGAGCTACAAGTCCAAAAGCAAAAACAACGGTGTGCACGGGGCGGGTGGAGGTGGTGTGCTCCTGTCGCTTTTGCGGTGCAAAGGTATGTGAAAGTTGCCACATAGACAAGAGAAATGCAATAAAAAAGTGCCTTTGACGCAGTTAAACGAAAGAATAGTAGTACCTTTG
>CALEPV010000032.1 GCA_937910905.1 uncultured Prevotellaceae bacterium
CCGAGGACGACCCGCGCAACCCCGCCACCATCGCCGACAACGTGGGCGACAACGTTGGCGACGTGGCCGGCATGGGTGCCGACCTCTACGAGAGCTACTGCGGCAGCATACTGTCAACCGCCGCCCTCGGTGCCACAGCCTTTGCACTGACGCCTGACATGCAGATGAAGGCCGTCATTGCCCCGATGCTGATTGCCGCCGTGGGTGTGTTCCTAAGCATACTGGGCATCTACCTCGTACGCACCAAGGAGGGAGCCACAATGCGCGACCTGCTGCGCTCGCTGTCAGTAGGCACCAACGTATCGGCAGTGCTGATTGCCGCCGCCACTTTCGCCATACTCTATATGCTTGGCATAGAGAACTGGCTGGGGCTGTCGCTGTCGGTCATCACGGGCTTGGCTGCCGGTGTCATCATCGGGCAGGCCACAGAGTACTACACCTCGCACTCCTACCGTCCAACACAGAAGATAAGTGAGGCTGGTCTCACCGGTTCGGCCACCGTTATAATAAAAGGTATAGGCACAGGAATGATTTCGACCTGCATACCTGTGGTGACTATCTGCGTGGCCATCATGCTGAGCTACATGTTTGCCAACGGCTTCGACCTCACCATGAGCGCCAGCAGCATCTCGCACGGTCTCTACGGCATAGGCATTGCCGCTGTGGGTATGCTGTCCACACTGGGCATCACCCTCGCCACCGACGCCTACGGCCCCATAGCTGACAACGCAGGCGGCAATGCCGAGATGAGCGAGTTGGGAGAGGAAGTGCGCCACCGCACCGATGCCCTTGACGCACTGGGCAACACCACCGCTGCCACCGGCAAGGGCTTCGCCATTGGCTCGGCAGCCTTGACAGCACTGGCCCTGCTGGCTTCCTACGTCGAGGAGATAAAGATAGCGATGGTGCGCGCCGTGGAGGGTGGCCGCGAGTTCATCCATCCGCTTACACAGCAGGTATTCGACCCATCATCAGCCACCATGCCCGACTTTATGGAGTTCTTCCAGGTGAACCTGATGAACCCCAAGGTGCTGGTGGGCGCATTCATCGGCGCTATGGCAGCTTTCCTGTTCTGCGGTCTGACAATGGAGGCCGTGGGACGTGCCGCACAGAAGATGGTTGAAGAGGTGCGCCGTCAGTTCCGTGAGATAAAGGGCATACTCGAGGGCAAAGCTACTCCCGACTACGGTTCGTGCGTGGAGATTAGCACCCGCGCTGCACAGCATGAGATGATATTCCCCTCGCTGCTGGCTATAGCCATACCCATCGTGGTGGGCATGGTGCTGGGCGTGGCTGGTGTGCTGGGTCTGCTGGTAGGCGGTCTGGCCGGAGGCTTCACGCTGGCTGTATTCATGGCCAATGCCGGCGGTGCCTGGGACAACGCCAAGAAGATGGTAGAGGAAGGCAACTTCGGCGGCAAGGGCAGCTTCGCACACAAGGCCACAATCGTGGGCGACACCGTGGGCGACCCCTTCAAGGACACCAGCGGTCCCTCGCTGAACATACTCATCAAGCTGATGTCTATGGTCAGCATCGTAATGGCAGGCCTGACCATTGCTTTCGCATAGCATGAAGCCAGATGCCAGCAGAAAGCTCTCCGCATAACGGAAAGTAGCAGGCGGCAAAACACAACAGTTCCCTCTCTTCCTGCATGGTTGAGAGGGAACTGTGCTATAAGTGATTATGACAGGCGCAGACTGGCTTCGCGTGCCTTGCGCAATAGGTCGGAAGCGAAGATGAAGTCGATGAGTGGCTGGCAGGTTGACGACATCACCTGAGTCTTATCGCCGAGCCACTCCTCGCGGCCCTCCTTGATGAAGATGATGCTCTCGCCAATACCCATCACGGAGTTCATGTCGTGGGTGTTGATGATGGTGGTCATCTGGTACTCCTGCGTGATGTCGTGGATGAGGTCGTCTATCACGAGCGATGTCCTGGGATCGAGGCCGCTGTTGGGTTCGTCGCAGAACAGGTACTTGGGGTTGAGGGCTATGGCACGTGCTATGGCCACACGCTTCTGCATACCGCCGGAGATCTCATCAGGGTACTTTTTCTGTGCGTCTATGAGGTTCACACGGTCGAGACACTGGCGCGCCCGATTCACACGGTCGCTAAGGTTCATTGACGAGAACATGTCGAGCGGGAACATGACGTTCTCCAGCACAGTCATGCTGTCGAACAGCGCTGCACTTTGGAATATCATGCCCATCTCGCGGCGCAGCAACATACGCTCCTTCTTAGTCATGCTCACGAAGTCACGTCCGTCGTACAGTATCTGTCCCGATGTGGGTTGCAGCAGCCCCACGATGCATTTCATCAGCACCGTCTTGCCCGAACCCGACTGACCTATGATGAGATTGGTCTTGCCCGTATAGAAGGTGGCGTTGATATCCTTCAGCACCTCCTTGTCCTCGAAGGACTTGTATATGTTGTGAAGTTCTATCATTCGTCAACTCAATATCTGCGTCAGGAATATGTCAGCGAAGAGTATGAGCATTGAGCAATGCACCACAGAATCTGTCGATGCCTTGCCCACCTCGACGGAGCCGCCTTCAACGGTATAGCCATAGAAGGCCGACACGCTGGCGATGATGAATGCAAAGAAGAAGCTCTTAATGTACGACATCCAAACGAACCACACATTGAAGCTATGCTGCAAGCCGAAGGTCAGATCATCTGGCGTGATGATTCCAGCCAAGCTGATTGCATAGGCACCACCCAGGCCTGCTACAATGCTGAAAGTGACCAGCACAGGTATCATCGTCACCAGCGCTGCAATCTTAGGCAGAATGAGGAACGAAGCCGAGTTGACGCCCATTATCTCGAGAGCATCTATCTGCTGTGTGACGCGCATGGTACCTATCTCGGAGGCGATGTTGCTGCCCACCTTGCCCGCCAGTATCAGACACATGATGCTCGACGAGAACTCCAGCAGCAGAATCTCACGTGTGGTGTAGCCTGTGGTGAAGCGCGGCATCCAGGGGCTTTGTATGTTCACCTTCATCTGTATGCATATCACCGCACCGATGAAGAATGAAATCAGCAGCACGATGAGTATGCTGTCCACGCCCAGCTGGTACATTTCCTTGACGTACTGCTTCAGGTACATGCGCACACGCTCCGGCCAGCTGAACACCTTGCCCATCAGCTGGAGGTAGCGCCCGAAGGTCTCCAATGGTTTCAGTATGGATAGCATAGGCTTTTATTGTCGCATCTCTTGGAACAGTATCTCGTAGAAGCACGGGTACACGTAGTTGCGTGCATCCGACGTGCCTTGGGTGTGAGGTACGATGAGTCGCACCTTGGCTATCTGGTCGTCGCTCTGCTGCTGACGACCCAGTCGTATGTAGGTGAATGGCACCAGCCAACCAGCCGGAACCTCCTGAGTGTTATACAGCCGGTACATAGCTCCACCCCCGTCATCGATATTGAAGCGGGCGGTGAAGGTGCCGTAACTGTTGGTCAAATCGATGATGTCGGGGCTGGTGTGGTAGTACAGTATGTCGTTGCGGCTCTGTATGCTGTCGCGCAGGATGTTGAACTCCACGTAGCGTGCTATGACGCGTCTCGACTGCCCGGAGGCTATACGCTCGCCGACGCCTTCGCGCACTATCTGCATGTACACGCCGGTGCTGCCGAAGAGCACATACTCGTTGCGCTCCACATTGGTGGTGCTGTCCTGCGCGTAGAACTGCTGCTCGCTAATCACGTTGATGCGTCCCACATGCACCACTTCCTGCCCCTCGCTGTCGAGGATTACGATGTCGCGGCTGATGAAACTGTTTACGGCATCGCGCTCCTTCTCCTTCTGCTCGGCATAGGTCTCATCGTTGTTGCACGACGCAAAAGCCATAGCCATCATCGTGCAGACAATGGTCATGGCCATATATGTAGGTCTGAATAGCTTCATTACTCTGGCTACTGCTGTGTGTATTAATTCTTGGAAGCAGCCAGACGCAAGCCTGTTATGCTGCTGCCTTCAGTCGGGTTTTGGTACAGACGGTACGTGGAGCGGCATGAACCGGCTACGCTGCTGTAGCATCCGCCGCGCTTCACACGGTTGTCACCAGATGACGGTCCCTGCGGATTGACGCGCGGTGAACGATTGTAGTAGGACGAGTCGTACCAGTCGGAGCACCACTCCCACACGTTGCCAGACATATCGAAGATACCCAGGCGGTTGGACGACAGCGTGCCTACTGCATGATAGTTGTTCCTACTGTTGTCGTCGTACCATGCATAGCTGTCCAGGCTGTACTCGCTGTCGGTGCCGCTCCAGAACTGTCCGTCGTAGGTGCCACCGCGTGCGGCCAGCTCCCACTCAGCCTCCGTAGGCATACGGAACGTGATGTTGCAACTAGAAGGCATCCTGTCGTTCAGCTCGCTGATGAAGTCCAGGCAGTCGTTGTAGCTGATGTTCACTGCCGGCACATTAGGTCCGTCGACAGATGGATTGGGGTCGTCGCCCATCACAGCCTCCCATAGCTCCTTGGTCACCTCGGTCTCGCCAATATAATAAGGAGAGAGCTCCACGGTATGAGAAGTCTCGTCGTAGTAGTCGCTGCGCCCCATTGTGAACGTTCCGCCACCTACAGACACCATAGTGAACGACTGGCCGTCGACTGTCACGGTGTAGCCCACGCTGCTGCGCTTCACCTCCACGCCCTTCTTGCCGTGGCGGTTGCTGCGGCGCGAGCTGCTGCGGTCGTCCTCATCGTCGTCATCCTCAGCGTAGTCCTCATCGTCATCCTCATCGTCATCGTCTACATACATCGAGTGGTGCTTGCTGCCTCCGAAGAGGTTCTTTACGAACTTGGGCTGTATGAAGTACAGAGCTCCACCTGCCACCAGCAGCAGGGCTACCACGGCGGTAGCTATCACAGTCGGGGTGAGACGGAAGTTGGCCAGTGGCGACTGATTGGTGCTTACCTTGGTTACGGGGTCGCTGCCTGTGGTCGAGTCGAAGCTGCCTGTACTGTCGAAGCTACCAGTGCTGCCAAAGCTGTCGAAGCCGCCTGCATTGCTGTCTACGCGGGTGTGCTGGTCGAAGTCGCCGCCGCCAATGTCTACGCGGGTGTGCTGTTCCTCAAAGTCGTTGCTGCGTAGGTCGATACGTGTGGCGCTTTCCTCAATCTTGGGCTGCTGTGGCTGCTGTGGCTGCTGTGGCTGCTGTGGCTGCTGCATCTCGACGCCTACGGCCAGAGGTGCTGTGGGCAGCTCCATCTGCTTCTCTGCCAGGAAGCGGCGCACATCGTCGGCACGACGCGGGCGGTGGAAACGCACGGGGCGCATCAAGTACTGCACCACCTGGCACATCGACAGCGAAATCTCATCGGAGAAGTCGTGAAGGTCTATGCCGCCCAGCGCTGTGATAGCCTCCAGTGCCGGAGGGTTCTGGCCGGTGAGCGCCACATAGAGCGTAGCACCAAGCCCGAAGAAGTCTGTCCAGGGACCTATGTTGGCATTGTCGCCATTGGTCTGCTCTGCCGGCATGAAGCCATCAAGATTGCCTCCCTGTGTGGACATCGGTGGCAGCAAGGTGACACGTCCGTTGGCGGCTATAGTTACATTATTTGGGTTGATGTGCAGGTGTAGCTGCTGCTTCGAGTGTAGCGCCTCAACCTGCTCGAGCAGCTGAGCCAGTATGCTCTTCACCTGATTCTCCGACTGCCGGCCGGCGGTGTTGACAAGCTCCTGCAATGTAAGTGTATTCGACATGGCATATAGTGTTTTATTATTCATCCGTTCTTGATAGTGTGCAATAAAAAATGCCCCGACAAGAAAGAGCTATAGTAGGGAGAACGTGGGCGCTGAGGGATTCGAACCCCCGACCCTCTGCTTGTAAGGCAGACGCTCTGAACCAGCTGAGCTAAGCGCCCTGGCGCTCTTTCCTCTCAAAGGCGATGCAAAGTTAGGTATAGTAACTGACGTGTGCAAACTTTTACCTTAGATTATTTGAACATACGTCCCAATTCGGCATCATCAATCACCGTGTATATGGCTTTGCCGTCGGGCGTGAGGCGTGGCATATGGCTGGCGAAGAGCCTGTCCGTGAGGTCGCGCATCTCGTCGGCCGACAGCAGCTGCCCTGCTGGTATGGCTGCATTGCGGGCCAGAGCCAGAGCCATGCGTTCCTGCTGCTCCTGGGCGCTGAATGTGCCTCGCTCGCCGACTGTGGCTATCAGGTCGAGTAGCAGGCGCCGAGGCTCCAGGCCTTCCATACCCGCAGGTATGCCTTCCACCGACCACGTGCCTCCGCTGAGCTGACTCAGGTCGAAGCCTATGAGCGCCAGATCGTGCTGCATGGATGCCAGCGTGGTCGACTCGCCGGCTGTGAACTGCACCACATCGGGGAACAGCAGATGTTGCGACGGCAGGGCTGTGACCTGCGCGGCTGTCAGCTGGCTGAGGTAGCGCTCGTACAGTATGCGCAGATGTGCGCGGTGCTGGTCTATCAGCATCAGCCCGCTACGGGTGGCTGTGACCACATATGTTCCCTTGTACTGGAAGTGCTCGTTGCTCTTCTCCTCCGGCAGGCCCAGCGACAGCTGCACATCCTCAGGTATTATCAATGGCACAGAGGGCTCAGGTGGGGCCGATAGCACAGAGGGTTTAGTACTGCTTGCGCTCTCCCCGAAGGGATTGAAGCCCTCGTTGTACTCCACCTTGGGCGGAGCCACATGTCTGGGCGGCTCGCTGGGATTGAACACAGGTATGTCCTGCGGACGCCCTTCGGTGTCGAAGTCTATGCCAGGCACGGCACCCCAGCGCCCCAGGCTCTCGCGGGCAGCAGCCAGCAGTATCTGCCAGATGGCCAGCTCATTCTCGAACTTAATCTCCGTCTTCGTGGGGTGTATGTTCACGTCGATCTCATCGGGCTGCACAGTCATATATATGAAGTACGGCACCTGCTGGTCGGCTGCCACATAAGGCGCAAAGGCCTCGACTATGGCACGGTGGAAGTAGGGATGACGCATGTAGCGGTTGTTCACGAAGAAGAACTGCTGCACTCCGCGCTTGCGTGCCGACTGCGGCTGCCCCACGAAGCCGTGTATGTTGACCAGCGGCGTCTCCACGTCCAGCGGCAGCAGCTGTTCCGCCACGCGGTCGCCGGCCACGGCAGCTATGCGCCCCTTGGCCGATGTCTGCGTCAGGGACATGAGCGACTGCCCGTTGTGCGTCAGCGTGAATGCCACATCGGGGTGCACCAGCGTGATTCTGTCCAGCTCTGCGGTGATATTGGCCATCTCGGTATGCGCCGTCTTGAGGAACTTGCGTCGCGCCGGCGTGTTGAAGAAGAGGTTTTTCACCACGAAATTGCTGCCCACAGCCGTCACCACAGGTTCCTGACTGAGCACCCGCGAGCCCTCAATCATCAGGTGCGTGCCCAGCTCTGCGCCTGCCGGACGTGTGGTCAGCTCGACCTGTGCCACAGCAGCTATCGAGGGCAGAGCCTCGCCGCGAAAGCCCATCGTGGTCAGTGCGAAGAGGTCGGCAGCCTCGCGTATCTTGCTGGTGGCGTGGCGCTCGAAGGCCAGACGTGCGTCGGTCTCACTCATGCCGCACCCGTCGTCCACCACTTGTATGCTGGTTCGCCCGGCATCGGCCACCACCACGTCTACATGGTGAGCGCCCGCATCGACAGCATTCTCCACCAGCTCCTTGATTACAGAAGCCGGTCGCTGTATGACCTCACCAGCTGCTATCTGGTTGGCCACGCTGTCGGGCAAAAGTTGAATGATATCCAATCCTTAATTATGAATCGTGAATCGTGAATTAAAAGCGGAATGACCCCGTCAGGCAGTAGTGCCACAGTATCAGCAGCACCACGATGATGGCTATCGCTGCACCCGGATGCAGCCTGCGTCGGTCAGGGTCGCGATAGCGGCTCAGATGCTTCTGGTTGTGGCCGAACTTGCCGCGATAGCTCTCTATGTCGGGTGTGTAGGGCACCTCCTCGCCTCGCGCCAGCTGCTCCTCGCGCTTGGCCTGAGCCACCAGCTTGTCGAGCTTGTCCTTGCGCTCCGACGTATAAATGTGCACGCCACGAAAGCGTCGTGGCTCGCGAGTACTGAACAATGACATGGGCTAACATTGATGTATTGACATGCAAAGTTAGCCCATATTTCTGAATTACGCGGTATGAAACCCGAATTATTGCGTCAACGCATCCCTTGCATCGCATCACCAGCAAAAAAACACGCGCGTGTTAAATAAAAAACATGCGCATGTTAAATAAATGACACGCGCGTGTTTTTTATTTAACACGCGCGTGTTTTTTGAGCGACATCACGCTGAACAGGTCGCAACACCGCATTGTCAGCGGCCGTAGGCCATTTCGTGCACACCAGCCACAGCACGGCCGCTGGGATCGTTCATGTTCTTGAACGCCTCATCCCACTCCAGCGCAATGGCTGTGGAGCAGGCCACGCTGGCTTCCGACGGCACGCTGCGGGCTGCGCTGTCGCTGGGGAAGTGCTCGGCGAAGATGCTGCGATAATAGTACTCCTCCTTGTTCTGCGGCGGGTTGATGGGGAACCGCTCGGCAGCGTGTGCCATCTGCTCGTCCGTGACCGCAGCGGCTGTAACAGCCTTCAGGGTGTCTATCCACGAGTAGCCCACGCCGTCGCTGAACTGCTCCTTCTGCCGCCAAGCCACCTCGGTCGGCAGCATGTCGGCAAAGGCAGAGCGGACTATGTACTTCTCAATTTGCCGTGGCCGCCGGTCGCACATCTTTGCCTTCGGATTGGTTCGCATGGCCACATCGAGGAACTCCTTGTCCAGGAAGGGCACGCGCCCCTCAACACCCCAAGCTGCCAAGCTCTTGTTGGCTCGAAGACAATCGTATAGGTAGAGCTTGGACAGCTTGCGAACAGTCTCCTCATGGAAGGCCTGCGCGCTTGGGGCTTTGTGGAAGTACAGATAGCCTCCGAATATCTCGTCGGCACCCTCGCCGGACAGCACCATCTTGATGCCCATCGATTTGATGACACGTGCCAGCAGGTACATAGGCGTGGAAGCACGCACAGTAGTCACGTCGTAGGTCTCGATGAAGTATATCACGTCGCGTATGGCATCGAGGCCCTCCTGTATGGTGTAGTTTATCTCGTGGTGAACGGTGCCTATATGCTCGGCCACCAAGCGTGCCTTCTCCAGGTCGGGCGCACCCTTCAAGCCAACGGCGAAGGAGTGCAGGCGCGGCCAGTAGGCACGTGTCTCGGA
The DNA here is from genome assembly GCA_937910905.1 of uncultured Prevotellaceae bacterium. Classification (GTDB taxonomy): domain Bacteria; phylum Bacteroidota; class Bacteroidia; order Bacteroidales; family Bacteroidaceae; genus Physcousia. Next base: position 9,223 of record CALEPV010000032.1, read on the forward strand.
GTTGTCCTCGATGCGCATCTGGCTGTACTTCTCGGCAATGGCCGATATCACGCTACTGTCCAGCCCGCCCGAGAGCAGCACGCCGTATGGCACATCACTCATCAGCTGACGCTTCACCGCCGCCTCCAGCGCATCGTGTATGGCAGCTGTGCTGGCGGGATTGTCCTTCACAGCATCGTACTCCATCCAGTCGCGACGGTAGTACCGCTGCACACCCGCCTCTCCGCTCCACATGTAGTGGCCAGGCAGGAAAGGCTCGTAGCGCTCGCATTGTCCCTCCAGCGCCTTCAGCTCGCTGGCCACATATACTGTGCCGTCGCTGTCGTAGCCTATATATAAAGGTATAACGCCTATGGGGTCGCGGGCTATGAGGAACTCGTCGCGCTGCTCATCGTACAGCACGAAGGCGAAGATGCCGTTCAGGTCTTCGAGGAAGGAGATACCCTTGTTGCGATACAGCGCCAGGATCACCTCGCAGTCGCTGCCCGTCTGAAACTCATACTTGCCTGCATAGCGCCTGCGTATGTCCTGATGGTTGTATATCTCGCCATTGACTGCCAGCACCTGCCGTCTGTCGGGCGAGTAGAGCGGTTGCCGCCCCGACTCCGGGTCGACGATGCTCAGTCGCTCGTGGGCCAGTATTGCCGACCCGCCACAATAGATGCCGCTCCAGTCAGGCCCGCGATGCCGGATCTTCTGGCTCATGCGTAGCGCCTTCTGACGCAACTCCTGCGTCTGCGCCTTAACGTTCAGTATTGATACTATTCCACACATAATTGTTCGTTATTCCGTTATCTCGTTATCTCGTTATCTCGATTATAAATAAGAAAGATACAGGTAGTTCGTCGCGGCGGGGTACTCGGCAGCCAGCGTGTCTATCTGGTTCACCACAGGCTCTATGTCCAGCTCCTTGCGCCACTCGCGCACCTTCAGGCCTGCCTCCTCCATGCTCATCACGGCTTCCATGCCGAGGCTGCGAGCTATCTGGAAGTCCGAGAAGCCATAGACCTTGGCGGCGTGGAGCAGCTCCATCAAGTCGGGCGACTCCAGCTGCTCCATCAGCTCCGTTGGCTCCATCCACTTGGCGAGCTCAGCTATGTAGGCGTGCTGACGGAGCTGCTGGTCGATGTCCACTATGTGCTGCAGCTTATGCAGGAACCAGCGGTCTATCCTCGTCAGGCTGTGCAGCCGCTCCACGCCGTAGCCCATCTGTATGGCCTGAGACAGCACAAAGATGCGGTTGTCGGTAGCGTGGCGCAAAGCCTCCTCCATATCTCGCAGCCCACCTTTGGGGGCGGACTTCTTGTTCTCCACAAACCCGTGCATCCCCTGCCCTATCATGCGCAATCCCTTCTGCAGCGTCTCCTCGAATGTGCGGCCTATAGCCATCACCTCGCCCACGCTCTTCATCGATGAGCCCAGCTGATGGCTCACGCCGTGGAACTTGGAGAGATCCCAGCGCGGTATCTTGCACACCACGTAGTCGAGTGCAGGCTCGAAGAAGGCGCTGGTGGTCTTTGTCACCGAGTTCTTCAGGTCGAACAGGCCGTAGCCCAAGCCCAGCTTGGCTGCAACGAAGGCCAGCGGGTAGCCCGTGGCTTTCGATGCCAGAGCCGAGGAGCGCGACAGGCGGGCATTAACCTCAATCACGCGGTAGTCTTCCGACTCCGGGTCTAAGGCGTACTGCACGTTGCACTCGCCTACGATGCCAATATGACGTATTATCTTTATGGCCAGCGCACGCAGCTTGTGGTACTCGGCGTTGCTGAGCGTCTGGCTCGGTGCCACCACGATAGACTCGCCGGTGTGGATACCCAGCGGGTCGAAGTTCTCCATGTTGCATACGGTGATGCAGTTGTCATAGCGGTCGCGCACCACCTCGTACTCTATCTCCTTCCATCCCTGCAGCGACTTCTCCACCAGCACCTGCGGCGAGAACGAGAATGCCTCCTCAGCCTGTCGCGTCAGCTCCTCCTCGTTGTTGCAGAAGCCTGAGCCAAGTCCGCCCAGGGCGTAGGCGGCGCGGAGTATCACAGGGTAGCCCAGCTCTGCCACCGCAGCTCGCACGCTCTCTATGTCGCTGCACGCCTGGCTCCTGATGGTTTTCACGCCTATCTCGTCCAGCCGCCGCACGAAGCGGTCGCGGTCCTCTGTGTCGATGATGGCCTGGATGGGAGTGCCCAGCACCTCTACGCCGTAGCGCTCCAACACACCTTTATTATATAGTTCCACTCCGCAGTTCAGTGCCGTCTGCCCTCCGAAGCTTAGCAGTATGCCGTCGGGCCGTTCCCTCTCGATGATGCGCTCCACAAACTCTGGTGTCACAGGCTGGAAGTAAACAGTATCAGCTATGCCCTGCGACGTCTGTACCGTAGCGATGTTAGGATTGATCAGCACCGTACTGATGCCCTCTTCCTTCAGCGCCTTCAGCGCCTGCGACCCGCTATAGTCGAACTCGCCCGCCTGCCCGATCTTCAATGCGCCGGAGCCGAGGAGAAGGACTTTTGCAGGGGAGACAATATGGTTGTCTCTGCCCATTTTCTTCAGCCTTGAACCCTTGCGCTCGAAGTTGTTCGCTATGCTTGCTAAGGACCCTTGCGCTCGAACTTGTTCGCTTCGCTTGCAAAGAACCCTTGAACTCTGCATGGTGTGTACGAACTCATCAAACATCCACTCCGTATCCACCGGTCCCGAGCAGGCCTCAGGATGGAACTGTGCCGAGAACCAAGGGTGGCTCTTGTGGCGTATGCCCTCGTTGGAACCGTCGTTCATGTTGACAAAGAGCGGCTCCCAGTCGGCAGGCAGCGTCGCGTCGTCAACGGCATAGCCGTGATTCTGCGACGTGATGTAGCAGCGGTTAGTGCCCACCAGCCGCACAGGTTGGTTGTGGGAGCGGTGCCCGTACTTCAGCTTGTAGGTCTTTGCACCAGCAGCCTGCGCCAGCAACTGGTTGCCCAAACAGATGCCCATGCAAGGCCTTACGTGTCCGTCGGTTTTCCCGACAGACTTCACCTCCTCGTTCAGCAGGAACTGACGTATATGCTGCACCGTTGCGCTGCACAGCTCAGGGTTGCCTGGCCCGTTGGCCAGGAACAATCCATCGAACTCCAGCTGGTTGAAGTCGTAGTCCCAAGGCACACGTATCACCTCCACACCGCGCCTCAGCAGGCAGCGTATGATGTTCGCCTTCACGCCACAGTCCACCAGCACCACCTTTGGCGGCACAGAGGGGGCACTGAGGGGATAGGGCGTATAGGTCACCACTTCCTTGCAGCTCACCTTCTCCACCCAGTTTATTGAGCCGTAGTCCTCTGTGACCTCTGTCCTCTCTGTGTCCTCTGTGGTTCCTTGCACAAGGAGCCTCCCGCTCATCACTCCGCTCTCACGTAGCTTCTGCGTCAGGCGTCTTGTGTCTATGCCAGTTATAGCCGGCACCTGCTCGCGCTTTAGCCATGCTGCCAGCGACTCACAGGCGTTCCAGTGGGAGTACATCGGACTATAGTCAGCCACTATCAGTGCCGAGACATGTATGCGGTCGCTCTCCATGAACAGCGGGAGGCCATCATCGCCAATATCTGCTGACGGCACACCGTAGTTGCCCACCAGCGGGTAGGTCATCACCAGCATCTGTCCCGCATAGCTGGGATCGGTCAGGCTCTCGGGATAGCCTGTCATGGCGGTGTTGAACACCACCTCACCCGAAGCTTCGCATGCTGCACCGAAGGACCACCCCTTGAATGTCGAGCCGTCCTCCAGCACCAATACAGCCTGTCTCATTCTCTCATTCATATACATGCCTTGATAAAGTCCATGAACAGCGGGTGCGGATGCAGCACTGTCGACGAGTATTCGGGGTGGAACTGTGTGCCTATGTACCAGCGCAAAGCCGGAATCTCAACTATCTCCACCAGACTCGTCGAAGGGTTGATGCCCACGCACCTCATGCCGTTCTGCTCGTATTCGTCCTTGTATTTGTTATTGAACTCGTAGCGGTGGCGGTGACGCTCGCGGATCGTAGTGCGCCTCAAAGTTTTCCCTTGAGGATTGTAGGCCTCTGCCACCCTGCTACCCTGCTGCAGCTCGCAGTCATAGGCTCCGAGTCGCATTGTGCCGCCCATCTGCTTCACGGCCTTCTGTTCTTCCATCATGTCGATGACGTTATGCTGCGTCGTGCTGTCCATCTCGTTGCTGTTGGCATCGGCGTAGCCCAGCACATTGCGTGCGAACTCTATCACCATCATCTGCATACCCAGGCAGATGCCGAATGTGGGCACGTCGCGGGTGCGGCAGTATTCAGCGGCAAGTATCTTGCCCTCTATGCCGCGCTGGCCGAAGCCCGGACATATCACCACGCCTGCCATCCCGCCGAGCTGCTCCGCTATATTGCCGCGGGTCAGGAACTCACTGTTGACGAAGTGGGTCCTGACCTTACGATTATTGTATGTACCTGCATGGGCGAGGCTTTCGAGTATACTCTTGTAGGCATCCTGCAAGTCGTACTTACCCACCAGCGCGATGTCCACGACCTCCGTAGCCTGCTTGCGCAGTTCGAGGAACTTGCGCCAAGGCCCGAGCTCGGGTGTCGCGCCCACCTCCAGCCCCATCTTCTTCAGGATGATGGCATCCAGCCCTTGCCGCTGCATGTTGATTGGTACCTCGTAGATGCTCGGCAGGTCCTGGCTCTGCACCACAGCCTCGACATCGACATTGCAGAAGTGCGCCACCTTTGCCCGTAGCTCGTCGCTCAGGTCATACTCCGAGCGCAGCACCAGCACCTCCGGCTGTATGCCGAGCCCCTGCAGCTGCTTCACACTGGTCTGCGTGGGCTTGGTCTTCAGTTCTCCAGCCGCAGCAAGATACGGCACGTAGGTCAGATGTACATTCAGCGCCCGCTGCGGTCCCAGTTCCCATCGCAGCTGCCTGATGGCCTCGAGGAAGGGCAGGCTCTCTATGTCACCTATAGTGCCTCCTATCTCGGTGATGACAAAGTCGAGAAGCCCCCCTCCTGCCCCCCCTGGGGGGGATGATGTGTCGCGGCTGGTCTTCCCCCCCAGAGGGGACAGGAGGGGGGCTATCCTTCTCTTTATCTCGTCCGTGATGTGAGGCACCACCTGTATGGTCTTACCTAGATAGTCGCCACGCCGCTCACGCTCGATGACACTAAGGTAGATGCGACCCGTGGTGACGCTGTTGTCGCGTGTGGTCTCTATACCTGTGAAGCGCTCGTAGTGGCCCAGGTCGAGGTCGGTCTCCATGCCGTCGGCAGTCACGTAGCACTCGCCGTGCTCGTAGGGATTGAGCGTGCCAGGGTCGATGTTGATGTAAGGGTCGAACTTCTGTATGGTGATGTGGTAGCCTCGCGCCTGGAGCAGTTTGCCCAACGATGCCGATATGATGCCCTTGCCAAGCGACGAGGCCACACCACCAGTGATGAATATGTACTTCGTTTCCATCAAGCTTCCTTGTATGTTACGGTTGGAGCGTGAAGCCCACTACCAGATAGGCATGTTGTGAGCTGGGGTTGGCTACCACCTGTCCGAATATCGGCACGCTGAACTTGTCGGTCACGCGGATGTCCTTTGTAGCCTTCAGCGAGAGGTTTGTCACAGCGAAGCCGCTGACGTCATACGACGTGGTGGCATAGGGCACAGCGCCCACGGTGGCAGTCCATTCGGTGCTGCCTAAGCTGAACGGTGCCGACAACTCGAAGTAGCTGGAATAGGCTCGTTTGCCATTCTTGTTCAGACCGTCATTGCCCGCGAAGTTGGTGTACCACGCTGCCGACAGCAGACCGAAGTCGTAGCTGGCAAAAGCCTCGAACACATGGCTCGTGCAGTGGGCATCGTACAGGAAGTAGCGCGGCTCAGGTGTGTTGAACCAGTAGTCGGTCACGCCGATGCTAATTCTGCCTACTGTATACGATGCTGTGAGGTCCAGCTCCTTGGTGTCGGCAGCATCGGTCAGTCCTACGCTGCCCCACGCACTCAGCTCCAGGCCCTTGTAGGCCACGCCCAACGTGGGCTGCACGGCGGCGTTGCCCAGATTCTGACCACGCCAGATGTACTGGCTAACCACGTCGGCTGCCACTGTTGTCTCCACTACGTCCTGTGCCACTACTGGCGCTCCCAAGGCTGCGATAGCAGCCAAAGCAAATATCTTATTCATAGTATTGTCGATTATTAATTCTTGAAGTGTCAAACGTACCTTCGGGCCGAGCGGTGCATTCTTATTAGTTGTAGCACAGCTCCCCATGCTCGTATACATCCAGTCCTTCCTCCTCAATGCGTGCATCCACGCGTAGCCCTTTCAGTCGCTTGATGCCGTAGAACAGCACAATGCCGCATGCTGCAGCCCAGAGGTCTATCACAGCGATACCGAACAGCTCTGCGCCGAAGAAGCCCCAGCCGTGACCATAGAGTGCTCCGCTATCTGTGGCGAGCAGTCCCGTCATCAGCGTGCCGAGGATGCCGCACACGCCGTGAACAGACGATGCTCCTACCGGGTCATCGATATGCAGATGGTGGTCGATGAACTCAATGGAATACACCAATACTATGCCGCACACCAGTCCTATGATGATGGCACCGAGAGGCGACACGAGGTCGCATCCTGCTGTGATGCCCACCAGTCCGGCCAGCACGCCGTTGAGTGTAAGCGAGAACGAGGGCTTTCCATAGCGCCACCATGTGAGCATCATCGTGGCAATGCCACCGGCGGCTGCAGCGAGGTTGGTGGTGAGCAGCACATGTGATATGGCTGTGCGGTTCACTTCGCCCGATGCTGCCAGCTGCGAACCTGGGTTGAAGCCGAACCAGCCCAGCCAGAGGATGAACACGCCGAGTGCGGCGAGTGTGAGTGAGTGTCCAGGTATGGCACGGCTATGGCCTTCGGCGTCGTACTTGCCGCGACGTGGGCCGAGAGCCATTGCACCAATCAGCGCCAGCACACCGCCTACGCTATGTACGATGGCCGAGCCTGCGAAATCATGGAACGCTGCGCCGAATGTAGTCATCATAAAGCTATCGGCAGCATCGCCAGCCAGCCAGCCGCCGCCCCAGGTCCAGTGGCCCTCTATAGGGTAGATGAAGAGTGAGATGGCGGCACTATAGACCACGTACATTGAGAACTTGGTGCGCTCGGCCATTGCCCCGGATACGATTGTGGCAGCTGTGGCACAGAAGACAGTTTCGAACATGAGGAAGCCCTCGACGGGCAGGTCGCCGCTGTAGAATGAGAGGTCGCCCCAGTTGGGTGCGCCTATGAATCCTGCTCCCTCCGACCCGAACATAAAGCCGAAGCCTACGAAGAAGAAGAGGAGTGAGCCGAGCATGAAGTCAACAAAGTTCTTGAACAGGATGTTGGCTGTGTTTTTACCTCTGGTGAAGCCGGCCTCGCAGAGGGCGAATCCGGGCTGCATCCAGAATACAAGCATGGCTGCGAGTAGCATCCATACAGTATCTAAAGAAAGTGCTATGTCGTTCATATCGTGTGTTTTCGGTGTTTGTTGTTGTGTGTATGTGCAGTTGTGACTATTTCTTGTCGCGCAGCACGGTGTCGCCGTGCTCGCCAGTACGTATTGAGTAAGTGTCGATAACGTCGGAGACGAATATGCGTCCATCTCCAATCTCACCGGTCTGTGCGACTTTTATGATAACGTCGATGGTGGGCTGTACGAACTGATCGCGACATACTATGCTTAGCGCAACTCGCTCTATTACATCGGTGCTGTATTGGACTCCGCGATAGATTCTCTCTTGTCTGCTTTGCCCTATACCGTGCACATCATGATACTCAAACCAGTTGATGTCAGCGCCTAACAGGGCTTCCTTGACTTCCTCAAATTTTGTCTTACGTATGATTGCTTCAATCTTCTTCATACCATAAACAGATTAATAATTAGTATTCTATATCACATTGCAATGTTTTCGCCGCAAAGGTATGGCAAAATGAACAATAAGTCGATATACAGTCTTGCATTTTGCGCATTAAAACCCAATACTACTTACAATTCGCCTAAAGAAGCCTTTCTTCTTTTGTCATTTCGTAAGCAAAACACGCCACAGACTTTCTTTCTGTCAGTTGTACCACATTTATTGATGCGTTTCGTAAGCGCGCGCTTGCCCGTGATTCCATATTGACATAACTTTGCAGCGTCAAGGCGACAAAAGTAAAGCAAACACACAAATATGGACGCAATATGAAAGAACCAAGAGGATTGTACAGAGCCGACATGGAACACGATGCCTGTGGAGTGGGTATGGTGGTGAACATTCACGGCAATAAGAGCCACGAGCTGGTGGACTGCGCACTACATGTGCTGGAGAACATGCAGCATCGGGGAGCAGAAGGAGCAGACAAGAAGACGGGCGACGGAGCTGGCATTATGCTGCAGATACCGCATGAGTTCATACTGTTGCAGGGCATACCAGTGCCCGAGAAAGGTAAGTATGGCACAGGGCTGGTGTTCCTACCCAAGGACGAAGCGGCACAGCAGAAGGTACTGTCGGTGATGATTGAGGAGATAGAGCGCGAGGGGTTGCAGCTGATGCACCTGCGCTGCATTCCTACGAACCCCGACTGCCTAGGTCAGACCGCAGCTGACAGTGAGCCCGCCATCAAGCAGCTGTTCGTAACAGGCGTGACCGATGAGAAGCTGGATGCATTCCCCCGCACACTGTATAAAGTGCGTAAACGGATTGAGGACCGCATAGCACAGATGGCGGCATCAGCACCTGATGTATACAATGATTTCTATGTCTGTTCATTGAGCAACACAAACATTATATATAAAGGTATGCTGACCAGTTCGCAACTGCGCCAGTACTACCCCGACTTGAGCAACCCCTACCTGACAACGGGCCTGGCGCTGGTGCACTCGCGTTTCTCCACCAACACCTTCCCCACTTGGAGCCTGGCACAGCCGTTCCGCCTGCTGGCCCACAACGGCGAGATTAACACTATACGCGGCAATCGCAGTTGGATGCAGGCGCGAGAGAGTGTACTGTCAGGCGGAGCCCTTGGCGATATCAGCGACATCCGACCCATCATACAGCAAGGTATGAGCGACTCAGCTTCGCTGGACAATGTGCTGGAGTTCCTCACCATGAGCGGCTTGTCACTACCACACGCCATGAGCGTGCTGGTGCCAGAGTCGTTCAACGACAAAAACCCCATCACGAGCGAGCTGAAGGCATTTTACGAGTACCATTCTATTCTCATGGAGCCCTGGGACGGCCCTGCGGCACTGCTGTTCAGCGACGGACGCTATGCAGGCGGTATGCTGGACCGCAACGGCCTGCGTCCCGCACGCTACACGATAACCAAGAACGACATGATGGTGGTGGCATCCGAGGTGGGAGTGATGGACTTTGACCCTACCGAGGTGGCGGAGAAGGGACGCCTGCAGCCAGGCAAGATACTGCTCATCGACACACAGGAAGGTCGCATCTACTACGACGGAGAGATCAAGGAACGCCTATCGACCGAGCACCCCTATGCCGAATGGCTCTCCACCAACCGCATACAGCTGGAGAAGCTGCGCAGCGGCCGACATGTGGAGAACGCCGTGCCCGACCTGCTACAGAAGGAGCTGCAGTTTGGTTTTGGAGCCGAGGACATAGACAAGACCATTGCGCCGATGGCCACGGGCGGTCAAGAGCCAACAGCCTCGATGGGCAACGACACGCCTCTGGCTGTGCTGTCTGAGCGGCCACAGCTGTTCTTCAACTACTTCCGTCAGCAGTTCGCGCAGGTCACCAACCCTGCCATAGACAGCATACGCGAGGAGCTGGTCATGTCGCTCACCGAGTACATCGGTCGTGTAGGCACCGGCATACTGACTCCCGACGAGACCAACTGCAAGATGGTGCGACTGCCCCACCCCGTGCTGACCAACACACAGCTGGACCTGCTATGCAACATCCGCTACAAGGGATTCAACTGCATAAAGCTCGACATGAAGTTCAAAAGCCCCCTTCCAACCAGTCCCGAAGGAGAGGCATTCCAAGCTGGCGAGGCTTTAAGAACGGCACTTGACAAACTGTGCAAGGATGCAGAGCGAGCCGTAGATGACGGCTACAACTACATCATCCTCACCGACCGGAATATCGACGAGGCAAGCGTAGCCATCCCCTCCCTCCTTGCCGTGTCAGCGGTGCACCACTACCTGATATCCATAGGCAAACGCGTGCAGACGGCGCTGATAGTGGAGAGCGGTGAGATCCGCGAGACGATGCACGCCGCACTGCTGCTGGGCTACGGAGCATCCGCCCTGTGTCCGTACATGGTGTATGCCATACTGGACGATCTGGTGAAGCAGCACAAGATACAGGAGGACTACGCCACTGCCGAACAGAACTACATCAAGGCAGTAAAGAAAGGACTTTATAAGATTATGGCCAAGATGGGCATCAGCACCATACGCAGCTATCGCGGAGCCAAGATATTCGAGAGTATAGGTCTCAGCGAGAGCCTGTTGCGCAACTACTTCGGCACAGAAGTTAGCACAATAGGAGGCATCGGGCTGGACAAGATAGCCAAAGACGCCATAGCATTCAAGGAGGCAAGCCTCACATCCAGCGCCCTGTGGTTTACCCGCAAGGAGAACACCATCACAAGCCAGCCGCCACTGCCCGACCTTGGGCAGTTCCACTGGCGACGCGACGGCATACGCCATGCATGGACGCCTGATGTGATAGCCACGCTGCAACTAGCAACACGCACCGGCGACTACTCGAAGTTCAAGGCCTTCTCCAAGCTCGTCAACGAGAAAGACGCGCCCATATTCATCCGTGACTTCCTCGGCTTCCGCAGCAATCCCATACCCATCGACGAGGTGGAGCCGGTGGAAAACATCGTGAAGCACTTCGTGGCAGGAGCCATGTCGTTCGGTGCCTTGTCGAAGGAGGCCCACGAAGCCATCTGTCTGGCCATGAACAAGCTGGGAGCCCGCAGCAACACTGGCGAGGGCGGTGAGGATCGCGAGCGCTACAGCACAAACGTGGACGGCATAAGCCTCAGCTCCAAGACCAAGCAGGTGGCCAGCGGACGTTTCGGTGTGACAACCGAGTACCTGGTCAATGCCGAGGAGATACAGATCAAGGTGGCACAGGGAGCCAAGCCCGGCGAGGGCGGTCAGCTGCCAGGCTTCAAGGTCAACGAAGTGATCGCCAAGACGCGCCACAGCATACCTGGCATATCGCTCATCTCGCCCCCACCCCACCACGACATCTACTCCATCGAGGACCTGGCACAGCTCATCTTCGACTTGAAGAACGTCAACCCGCGTGCTGCCGTCAGCGTGAAACTGGTGGCCGAGAGTGGCGTGGGCACAATAGCCGCAGGTGTGGCCAAGGCCAAGGCCGATCTCATTGTGATAAGCGGTGCCGAGGGCGGCACCGGTGCAAGCCCCGCCAGCAGTATGCGCTTCGCAGGCATCTCGCCTGAGATAGGACTGTCCGAGGCGCAGCAGACACTGGTGCGAAACGGACTGCGCGGCGGTGTGCGCCTGCAAGTAGACGGGCAGATAAAGACAGGACGCGATGTGGTGCTGATGGCACTGCTCGGTGCCGATGAGTTCGCCTTTGGCACTGCCGTGCTGATAGTGCTGGGGTGTGTGATGATGCGCAAGTGCAACCTCAACACCTGTCCTATGGGCGTAGCCACACAGAACCCGGAGCTGCGCAAGCACTTCGAGGGCCGCTACCAGTACCTCGTAAACTACTTCACATTCCTGGCACAGGAAGTACGCGAGTACCTCGCCGAGATAGGCGCACGGAGCCTCAACGACATCGTGGGCCGCACCGACCTCATTGAGATAGCAGCCAGCAGTTATCCCGCCGACACCCACCTCGACTTCTCGCGTCTCTTGAACCAAGAGAGCGGCACACTGCACTTCACCGGCGACAACAGCAAGCCCAGCGCACCGCTCGGCATACACAACACGATACTTGACCAGCAGATTATCGCCGCTGCCGCCAAAGCAATAGAGTGCGGTCAGGAAGTGAACCTCGACTACGCCATCAAGAACACCGACCGTGCCACGGGTGCTATGCTGTCGGGCACAATTGCCGGCAAGTACGGCCAGAAAGGACTACCCAACGGCACCATAAATGTGAAGTTCAAGGGCTCTGCCGGTCAGAGCTTCGGTGCATTCCTGACCAGCGGCATCACCTTCAAACTCGAAGGCGAAGCCAATGACTACTTCGGCAAAGGCCTGAGCGGTGGCCGCATAGCCATACAGCCACCCATCAGGTCGGGCTTTAATGCCGAGGACAACATCATAGCAGGCAACACCGGCCTCTACGGAGCCACCAGCGGCGAACTCTACATCAACGGCAAGGTGGGCGAGCGCTTCAGCGTACGCAACTCCGGAGCCATAGCTGTAGTAGAGGGTGTTGGCGACCACTGCTGCGAGTACATGACCGGCGGACGCGTCGTGGTGCTGGGCGAGACAGGCCGAAACTTCGCTGCCGGCATGTCGGGCGGTGTGGCATACGTGTGGGACCGCAAGCACAACTTCGACTACTTCTGCAACATGGACATGGTGGAGATCAACCTGGTGGAGGAAAGCCAGTACCGCAAGGAGCTTCATGAGCTCATACGTCTGCACTATCTCTACACCGGCTCCAAGCTGGCTCGTCAGATGCTGGACGACTGGAACCACTACATAGACGACTTCATACAGGTGGTACCCATCGAGTACAAGCGCGTGCTGCAAGAAGAGCAGATGAACAAGCTGCGCCAGAAAATTGCTGACATGCAACGAGAATACTAAGCCCCGCCCTTCCTTCAGGGAGGGAGTGGCCACCATTCAAAGATAGAGAAACATAATAGCTACACTACGAAGATGAATCCATCCAGCCAAATACATTCTACACCCTCCATCACTGGGAGGGCTGGGGGAGGCTCTGCTTCTTCCTTTCTCAACATACAGCGTCAGGAGGCGGGCTACCGTCCCATACACGACCGCATACATGACTTCGGCGAAGTCGAACAGACACTCAACACCCACGACCGCAAGCAGCAAGCATCGCGATGCATGGACTGCGGTGTGCCGTTCTGCCACTGGGCCTGTCCGTTGGGCAACAAAGCGCCGGAGTGGAATGCGGCACTGGCCCAGGGTGAGTGGGAGCTGGCCTTCCAGAGACTCACAGCCACCAATCCCTTCCCGGAGTTCACAGGCCGTGTGTGCCCTGCGCTCTGCGAGAAGGCGTGTGTGCTGAACCGCTTCAACCACCAGCCCACCACGAACCGCGAGAACGAGGCCGCCATCACTGAAGCAGCCTTCCGCGAGACCTACATACAGCCGCGCATACCGCAACGCAACGGCAAGCACGTTGCAGTTGTCGGCGCTGGTCCTGCCGGACTTGCAGCTGCCGATGCCCTCAACCAGATGGGCTACACGGTGACCGTGTTCGAGAAAAACGAAGCCGCAGGCGGCCTGCTGCGATACGGCATACCGAACTTCAAGCTGAACAAGGCTATCATCGACAGGCGCATCAACATGCTTGAGGAGGAGGGTATCACGTTCTGCTATGACGAAGTGATAGAGTTTACTGCGGTTATATCGCAGCAATCAAAAACCTTCGACGCCATCGTGATGGCCACTGGCACACCTACTGCACGAGACCTTACTATCCCTGGCCGTGACCTGCGCGGCATCCATCTGGCACTCGAACTTCTATCACAACAGAACCGCGTCCTATCTGGTGTGGAGTACCCGAAGGATGAGCGCATCACGGCCAAGGGCAAGGACGTACTGGTCATCGGCGGCGGCGACACCGGCAGCGACTGCATCGGCACAGTGCACCGCCAGGGCTGCCGCAGCGTGACACAGATTGAGATTATGCCTCGTCCAGTGGAGGGGCCAGAGGACCCGCAGAACCCGTGGCCGAACTATCCACGGGTGCTCAAGACCACATCGTCGCACGAAGAGGGATGCACCCGCCGATGGAACATCAACACGCTGGAATTTCTGGGCAAGGACGGCCACGTGACCGGTGTGCGTGTACAGGAAATCGACTGGGAGCCCAACGCGGCGGGCGGGCGACCGCTGATGGTAGAGCGCAGCAAGCCCGAAGTGATCAAGGCCGAGATGGTACTGCTGGCTATGGGTTTCCTCAAACCCGAGCACCCGGAGTACCCGGAAAATGTCTTCGTGTGCGGCGATGCTGCCAACGGTGCATCCCTGGTGGTTCGCGCTATGGCATCGGGCATACAGACCGCAGCGAAAGTGCACGCCTACTTGAACAAACGCTGAGCGCACCAACTACGGCCGCCACAAATGTGCATACATGTCAACACAGCCGTTCTTCTTGAAGCGCACGCCCTCCGACATGAGCAGCATGGCCTGCTGATGCCAGCCTGGAACGGTACGACCATTGGCCGCTACCACACGGTGACATGGCAGCCCGAGCGACAGCGGAGCTTCTCTCATGGCGCGCCCCACCAGGCGAGAGTGGTTAGGGCTGCCTGCCAGTTCTGCCACACACCCGTAGGACAGCACGCATCCAGACGGTATCTGCGCCACGATGTCGTAGACCTCAACCATAAAGTCAGCACTGTTGAACATGAGTTTGAATATAATATCGGCACAAAGGTACTCCTATTCCGCGAAAACCCATTCGGCAACGGCCAGAATTTGCACCGCGGTGCAGCAATAGTTGCACCGTGCTCCAATATCAGTTGCACCGTGCTCCAACGATAGCTGCACCGCGGTGCAACTAAAGCTGGAGCACGGTGCAAAATTCGTTCCACTTACAATCACCCTCTACAGATAGCCTCGTGCCGTCAAATTGTCACCGCACCGCAGCTATTTGTTGCGTTTTATCAAAAGACGGCTAAATGTTGATACATTTTGCAAGCAAACATCGCTAAACTATGACATTTTGTAGTACCTTTGCGGCAAATAATAGCAAAACGTAATGCCACAGACAGTACACTTCAGCAAAATGCACGGTGCAGGTAACGACTACATATACGTTGACACTACATTATATAATATACCGTGTCCGGAGGATGCAGCCAGGCTGTGGAGCGACCGTCACAAGGGCATAGGCAGCGACGGACTGGTGCTGATAGGCCGCGCACGTATGCCGGAAGCCGACTTCACGATGCGGATATTCAACGCCGACGGGTCAGAGGCTATGATGTGCGGCAACGCCTCACGCTGCATCGGGAAGTATGTGTACGAGCGCGGACTGACGCAGAAGACTGAAGTGCGGCTTCTCACGACATCGGGCATCAAGACGCTACACCTGCATATGGACGAGAGCGGCCATACGGTGACAAGCGTCACCGTGGACATGGGCGAGCCAATACTGAGCAATCCACAACAGCTCGACTGCGATGACAAGCAGTGGATAGAACGCGAGCTGATGCCATCGCCAGCACAGCCAGGGGCGATAAAAGGCACATTCGTATCGATGGGCAACCCGCACTTCGTGGTGTTCTGTAGCGAAACAGCGACCGACGAAGAGCTGACCCGAATAGGTAGCCAGCTGGAGCACCACCCCATGTTTCCAGAACGATGTAACATCGAACTGGCCACACCGCAGGCCGACGGCAGCATACGCACAAGGGTATGGGAGCGCGGCAGCGGCATCACCCAGGCGTGCGGCACCGGAGCCTGCGCCACAGCTGTGGCAGCCCATCTCACAGGACGCGGCAGCCAGCAGCAGACAATCGTCATGGATGGCGGGGAGCTGAGCATCGAGTGGCGAGGCAAGGGCACCAGCGTGCTGATGACTGGCGGAGCGGAATTTGTATATGAGGGCGAAGTCCCCTGCGGTTCCTCGGAGGAAATACATATTAATACTTCCCGTCAAAGACATTGATTATGGCACTGGTTAACGAACACTTTCTGAAACTGCCAAACAATTATCTGTTTGCAGACATAGCCAAGCGAGTGAATGCATTCAAGGCACAGCATCCAAAGGCCGACGTGATAAGTCTGGGCATAGGCGATGTGACACGCCCGCTGTGCGAGGCAGTGCGTACAGCCATGCACGAGGCAGTGGACGAGATGGGCAGCAGCGACACATTCCACGGCTACGGTCCCGAACAGGGATATGCGTTCCTGCGCGAGGCCATAGTGAAGGGCGACTATCTTTCGCGCGGGCTGCACATAGACTCGTCGGAGGTTTTCGTCAACGACGGAGCGAAGAGCGACACTGGCAACTTCCAGGAGCTGATACGCTGGGACAACAGCATCGGTGTGACCGACCCTATCTACCCAGTATACATTGATTCGAATGCGATGATTGGGCGTGCAGGCGTGGTGGAGGGCGGACGGTGGAGCAACGTCACCTACTTCCCATGTACTGCCGAGAACGGCTTCGTGCCGGCTCTGCCGTCCAGCCGCGTGGACGTGATATACCTATGCTACCCCAACAACCCCACCGGCACCGTGCTAAGCAAGGCCGAGCTGCGCAAATGGGTGAACTACGCACTGCACAACGATGCGCTGATATTCTACGACTCGGCCTACGAAGCCTACATCCAGGACGACGAAACGCCACACAGCATATACGAAATCAAGGGTGCAAGGAAGTGCGCCATAGAGTTCCGCAGCTTCTCGAAGACTGCGGGCTTCACTGGCGTAAGATGCGGATATACCATAGTGCCGAAGGAGGTGACAGTGGCCACGCTTGCCGGTGAGCGCGTACCGTTGCAGGGCCTGTGGCACAGGCGGCAATGTACCAAGTTCAACGGTGCCAGCTACGTAAGCCAACGCGGTGCAGCTGCCACATACACACCAGCAGGCCGCGAACAGGTGAAAGCCACTATCGCATACTATATGGACAATGCACGCATGATGCTGGAGGTGCTGCGAGCCAAGGGCTGGCGCGTGTGGGGCGGCGAAAATGCGCCATACCTTTGGGTACAGGTGCCAGAGGGCGAGACCTCATGGCGTTTCTTCGAGCGTATGCTCTACGGTGCCCAAGTAGTATGTACGCCAGGTGTAGGTTTCGGCCCGTCGGGCGAGGGTTACGTGCGGCTCACCGCTTTCGGCAGCCGCGAGCGCACTGAGGAAGCGCTTGAGAGAATAGTCAAACTATAGCACACAAAATAAAACATCTATGTCAACACTAAGATTTGAAATGGTCGGTGAGGCATTCAAGAAAAAGCCCATCGAGGTGACAGCTCCTGCGGAGCGTCCGTGCGACTACTTCGGTCGCAAAGTTTTCACACGCGAGAAGATGTACAAGTACCTACCCAAGGACGTGTACGAGAAGATGCTGGAGGTAATCGACGGCGGTGCGCGACTGGACCGTAATGTGGCCGATGCTGTGGCTGCCGGCATGAAGCAATGGGCATCGGAGCTGGGAGCAACACACTATACCCACTGGTTCCAACCGCTGACCGAAGGCACAGCAGAGAAGCACGACTCGTTCATAGAGCACGACGGCAAAGGCGGCATGGTGGAGGAGTTCTCCGGCAAGCTGCTCGTACAGCAGGAGCCGGATGCGTCGAGCTTCCCCAGCGGCGGCATACGCTCCACATTCGAGGCTCGCGGCTACTCAGCGTGGGACCCGACATCGCCGGTATTCGTGATTGACGACACACTGTGCATCCCAACCGTGTTCATCAGCTACAGCGGCGAGTCACTCGACTACAAGGCACCTCTGCTACGCGCCCTGCACGCTGTGAACGTGGCGGCAACAGACGTGTGCCACTACTTCGACCCCGAGGTGAAGAAGGTACAGAGCAATCTGGGCTGGGAGCAGGAGTACTTCTTGATAGATGAAGGACTGTACGCCGCACGCCCAGACCTGCTGTTGACGGGGCGCACGCTGATGGGCCACGACTCTGCGAAAAACCAGCAGATGGACGACCACTACTTCGGTGCCATACCTGAACGCGTGGCTGCGTTCATGCGCGACCTGGAAATACAGGCTCTGGAGCTGGGCATACCGTGCAAGACCCGACACAACGAGGTGGCTCCGAACCAGTTTGAGGTGGCTCCGATATTTGAGGAGACGAACCTGGCTGTGGACCACAACATGATGCTGATGTCGCTGATGCGGCGCGTGGCTCGCAAGCACGGGTTCCGGGCACTGCTACACGAGAAACCGTTTGCGGGCATCAACGGCTCTGGCAAGCACAACAACTGGAGTCTGTCGACAGACACGGGCGTGCTGCTGCACGCTCCGGGCAAGACGGCGGAGCAGAACCTGCGCTTCGCGGTATTCATCACAGAGACGCTGATGGGTGTGTGGAAGCACAACGGGCTGCTGAAAGCGAGCATTATGAGCGCGACGAATGCTCACCGCCTGGGGGCTAACGAGGCTCCGCCAGCAATAATCAGCAGCTTCCTGGGCAAGCAGGTGAGCGCACTGCTGGATCACATTGAAACGGAGGGCAGCGGCTTTAGCCTGGACGGTAAGCAGGGCTTGAAGATGGACATACCGGAGATACCGGAGCTGCTGATAGACAACACGGACCGCAACCGCACATCTCCGTTTGCCTTCACGGGCAACCGCTTCGAGTTCCGTGCTGTGGGCAGCGAGGCTAACTGCGCCAGCGCGATGATAGCGCTGAACAGTGCGGTGGCGGAGGCGCTGACGGACTTCAAGAGGCGCGTGGATGAGAGAATCGCTGAGTACGCAAAGAGGGCTGAGTTTGCAGAGGGAACAGGTCACACGGCCCAGTACCATGCTATCATCGAAGTGCTGCGCGAGGACATCAAGGTCTGCAAGCCGATTCGCTTCGACGGCAACGGCTACAGCGACGAATGGAAGGCTGAGGCGGAGCGCCGCGGACTGGACACAGAGACGAGCTGCCCGCGCATCTTCGAGCGCTATCTGGACAAGGAGAGTGTGGAGATGTTCACGAAGCTGGGGGTGATGTCGCTCAAGGAACTGGAGGCGAGAAACGAGGTAAAGTGGGAGACCTACACGAAAAAGATACAGATTGAGGCCCGCGTGCTGGGTGACCTGGCGATGAACCACATCATACCAGTGGCCACGCACTACCAGAGCCAGTTGCTGCGCAACGTGGAGAGTATGCGTGCGGTGTTTGCGGCGGACAGGGCAGACACGCTGAGCGCCCGCAACCTAAAGCTCATTGAGGAGATAGCACAGCGTACTGCCAGCATCGAGACACAGGTAGAGGCACTGGTGGCTGCGCGCAAGGTGGCTAACAAGATTGAGGAGGAGCACGCCCGCGCAATATCGTACCACGACAACATAGCCCCGCTGTTCGAGGGCATACGCCGTCAGATAGACAAGCTGGAGATGATCGTGGACGATGCGAGCTGGCCTTTGCCTAAGTATCGAGAGATGCTGTTTCTGAGATAGGTAATTGACCAATGACAATTCGTAACTGATAATCGCGAATTGGCGATTCATCTATAGCGGCCTTTTGCTTACTTATTGCTACCTTTGCGGCCACAAACAGCGCAAGTAGCAAACACAACGTAAGCAAAAGGCCGTTTGCGACGGACAATAGACAGTGGATAATACTACCTTTGCGGGTAAACCGCAAAGCGCAAACTCAGGCAAATATGTGCGGAATAGTAGGTTATATAGGAAAGAAGAAGGCGTATCCCATACTAATCAAGGGACTGCAACGATTGGAATACAGAGGCTACGACAGCGCGGGCGTGGCTCTGATCAACGACAGCAATGTGCTGAACGTGTATAAGGCGAAGGGGAAGGTGAGCGACCTGGAGGCTCACTGCGAGGACAAGGACGTGAGCGGCAGCGCGGGCATAGCCCACACACGCTGGGCTACTCACGGCGAACCGTCGAGCACGAATGCGCACCCCCACTACTCGGCCTCGGGGCAGCTGGCACTGATACACAACGGCATAATAGAGAACTATGCTACGCTGAAGGAGAACCTCATGGAGCGGGGCATACAGTTCCGCAGCGTGACAGACTCTGAGGTGCTGGTACAGCTGATTGAGTACGTGCAGCAGAGCAACAGCCTGACGCTGCTGGAAGCGGTGCAGGTGGCACTGCGGCAGGTGATAGGTGCCTACGCGATAGCGATACTGGACTGCGCGCACCCCGACACCATCATCTGCGCTCGTCAGAGCTCGCCGCTGGTGGTAGGCCTGGGCAAGGATGGCGACTTCTACCTAGCTTCGGACGCAGGGCCCATCGCGGAGTATACGGACGAGGTGGTGTACCTGAACGATGGTGACATAGCGGTGATGCAGCTGGGCGAGAAGCTGCACGTGGTCAATCAGGACAATGTGACACAGCACCCCAAGGTGAAGCACATCGACGTGACGCTGGGGCAGCTGGAGAAAGGTGGGTATCCGTACTTCATGCTGAAGGAGATATTCGAACAGCCGAGCTGCCTGCGCGATTGTACGCGCGGACGCATCAACGTGGATGCTGACCGTATCACACTCTCAGCCGTGATTGACTACCGCGAGCGCCTGGTGGCGGCACGGAGGATAATAATAGTGGCGTGTGGCACGAGTTGGCACGCAGGACTGATAGGCAAGATGCTGATTGAGAGCCTGTGCCGCATACCAGTGGACGTGGAGTACGCCTCGGAGTTCCGCTACCGCGAGCCGGTGATATACCCAGACGATGTAGTGATAGCCATATCGCAGAGCGGCGAGACAGCGGACACGCTGGCCGCCATAGAGCAGGCCCGCGCAGCGGGAGCATTCGTATTCGGTGTATGCAACGCTATCGGAGCCAGCATACCGCGCCAGACAGAGACGGGTGTGTACATACATGTAGGGCCGGAGATTGGCGTGGCCTCCACCAAAGCCTTCACGGGACAGGTGACGGTGCTGGCCATGCTGGCGCTGGCCATAGCCAATGAGAAGCGAACTATACCGGGTGACGTGTACAAGGATATGGTGGCCGAGCTGACGTGCATACCAGACAAGTTGGAGCTGGCACTGAAGACTAATGAGCAGATCGAGCAGCTAGCCCCCATCTTCACCTACGCCAAGAACTGCCTGTATCTGGGTCGCGGCTACAACTACCCTGTGGCACTCGAAGGTGCGCTGAAGCTCAAGGAGATAAGCTACATACATGCTGAGGGCTACCCTGCTGCCGAGATGAAGCACGGCCCCATAGCGCTGATTGACTCCGAGATGCCTGTGTTCGTCATCGCCACACGTGACAAGCTCTACGAGAAGGTAATAAGCAACATACAGGAAGTACGTGCCCGTGGCGGACGTGTGATAGCCCTTGTGACTGAAGGCGATGAGCAGATTCGCCATCTGGCCGACCACGTGATTGAACTGCCCGACACGATAGAGTGCTTCCAGCCCCTGATCGCATCCATCCCTCTACAGCTGCTGGCCTACCACATTGCCGTTTGCAAGGGCAAGGACGTGGACCGTCCACGCAACCTGGCCAAGAGCGTGACGGTAGAGTAAAGGCGGGAAGGAGGTGAGGCCTTTGCGGGTAAACCTCAAAGCGCGAACGTGCGAGGAGAAGGGGCAATGATTCTTTGCAAGCAAAGCGACCAAGGTTGAGCGCTTGGACAAGCCAAGCGGCAGAGCCGAGCGCAAGGGTTCATTGCGTCACATCCCCCCGCCCCATGGTGTCTTGCCGCTCAGGTTGTTGCGCTTGGGCGGGCGGCGTTGCACTTGCGTCTTGAGGCCTGTGCCCTCTGCCTTCGGTCGCCAATTGAAAATGTCTTCCTTGGACTTCGGACGGCAATAGTCGAACCACTGGAACGAGGGCAGATAGCGTTCATCCTTCGGCACAAGCGCCAAGGGGTGGAGAGTGCCTTCGGCAGCTGGCATCCATATCCGCTCCAGCTTCTGCTCCGATGACATGAACAGCTTGAGGTCGGTGCTTTCAGCATGTAGCATTCCTATCATCAGGCTGTCGGAATCGTAGGGGTAGTAGTTCAGCGTGACATTGCCCTCGATGTGCGTAAGGTACATCTTGCCGTTACGGAAGAAGCTACGCATCAGATTACCCGACACTTGATTATAGCACAGGCTGTCTATACGCTCCACCGAGAGCGCCTGACGTATGACGTGGGTGCTATCGATGGTACTATCGTTGTTCCACGCCTTTATTTCCTCGCCGAGCAACTGCTGTCCGTTCTGCCAGAGGATAGGGTCGCGATACATGGTCATGCAGGAGTCGCGACTGATGTACACCAGCGAATCGCACACAGCCTGGATGTCACGACGGAAAGCCGACACGTGGTTGTAGGCACGCAGTTCGCGCCACACGCTGTCCGTACGGATATCATAGGTGATGAGCTTGAACGTATCAGCATGGATGTAGAATGAATCTGCCTGCGAGTAGTCGATGCAAACAGCGCTGTCGGCAGCCTCGGCATAGCCTATCGAATCAGCATAGAGTGCATAGTTGCCCCGAAAGATGTTCTTGTTCACCACATCGTCGTAGCGCACACAGCCGTATGCCCGCGACACCTTGCCGGCGGCTGCATAACGCAGAGTGTCTCCCATGATGGTGCGCCCCTCGCCATTGGTCACCCACGGCTGCTGCATATCGCGAATCATGAGTGCGGTGTCGGCTGCGGTATCGTAGTAGCCGTCCTCGGTGTAGATATGATTAGTCTCATCGTTGTATATGTCCGATGGACCTATGACGTGAGCCATACTGGTACGTGTGTTGTAGTGCAGAATGTCCGTCTGCAGCCATGAGCGGGGATTGCTCAGGTGTACATCGTTGGTGAAGCGGGCCTGTCGGGTCACAGGGCTGTACTCACCGTCATAGCTCACCAGCTCGTTGTCGCGGTCCACCATGCGCCCGCCACGCGGACCGAAGAAATAGCCAAGTTCGACATTGCGGTCATAATCAAGGCTGTCGCAGTAGAGCACTGTCTGCAGGTGAGTGAGCACAACATTGTCGGGTTCTTCGGCACGGGCGCGGGCCATGCGTGTCTCGCCATCGTAGAACAGGATGTCCGCAGAGAGCGTCACAGTGTCGCCCTGGTTCATCACCACATGTCCGTAGGCATCGAAGCGATTGCTCGACTGGTAGAAAAGGGCGCTGTCGCACACCAGCGTGATGCCATCGTGCTCGAACTCCACCTGCCGCTGCTTGCGCACCAGTATCTGCGCCATGCGGTTGACACGTATATCGTGGAACAGTGAATCGGCATGTACCAAGTGTACGCGCTTCTTTGGCCGTTCATCTACAGGCCTGCCAGTACTCTCATCCCTCTGCACCGACGACATCGCCGCCACAATGCAGACACCAAGAAACAGTCCTATAAATAATATGATGCTACGCAGCCTCAACTTTCAACTATCAACTATCAACTATTCCTTCACCCACCCCGGGTACTGGAAGTCACAGTTCACCCATTCGGGATTAATGCGCACGTATGTGCTCTGCTGCTTCTGACGTATCCACTGGTCGAGGAACTCGGAGCGGCGCTTCTCTTCTACAATGTTGCGGAGCACTTGGAAGTCCTCTGCCATGTTTGCCGTGTGAGCCTTGATGCGGCTGCGCAGCTTCACCACACAACACTGCGTCTTACCGTTCTTGTCTATCATAGTGAACGGGGCTGAAATCTCGCCCACATCCATACCCTCGACCACACGGGCTATCTCGGAGGGCAGCTCTGCCATCTTGAAGCGCGACGTGCGGATACGGTCGCCAACAGCCTCATCGTAGACAACATTGGTCATCAAGCCGCGGTTGTTACGCGAATCCTTATCGTCCGACAGCACCGAGGCGGCATCCTCGAAGGTGAATACGCCGGACTTGATATCCATAGTGATGCTGTCCAAGCGTGCCAGCACGGCATCGACATCAGCCTGCTCCACACGTGGCTTTTTCAGTATGTGGCGCAGCTTGAGCTTATCGCCGCGGCGGTCTATCAGCTGAATGATATGGAAGCCATACTGCGACTCCACTATCTTCGATATCTTCGTTGGGTCAGTCAGAGCCCATGCCACATTGGCGAAAGCCGGGTCGAGCTCCATCTTGGCAGCATAGTCCATCTCACCGCCCTGACGTGCAGAACCGGGATCTTCGCTGTAGAGTATGGCCAGCGTTGAGAACGATGTCTCACCCCTCAGTATACGCTCGGTGTACTCGCGTAGCTCTCCTTTCACGCGGTCTATCTCTGCCTGTGTAATCTGCGGATGCTCCACAAGGATCTCTACCTCCACCTGCGTGGGTATCAGCGGCAGCGAGTCCTCCGGCAGGTTGCGGAAGTAGTAACGCACCTCGGCTGGTGTGACCTTGATGTTCTTGGTGAGCGACTTCTGCACCTGCTTCATCACCTCATTGTCGCGCACCATCTCGAAGGTTTCCTCGCGTATCTGTGCAAAAGTCATGCCGCGATACTCCTCCAGTTTCTCACGCGAGCCAGCCATCTGCACCCACTCGTTGAGGTACATATCAACATAGCGGTTCACTTGGTCGTCGGGAACCTCGATGCTGTCCAGCGCTGCCTGATGCAGAAACAGCTTCTGCAGCGCCAGGTTCTCAGGTATGGTACAGTAGGGATTGCCCTGCACACGTTGCATCTGGGCCCGTGCCTTCTCCACATCGGAACGCAGTATCGCCTCATCGCCCACCACCCATATCACCTCATCGATATTGTTGGCAGCTGACTGGGCATTGCACCATGTAGGGCACAACAATACTAGGAGCAGAAACAACCTCACCCCCCTATCCCCCTCTCCAAAGGGCGAAGGGGAGTGATTACCATTGAAGGTTATGTACTTGCTTATGAAGTTAATCAACCGTATATGCTTCATGGGTTTAATAATCTACAGCGTTTGATTTGCGCTGCTATTGTTTGTTGCGCTGAATTGGTATCATATAACACCTCTTCGTTGGTAAATCGTATCATAGTATAACCCTGCTCTTGTAAGTCCTGTTCTTGAAGCCTGTCCTTCTCTTTTTGTCCGCGTTCTGTATGATAGCCCCCGTCTACTTCTATTATGAGATTGAGCCTTAGGCATACAAAATCAGCTATGTAGTCCCCTGGATGTTGACGGCTAAATCTCAATTCCGGTTGCTGCATTCTTCCAATGATACTCCATGAGCTAAGGTAAATACTCCCCCTCTCCCCTTGGAGAGGGGCAGGGGGTGAGGTTTTTATCAGTGTCTATTCACCGTATCCAGCGCATCCTGATATATCTCCACAGTGTATCGGCGACGCAACTCTGCTACGAACTCCTGCTCCTTGAGAGCCTGATAGTCGGCCACAACAGCATCGCGTACATCGGTCCAGTACTTGGGACCCTTCTTCATTTTGCGGCCAATCACGTTCACGCAGGGATACTGTGGATTCAGCTTGGTCTTGCCGGCCTTGATGCCGAATGCCAGAGAATCTACCATAGTGTTCTCTCCCTGTTCGAATACACGACGTT
Organism: uncultured Prevotellaceae bacterium; assembly: GCA_937910905.1. Classification (GTDB taxonomy): domain Bacteria; phylum Bacteroidota; class Bacteroidia; order Bacteroidales; family Bacteroidaceae; genus Physcousia. Next base: position 34,520 of record CALEPV010000032.1, read on the forward strand.
CGAAACGTACCATCACGCTGTCAGCATTGAACTGGCGGCGCACGATGTTGGCCCACTCGTCCTCCGGTTGCCCCTTCAAAGCCTTCTGCACGCGCTTCAGTACATCTGGTGTACGGGCCTGCAGCAGAGCTCCTGCATAGTGAGGCTTGTCGAAGGCGTACTTTTTCTTGTTCTTCTTGAAGTACTTCTCCAGTGCAACGGTGTCCTGCGATGCGGGTGTCCACACCTGACGCTGGCATATCTCGAACAGCAGCAGGCCGTCATGGTACTCCTGTATTAGGTAGCGCAGGTCCGTATCGTCGGCAGCCAGGCGGTCGGCTTCCTCATCGAGCACCTGCTCTGCTGTCTTCTGTCCGTCGCTGGCAGCAGCTATGCTGTCCACCAGCTGTGTGGCCAGCTGCTCACGTATGCCGCGCGACTCTAGGAACTGCTGTATGCGCGGAGCCAGCGTGTCGAAGGGTTCCAGCGATTTCTGGTCGTTCAGCTTGATGATGTGCCATCCCACCGTAGAGAGTAGCGGCTTGGCCACCTCACCCTTTTTCAGCGAGTACATCACATCCTCTATCTCCTTGAGCAACTGGTGCGGACCCACCCACCCTATCACGCCGCCATTGGCAGCTGTCTGGCGGTCATCGGAGTGCTGTGCAGCCAGCTGTGCGAAGTCGGCACCAGCCAGGAATGCAGCATAGATGCTGTCTGTGCGCTCTCTGGCAACCGTCTGCTGGTCGGCAGTGGCTTGCTGCGGAAGCCTGATGAAGATATGGGCCGGTTGCATCAGCTCATGTCCTTCGAGCGAAGCAACCATCTGAGCATAGTAGTCGCGCACTTTCTGCTCGACATCTGCATCAGTAACCAGCAACGGGCGTATCTGCTGGTCGCGGTACGAGCGGAACTCCTGCTGATAGCTGCTCAGGGTGTCAAGGTGAGCATCCAGCGCAGCCTCGACCTTCAGACGGTAGTTGGCATACAGCTCAGCATACTCTTCGACCGTCTTTTGGTCAATCACACCATCGGTGTTGTTCTTATTGTAGTTGTACTCAAACTCCGAGCGTGTCACAGGCTTGCCGTTCACACGCATCACGATGGGATCCGACTGTGCAGATATAATAATTGCAGAACAGGCAAGGCTGATAAATAATAGTGCTCTACGTATCATGTCCTTAGGCATTGTCAATTATCAATTATCAATTGTCAATTATCTGTTATTGCGGCCTGCTATAGTTAGGTGCCTCGCTGGTGATGGTGATGTCGTGCGGATGGCTCTCCAGCACACCAGCATTGGTGATGCGCACGAAGCGTGCATGATGCAGGTCCTTGATTGTGGCTGCTCCGCAGTAGCCCATACCTGAGCGCAGGCCACCGATGAGCTGGTAAATTACCTCCTGCACAGTGCCCTTGTAAGGCACACGGCCGGCGATGCCTTCCGGCACGAGCTTCTTCACATCCTTCTCGCCTGCCTGGAAGTAGCGGTCCTTCGAGCCGTTCTCCATAGCTTCCAGCGAGCCCATGCCGCGATAGCTCTTGAACTTACGGCCGTTGAATATGATTGTGTCGCCAGGGCTTTCCTCTGTACCAGCAACGAGGGAGCCAATCATCACGCAGTAGCCGCCTGCGGCTATGGCCTTGACGATGTCGCCTGAGTAGCGCAGGCCGCCGTCGGCAATGAGGGGCACGTCTGTTCCTTCCAGCGCCTTGGCCACATCGTAGACAGCGGTCAGCTGCGGTACGCCCACACCTGCCACCACACGTGTGGTGCAGATAGAGCCAGGCCCTATACCGACCTTGATGCCGTCGGCACCTGCCTCGACCAGCATACGGGCAGCCTCGCCAGTGGCTACATTGCCCACCACGATGTCCACATCGGGATAAGCGGCCTTTGCCTCGCGCAGCTTCTCTATCACGCCGCGTGAATGGCCGTGAGCTGTGTCGATGACGATGGCATCGGCACCGGCATCCACCAGAGCCTTGATGCGCTCCATCGTATCTACTGTCACGCCCACTCCGGCAGCCACGCGCAGACGGCCTTTCTCGTCCTTGCAGGCCATGGGCTTGTCCTTAGCCTTCGTGATGTCCTTGTATGTGATCAAGCCTATGAGATGACCAGCCTCGTCGACCACAGGCAGCTTCTCAATCTTGTTCTCCTGTAGTATCTGCGCAGCAGCCGTCAGGTCGGTCTTCTGGTGTGTGGTCACCAGGTTGTCCTTGGTCATCACCGCTGCTATGGGGCGTGTGACGTTGCGCTCGAAGCGCAGGTCGCGGTTGGTCACGATGCCCTGCAGCTTGCGCTCATCGTCCACCACAGGTATGCCACCGATGTGATACTCAGCCATTAGGTTCAGTGCATCGGCCACTGTGGCGTGCGTGCTGATGGTCACTGGGTCATAGATCATGCCGTTCTCGGCACGCTTCACTATGGCCACCTGACGAGCCTGCTCGTCGATGCTCATGTTTTTGTGTATCACACCTATGCCACCTTCGCGGGCAATGGCAATAGCCATTGTTGCCTCGGTCACAGTGTCCATAGCGGCTGTGACGAAGGGCACCTTCAGCTCAATGTTGCGTGAAAAACGTGTGGTGAGGTTGACCTCGCGGGGCAACACCTCTGAATAAGCCGGCACGAGCAACACGTCGTCAAACGTGAGGCCGTCCTGCACAATACGGTCTGCAATAAAGTTTGCCATAATCGATGCTTTCCTTTAATTGCGCGCAAAAGTACAGTTTTTCCACGACAAGCGCAAGCAAGTATCCACTAAATAAGGTTAACCGCATTTTTCACGTTAATGAGAAGTCTGGTATCCACGATGTTGTACCATTAATGATGATGGTTTGGTACACATCCTCTTTCGTAAGCACCAGCGTTAGTTGCCCAGCTCTGATATGAACTTGATGCGTACCAGACGTATCTGCTCCTCGGTGTACTCGTCGCCCAGCTCGTCGAGGGCATCGTCGATGTCGTCGGTTTCGCTCTCGCGGAAGTACTCGAAGATGTCCTCCACCTGGTCGGGGTCGAGCTCTTCATTGACGAAGTAGCTGATGTCTATCTTGGTGCCGCTGTACACGATGGCGTCTATCTCATCGAGCAGCTCGTCGAAGTCGAGGCCGCGCGAGCGTGCCAGGTCTTCGAGGTCCACCTTGCGGTCTATGGCTTGAATGATGGCCAGCTTGGCCTTGCTCTTGTTGGCCACGGTGCGCACGCGCAGGTCCTCCGGGCGTGTGATGTCGTACTCCTCGCAGTGTCGCTCTATGAGCTCGCAGAAGGCCTTGCCGTAGCGTCGGGCCTTGCCTTCGCCCACGCCTGGTATGGTCTTCAGCTCGTCGAGGGTGATGGGATACATGGTGGCCATGGCCTCCAGCGACGGGTCTTGGAATATCACGTACGGAGGTATGTTCTTCTCCTTGGCCACCTTCTTGCGCAGGTCGCGCAGCATGGTGTACAGCTCTTCGTCCACCACGCTGGTGCCTCCTTCAAGGTCGCTGCTGTCGAAGGTGTTGTCCTCGGTCACGAGGAAAGTCACAGGCTTCTGGAGGAACTTCTTGCCTCGGGCCGTAACCTTTAGCAGGCCATAGTTCTCCACCTCCTTCTCCAGGTACTCGCTGAGCAGCGCCTGCCGCACCACGGCATTCCAGTAGCGCGGTTCCTTCTTGTCGCCCTGCCCGAACACCTCCAGGTCGTCGTGCTTGTGGGATATGATTTCCTCGTTGGCGTGACCCACGATGATGTTTATCACGTGCGGAGTCTTGAAGTTCTCCTTCACGGCAAGTACCGTCTGTAGCAGCAGAACCAGGTCGTCCTTCGCCTCGATGCGCTCCTTCGGATGCAGGCAGTTGTCGCAGTTGCCGCAGTTGTCCTTGTTGTACTCCTCACCGAAATAGTGCAGCAGCACCCTGCGGCGGCACACACTGGTTTCGGCATACGAGGCCGTCTCCTGCAGCAGCTGGCGGCCTATGTCCTGCTCGGACACAGGCTTGCCCTCCATGAACTTCACCAGCTTCTGTATGTCCTTGTACGAGTAGAAGGTGATACACTGGCCCTCGCCGCCGTCGCGCCCGGCGCGGCCGGTCTCCTGGTAGTAGCCTTCGAGGCTCTTGGGTATGTCGTAGTGTATCACGAAGCGCACGTCGGGCTTGTCTATACCCATACCGAAGGCTATCGTGGCCACGATGATGTCTATGTCCTCCATGATGAAGGCATCCTGTGTCTGCGTGCGTGTGGCGGTGTCCATGCCGGCATGGTAGGCGCGGGCATTGATGTCGTTGGCTCGCAGCACCTCGGCCAGTTCCTCCACCTTGCGGCGCGACAGACAGTAGATGATGCCGCTCTTGCCGGCATTCTGGCGAATGAACTTGATAATTTCCTTGTCTATATCCTTGGTCTTGGGCCGCACCTCGTAGTAGAGGTTGGGGCGGTTGAACGAGCTCTTGAACTCGACCGCATCCACCATGCCCAAGTTCTTCTTGATGTCGCCGCGCACCTTGTCGGTAGCCGTGGCGGTAAGAGCTATCACCGGCGCCGCCCCTATCTCATTGATTATCGGGCGAATGCGACGGTATTCAGGACGGAAGTCGTGACCCCACTCCGAGATACAGTGGGCCTCGTCGACAGCGTAGAACGAAATCTTCACTCCGCGCAGGAAGTCCACATTCTCTTCCTTGGTGAGCGATTCGGGTGCCACATACAGCATCTTGGTGCGCCCGCTGGTAACGTCAGCCTTCACCTGTTCGAGCGCAGCCTTATTGAGTGAGGAGTTCATGAAATGAGCAATGCCATCGTCGGCGCTCACCTGGCGTATGGCGTCCACCTGATTCTTCATCAGGGCGATGAGGGGAGATATCACTATCGCGGTGCCCTCCAGCAGCAATGCCGGCAGCTGATAACAAAGCGACTTACCGCCGCCTGTGGGCATCAGCACAAACGTATCCTTGCCTGCAAGCACAGACTCGATGATAGTCTTCTGGTCTCCTTTGAAGGCATCGAATCCGAAGTAGTGCTTCAGTTGCATATTAAGATTGATGTCTCTGTTCTCTTTTTTCATAGCTTGTCGTCACTTCGTCATATCAGCAACAAAGTTATGACAAAAGTATTCACACATGCAACTTTTTGGCCATTTTTTTGTGCCCCGACCACACATATTCTTCATCTGCGCCACTTTTTCTCGCGCGCAAACAGATTTATATCATATAACTTGCACCGCGGTGCAACGACCTCAACACCGCGGTGCAACAACCTCAACACCGCGGTGCAACAACCTCAACACCGCGGTGAGGAGCACTTATCAACGCGATGATGGCGATACATAATATCACTTCTACACGCATTTGCACGCCCATTTACACTCAGCGAAACCCTTGATTATCATACCATTACAACCGTGAGTGATATTAGTGATATCAGTTTTGGCAAATTTTATAGATAGAAGATGAATCATAAGCTGCATGGAACAGCAAAAAGCCCCTCAGTCCTTGAGGGCTGAGAGACTATAGCGTTCTTTGGCAGAATGGAAATCAGAAGTTGGCGTTGCCCGGAGTGCGTGGGAACGGTATGACATCGCGGATGTTCTGCATACCAGTCACGAACAGTATCAGGCGTTCAAAACCCAGGCCGAAGCCAGCGTGCGGACAGCTGCCCCAACGACGGGTGTCGAGATACCATCCCAGATGACGAGTATCCATCTGGCGGCGCTCTATCTCGGCCATCAGCTTGTCGTAGCTCTCCTCGCGCACGCTGCCACCAATGATCTCACCGATGGCGGGGAACAGCACATCGGTCCCTTGCATGGTCTTGCCGTCCTCGTTAAGCTTCATGTAGAACGACTTGATTTCCTTCGGGTAGTCAGTCATAATGACAGGCTTCTTAAAGTGCTCCTCCACGAGATAGCGCTCGTGCTCGGAAGCCAGATCGTCGCCCCAGTTGCAAGGGAACTCAAACTTGTGTCCCTGGCGGATAGCTTCCTGCAGGATGTTGATACCCTCAGTGTAGGTGAGGCGCACGAAGTTCTCCTTTAGCACACCGTTCAAGCGCTCCAGCAGAGTCTTGTCCACCATCTTGTTGAGGAACTCCAGGTCATCCTGACAGTTGTCCAGAGCCCAGCGCACACAGTACTTTATGAAGTCCTCCTCGAGGTCCATGAGGTCGTCCTTGTCGTAGAAGGCCATCTCCGGCTCTATCATCCAGAACTCGGCCAGATGGCGCGGCGTGTTGCTGTTCTCAGCACGGAATGTTGGGCCGAAAGTGTAAATCTGTCCGAGCGCTGTGGCACCCAGCTCACCCTCCAGCTGTCCGCTCACGGTGAGTGAGGTCTGCTCGCCGAAGAAGTCATCGTCGTAGATTATCTTGCCGTCTTTGTCTTTCTTTAGGTCGTAGAGGTTCTTGGTCGTGACCTGGAACATGTTGCCTGCACCCTCGCAGTCGGAGGCTGTGATGAGCGGAGTGTGGAAGTACACGAAGCCGTGCTCATGAAAGTAGGTGTGGATAGCCATCGCCATGTTGTGGCGTATGCGCATGATGGCTCCGAAGGTGTTGGTGCGCACTCGCATGTGGGCCACCGTACGCAGGTACTCCCACGAAGCGCCCTTCTTCTGCAGGGGGTAGGTGTTGTCGCAGACGCCCAGCACCTCTATCTCCTTGGCCTGTATCTCGCTGGCCTGACCAGCAGCAGGGCTCTCCACCAGCGTACCTATCACTTTCAGACAGGCACCGGTGGTAATGAGCTTCACCGTCTGTTCATCGAAGTTCTGGTCCTCGCCCACTATCTGCACGTTCTTGATGGTCGAGCCATCGTTCAGGGCAATAAAGAATATGCCCTTTGAGCCGCGCTTGGAGCGTACCCAGCCCATCACCGTTATCTTGCTACCGAAGTCTGTACGCTTCAGCGCATCGATTATCTTTGTCCGTTTCATTGTCAATTATCAATTGTCAATTGTCCATTATCAACTGCGAATTGTGCATTGTGCATTACTCAAACGCTCCCATGCGCAGCATGTTCACCTCCTGCTCGGTGAGATAGCGCCAGTCGCCACGACGCAGGTTCTTCTTGGTCAGGCCGGCAAAGAACACACGGTCGAGCTTGGTTACATGGTAGCCCAGATGCTCGAATATGCGGCGCACGATGCGGTTGCGACCGCTGTGTATCTCAATGCCCACCTGCTTTTTGTCGGTAGGTGAGGCATAGTCAACGGCATCGGCATGTATCTCGCCGTCCTCCAGAGTGATGCCCTCGGCTATCTGACGCAGGTCGGCTGCTGTCACGTTCTTGTCGCAGGTCACGTGGTAGATCTTCTTCTTGAGGTACTGCGGATGTGTGAGCTTGGATGCCATCTCACCATCGTTGGTCAGCAGTAGCACGCCTGTGGTGTTGCGGTCCAGACGACCTACGGGGTAGATGCGCTCCATGCATGCATCCTTCACCAGGTCGAGCACAGTCTTGCGGTTCTGCGGGTCGTCGCTGGTGGTCACATAGTCCTTGGGCTTGTTGAGCAGCACGTACACCTTCTTCTCAATCTTCACCGGCTGATTGTGGAACTTCACCTCGTCGCTGCGCTTCACCTTGGTGCCAAGCTCGGTAACGACTACGCCGTTCACGCTCACCACACCTGCCTCGATGTAGCTGTCGGCCTCGCGGCGCGAGCACACTCCGGCATTGGCCAGGAACTTGTTCAGACGTATCGGTGCCTCCGGGTCGATGTGTGCTTCTGAGTACTCAATGCGCTTCTTGTGGCTGTACTTGGCATGTGGGTCGTAGTCGCCGCTGCGCTGACGCTTGAAGCCGCCGCCGTAGTTGCCACGCTGCTGATAGCTGCCGTCGCGCTGCTGGTAACCGCCACGCTGGTAGCCGCCGTCACGCTGGCCATAACCACCGCGTTGCTGATAGCCGCCTTCACGCTGGCCATAGCCGCCACGCTGCTGATAGCCACCCTCGCGCTGCTGGTAGCCGTTGCGCTGGCCGTAGCTGCTGCGACGCGGACGGAAGCCACCCTCATCGCCAGAATTGTTGTTGCTGGTATAGTTATTATCGCGTTGCTGGTAGGAGCGCTGCTGGTAGCCGTCACGCTGCTGGTAGCCACCCTCGCGTTGGAACCGCGGACGATAGCCGCTTTCACGCTGCTGGTAGCCGCCCTCGCGCTGGCCATAGCTGCCATCCTGCGATGATATTGTACGATGCTTGAAGCCCTCGCGACTCTGATAAGGTGTGCTGTGGGCTGCACGCTGAAAGCGTGGACGTGGTGTGCGACCGAAGCCCTCACGGTGTTCGTTGCTGTCGCTGTGTTCATTGTTGTCGCGGAATGAATTGCGCCATTTCTCTTCGTTGTTCTCCATAATTGTAGTCCTTTTAATCGTTCAACCTTGAACCTTGAACCTTGAACCTTGAACGTTCACTCTAAACTATACTCCCGTATAATTCCAAGGCGTGATTAGATGTAGTTCTTCTTTGATGGTGTTGTTTACGTTTAGTGAATCAATAAATTGTGATATGGTTTGCTCGTTCATTTTCTCGCCAGTGCGGGTTAGAGCCTTGAGTGCCTCGTATGGATGAGGATAACCCTCGCGCCGCAGTATGGTTTGAATGGCCTCGGCCACCACAGCCCAGTTGTCCTCCAGGTCGCTGCGCAAAGCCTGTTCGCCCAGTATCAGCTTGGACAGCCCCTTAAGCGTGCTCTGTATGGCGATGATGGTATGTCCCACAGGCACACCGATGTTGCGCAGTACGGTGGAGTCGGTCAGGTCACGCTGTAATCTGCTCACCGGCAATTTCTGTGCCAAATGGTCGAATATGGCATTGGCAATGCCCAGATTACCCTCCGAATTCTCGAAGTCGATAGGGTTCACCTTGTGCGGCATAGCGCTGGAGCCCACCTCACCGGCCTTAATACGCTGGCGGAAATAGCCCATTGAGATGTACTGCCAGATGTCGCGATCCAGGTCAATGACAATGGTGTTGATGCGTCGCATAGCATCGAACACAGCTGCCAGGCTGTCGTAGTTGGATATCTGTGTGGTCCACTGCTCGCGCTCCAGTCCCAGCTTCTCTGCCACAAAGCGGTTGCCGAAAGTGCGCCAGTCAATATCGGGATAGGCCACATGGTGAGCGTTGTAGTTGCCGGTTGCTCCACCGAACTTGGCAGTTATAGGCGTAGCCATGAGCACCTCAAGCTGCTTCTCCAGTCGGTACACGAACACCATCAGCTCCTTGCCCAGACGGGTGGGCGATGCCGGCTGTCCGTGTGTCTTGGCCAGCATAGCCACATTCTGCCACTCATCAGCCAGACTGCGCAGACGCCCTATCAGCTCCTCGGTCTGAGGGTAGTAGACTTCGCGTAGTGCCTCTGCCAGGCTCAATGGTACGGATGTGTTGTTGATGTCCTGCGAAGTCAAGCCGAAGTGCACGAACTCCTTGAAGGGTTCAAGGTTGTACGAATGTTCTGCTGCGATACGGTCCAACTGTTCCTTGATAAAGTACTCCACGGCTTTCACGTCGTGGTTGGTCACCTGCTCTATCTCCTTCACACGCTGCGCGTCGGCCACAGAGAATTGTCTGTAGATGTCGCGCAACACATCCAGCAGCTCGCAGGGGAATGCGGCCAGTTGCGGCAGCGGCAGTTCACAAAGTGTGATGAAATACTCTATCTCTACGCGCACTCTGTAGCGGATGAGCGCAAATTCCGAGAAATACTCCTGCAGCCTCTCGGTCTTGGAGCGATAGCGGCCGTCTACGGGCGAGACGGCCATCAAGGTGTCAAATGCCATGATCTGTGGTATAATGTTGTGCTGGACGGTTCATCACGAACCGACGCGCAAAGGTATGGATAATCGCGGTAATGGCCAAAGGATTGCTGCGCAAACATTCACATCAGGCGCGTCGCTGCAAAGTTATGGCCTGTGTACAATAGTCCACAATAGTCGGACGGTGGGTGATGCATATCACCGTTTGAGGCGTTGCCGAATGGTTGCGGGCGACTATGATATTCTCTATTAGGCGTTGCTCGGTGACTGTGTCGAGGGCGCTGGTGGCCTCGTCGAGCAGCAGCACGCTGCCCTGCCGCAACATGGCACGCGCTATGGCTATGCGTTGCGCCTGTCCTTCCGACAGGCCTGCCCCACCCTCGCCCAGCTCTGTGTCAAGGCCTGCGGGCAGCGACTTCACGAAATCGGCACAGGCCAACTCCAACGCGCGCCACATGTCGGCATCGCTGGCTTCGGGGCAGCCAAGGCTCAAGTTCCAGCGCACAGTGCCGCTGAACAGCGTGTTGCCCTGCGGCACATAGACAATGTTGCAGCGGGTTTGGGCACTCACCTCGTCGGAACGCTCACCGCTGTATATTTCCACACTGCCCTCGCTGGGACGCAGCAGCGCCAGCACCAGTCGCAGCATGGTGGTCTTGCCCGCTCCAGTTTCGCCCACGATGGCTGTGACGCTGCCAGGCGGGAAATCGTAGGTGGCGTGGCACAGTATGGAGCGTTTGCCTCCCTTGTAGGCGAAAGTCACGTTGTTGAAACGTATTCCTGCACCCTCGTCGTAGCGGATAGCATGCGAGTCGTCCTCTACCGGCACGTCCTCCAGCTCCAGCAGTCGCTCTGCTGCAGTGAAGCTGCCTATCACCACAGGGATGAAGCGTGTCAGGTCGCGGAAGGGGCCCTGTATCTGACCGCACAGCTGTATGAAAGCTGTCATCATACCAAAGGTGATGATACCTGCTGCCAAGCTGTGCACACTCCACAGGAACGTAAACAGATAGGCACCGCCAAAACCTATGTTGAGCACCAGATTGGACGAGCTGGAGAAGAGCGTGCGGTGGCGTATCTGCTGACGCAGGGTTCGCTGCAGCCGGTGCAGTTCGTCAATCATCGTGGGCACACGCTCCAGCGTCTTCAGCACCATGCGGTGCTGGATGCTCTCCTGCAACGTGGCCTGCACGCGACTGTCGGTCTGACGGACCTTGCGCGTGATAGCCCGCATACGCATCACGTACAGACGGCTCAGAGCCATGAACACAGGTATGATTATCGTCACACCGATGGCCAGACGCGCGTCCATAGTATAAAGGAAGAAGAACGCGCATACCAGCCGCACCAGTACAGCCAGCACCTGCGGCACAGTGTCGGTGACCACACTCACAACAGTGTTGGCATCGGTGACCAGACGGTTCAGCACATCGCCGCTATGCCTGCGCTCCTGCCCTTGCCACTCGCTGCGCAGCAAGCGCTCGAAGATGCGACGCTGCATACGGTTCTGCGCCACTACGCCCAGCAGTGCTGCTATCCAACGACCGACAAAGCCAAGAGCCAGCTGTAGAACCATTATTCCGACCAAACACCAAGCTGTCCCCGATAGTGTGGGATGGAAAGTGATGCCCAGCAAGTGGCGGGTAGCAGGTGATGCGCCTGTAGCGATATCGATAGCCAGCTTGGTGGCCCAGATAAAGGCGAAGTCCAAAGCCACGCGCAGCAATCCGTTTAGGGCATTGATCATGACCTGAACGCGCACACGGCGGAAGATGCTACCGAACCAGCGGAGCAGCTGTGCTGTAGTGTATGGTGATTTAGTGCTTGCCATCGTAGGCCTACTCGCGTGAATCGGCACCCCACATCAATTTGTTGCGGATGGTGCGGAAGAAGCTTTGTCCTGGTCGCTTCAATACCTTTACATAATATGGTGCGCGACGGATAGTGAGCCGCACATCCTCCGAACACTTCTCGCTGCGGCCATCCAGCGACACTAGGAACTGATGGCTGCGGCTGTTCACCGTAAGGCGCACTACAGCATCGTCGGTCACTGTGATAGGACGGACTGTCAGCGAGTGCGGAGCCACTGGCACAAGACCCAGCGTACGGCTGCCTGGCTGCATTATCGGACCGCCGACACTCAAGGCATAGCCCGTGCTGCCTGTTGGGGTGTTGACAATTAGGCCGTCGGCCTGATAGGTGGTCAGATACTCACCGTTTATTTCCACACGAATGCCTATCATGGCCGACATGTCACGCTTCAGCACGGCCACCTCGTTCAACGCATAGGGATAGCCCTCAGGCTCTCCACGGTCGTACTCCAGCTGCAGCACGCACCGTTCCTCTGTACTCAGCCTGCCGCTGCACAACTGCGTCACTACCGTCTCCAGCTCATCGGGCGTCACATCGGCCAAGAAACCCATACGCCCCATGTTTACACCGAGTATTGGTATCTGTTTGTTTGCCACCCTGCGAGCCGTCTCCAAAAACGTACCGTCGCCGCCCATCGACACCGCTACATCGGCATCGAAGTCACTGCCCTCGAAAGCCGCAACCCCTTCAGGCAACGCAATGCGAAGTTTATCGTGCAGGTAGGCATAGAAGCCCGACTCTATCATCACCTTGGCGCGATGCTGTTCCAGCAGGCCAAGCAGTTTCTGCACAGAGCTGGACTTACGCGGCTGGTATACATTACCGAAAATGGCAAAACGTAGTGCTGGCATACCTCAAACGTGTTATTTTCGGCACAAAGGTATATAAAATAGTTCAGCCAAAAGCGTTTTTACGTACCTTTGCAGTGTTAAACCTCAACGATATGACAAAACTCAGTGTCAACATAAACAAAGTAGCTACCATACGCAACGCACGCGGTGGCAACAATCCCGATGTGCTACAGGTAGCACTCGACTGCGAGCGTTTCGGCGCACAAGGCATTACCGTTCATCCACGTCCCGACCAGCGGCACATACGCTATCAGGATGTCTACGACCTGCGTCCACGCCTCACCACAGAGTTCAACATCGAGGGTAACCCCATCTCGGAGTTCATCAAGCTGGTGCTTGAAGTAAAGCCGACACAGGTTACGCTGGTGCCCGACGGCCACGAGCAGATTACATCCAACCACGGCTGGGACACCCACCGGCACATCGACTTCCTCACCGACGTCACCGCCCGTTTCCAGGATGCTGGCATTAGGGTGAGCATATTCGTGAACCCCGATATCGAGATGGTGGAGTACGCTGCCCGCGCCGGTGCCGACCGTGTGGAGCTCTACACCGAACCCTACGCCACCAACTATCCCAGCGACCGTGATGCTGCCATAGCTCCATACATAGCAGCTGCCACAGCCGCCCACGACCTCGGCCTCGGTCTCAACGCCGGTCACGACCTCAGCCTCGTAAACCTCGCATACTTCGTGCAGCGCATTCCGCAGACCGACGAGGTCAGCATAGGTCACGCCCTCATCTGCGATGCCCTCTACCTCGGCTTGGAGGAAACCATACGCAGGTATCGGAAGCAGCTGGAAAGATAGCAGGAACTGCATTGTCCAATTATACATTATATAATATATTATAACATAACCCCTATGATTTACCTATTCTTTGCCACTGGCACGGAGGAGATTGAGGCACTGGCCACAGTGGATATACTGCGGCGAGCAGGCCTTGACGTGCAGATTGTATCTATCACTGGTGAGCTCACCGTGGCCGGTGCTCACGGCATTAAGGTGGTGACCGACACGCTGGTGGAGGACATTGATGTATCGAAGGCACAGCTACTGGTGCTGCCGGGCGGGCTGCCAGGAGCTACCAACTTGGCTGCTCACCCGCTGGTCAACAAGGCTGTGCTGGCACACGCCGCTGCCGGACGCACCGTGGCTGCCATCTGCGCCGCACCGCTAGTACTGGGTCGCCTAGGCCTGCTACAAGGCTATCACGCTACCTGCTACCCCGGCTTCGAAGGCGAGCTGACAGGAGCCACATACACCGGTGCGCTGGTGGAGCACGACGGACAGTTCATCACAGGCAAGGGTCCTGCCGCCGTCTTTGAGTTCGGCTACACGCTGGTGGAGCAGTTCAAGGACAAGGCCACTGCCGATGCCCTGCGTCAAGGCATGATATGGAGCGAGGTATGAGCCACGCTGCTCTGCCCTGCTACGTAATCATCGTGGCGGGGGGCAAGGGGCTGCGCATGGGTGGCGACCTGCCCAAGCAGTTTCTGCCCATAGGCGGCAAGCCTGTGCTGATGCATACCATCGAAGCTTTTTCCAAGGCAATGCCCGACATAGGCATAGTGCTGGTGTTGCCGCTCGACCATCAGGCCTACTGGCATGAGCTGTGCCGACAGTACAGTTTCACACTGTCACACACCATAGCCACTGGTGGGCAGACACGCTTCCACAGTGTGCAGAACGGTCTCGCAGCAATACCGCAGTCCGTGACAGATGCCATAGTGGGTGTACACGACGGTGTGCGGCCCTTCGTCAGCCACGATGTCATACGCCGCTGCTATGATGAGGCCAGCCGCACAGACGTAGCAGTACCCGTCACCTCGGTGGTGGAGACACTGCGCGAGCTAACAGGCAGCGAGACATCCGTAACACGCGACCGCTCGCGCTACCGTATGGTGCAGACGCCGCAGACGTTCCGCCTTGACCTGCTACGCCAGGCCTACCAACAGCCCTACCGCGACACCTTCACAGACGATGCTTCGGTGGTGGAGGCGCTGGGTCATGCCGTGACACTCGTAGAAGGCAACCGCGAGAACATCAAGCTGACCACACCTTTCGACCTCATGGTGGCGGAAGCGATGGTGATGAATGAGGCCCCCGTAATCCCACCAGTGAGGGGTGAGGGGTGAGGGATGATGAATGATGAATGATGAATGATGAATGGATAATGGAGTATTGGGGGTAGACTTTTCACGCTTTCATTTTTCATATTCATATATATTCTCTACCTTTGCCGCCGATTTAGCAAATGGTCGGTCTCGTAGCTCAGCTGGATAGAGCAACAGCCTTCTAAGCTGTGGGTCTCGGGTTCGAATCCCGACGAGATCACTGGAAAGAAGAACCTCGCAAGCATTGACAACGGATGCTTGCGAGGTATGCTATTATTTCCGGCCTATATTACCTCTATGCCTTGCTCCTCACAGAGCTTGAGGCTCATCTCCTTGAGCTTGAACTTCTGTATCTTGCCGGAGCCGGTGAGCGGGAACTGATCTATGAAGAACACGTACTTCGGTATCTTGTAGCGTGCAATCTTTCCACGGCAGAACTCACGTACGTCCTCGCAGTCCATCTGTGCACCCTCATTCAGGATGATGAATGCGCCAACCTCCTCGCCGTACTTCTTGGATGGCACAGCAGCCACTTGGACGTCGCGGATGCCTGGCATGTGGTAGAGGAACTCCTCAATCTCACGAGGGTAGATATTTTCACCGCCACGGATAATCATGTCCTTGATACGGCCTGTAATGCGATAGAAGCCCTGTTCGTCCTTGATGCCCAGGTCGCCAGAGTGCAGAAAGCCGTTCTCGTCAATGACCTCGGCCGTAGCCTTGGGGTTTTTGTAATAGCCTTTCATCACATTGAAGCCACGACAGCACATCTCGCCCTGCACACCTACGGGACATTCCTTACCCGTCTCGGGGTCAAGTACCTTGACCTCAACGAATGGGAAGTCGCGTCCAACGGTAGTGCAACGCTGCTCGAAGGTGTCGTGTATGTTGGTCTGCGTCATGCCCGGAGAGCTTTCGGTGAGGCCATATACACTGGTCACCTTCAGGTACATCTTATCCGACACCTGCTTCATCAGCTCCACAGGACATAGTGAGCCAGCCATGATGCCTGTACGCAGACAGGTGAGGTCGAACATGGAGAACATGGGGTGGTTGAGTTCGGCAATAAACATGGTGGGCACGCCGTAGAGGGCAGTGCAACGTTCCTTGTGTATGGATGCGAGCACGACCAGAGGGTCGAACTTCTCGACCATCACCTGCGTGCATCCGTGGGTCAGACAGTTCATTGTGGCGAGCACGACACCAAAGCAGTGGAAGAGGGGCACGCACACACAGAGCTTGTCGTCCTGTGTGAACTCCATGTTCTCGCCAGTGAAGAAGCCATCGTTGCTGATACTGTAGTGCGTCAGCATGACGCCCTTTGGGAAGCCTGTGGTACCTGATGTGTACTGCATATTGACAACATCGTGGCAGGTGACGTGGTTCTTCATGTCAACGAGCACATTATCGTCGATATTCTGCCCAAGTAGCAGCAGCTCGGCAGTATTGTACATACCGCGATACTTCTCCATGCCGATGTACACAACGTTCTTCATGCAGGGGAAGCGCTTGCTCTCCAGATGTCCGCGCTGCGATGTCTTGAGTTCCGGCAACATTTCATAGGTCATGTCGACATAGTTGCAGTCCCAAGTGCCGTCGGTGATGCATAGTGTGTGCATGTCGGAGTCCTTGCAGAGGTACTCCAGCTCGGACTGCTTGTAGTTGGTGTTGACGGTGACGAGCACGGCTCCTATCTTGGATGTGGCATAGAGAAAGGTGAGCCAGTCGGGTACGTTTGTGGCCCAGATGCCCACATTGCTGCCGCGTGTGACGCCTATGGCTATGAGGCCCTTGGCGAGATTGTCCACTCGCTCGTTGAACTTGCTCCAGGTGAAGCGCAGGTCGCGGTCGGAATATACGAGGTACTCCTTGTCGGGTGTCGTTTCAGCCCAGTGCTCCAGCCACTGGCCCAAGGTTCGAGTGTGGAGTGTGTACTTACTGGGGTCGAGGCTGTATTGACTATGATTGTCGTGCGTCATATGAATGGAATGGGTTAGATTGGGATGTATACCACAGCAAGGATTTGCGCGGCCTGTCCGTTGGCACCGTGCACGTGGTGCTTCACAATGGAATCGTAGAAGATGCTGTCGCCAGCGCGGAGGGTGTGTGTCTGCTTGCCGTAGTCGATGGCGACCTCGCCGGATATGACGTAGATGAACTCCTCGCCCTCGTGGGCCGAGAGCTGGAAGTTGCGCTCCTCGTTGGGGGCTATGTCGATGATGAATGGCTCCATGTGGCGGCCAGCCTTCTGCTTGGCCAGCGGGTGGTACACCATGTTGCGGCGGGCATTGACGGCATTGTTGGAGAAGCTGATAGTGCTGTCGTTCTGACGGTCGGCGGCGCGACAGACGACAGGACCGAGCTCATCGTTGTCGTCCATGAAGGTGCCCAGGCGCACGCCGAGGGCTCTGGCAACCTTGATGAGCGACCCCAGCGACGGAAGGTACTGGTCGTTCTCGATGGAATTGACTTGCTCCACTGACAGCCCGCTGCGCTCGGCTATTTCTTCTACTGATAGTCCTTTGGACTCGCGGAAGCCACGTATCTTGGCTCCGACTTCGGTATGACTGATTGGCATTGTATTGGGGTAATATAAATGGACAATTATAATGCGAAATGGATAATTGCGGGCGCAAATGTACAAATAAAATGTGTAAACGCATGATATTAGGGCATGGATAAAGTAAAATGGAGAATGTAAAGCGTAAAATGGAGAATGTAAAGCGTAAAATGGAGCACAGTACAGCGATTATTGCACCACGGTGCAGGTGTCGTTGCACCACGGTGCAGGTGTCGTTGCACCACGGTGCAGCTATAGTTGGAGCACGCTGCAAAGGTAGTTTGAGCACGCTGCAACTTTTAGCACAATTTATTTGCAATAACGCTTGGGCGTTTTGGACGATTGTTGCTATATTTGCAGCGAATACAACATCAAATGCATACAAAAGATGAAACAGCAGAGCAACAAATTTATTCCAGCCATAGAGCTAACGCCGGGCGAGCGTGTGCGCAGAGTGATAGCGCGCGAAGGCATCACTGCCGCTGCCTTTGCACGTGCACTGAACAATTACAGCCGAGCCAGTCTGTCACAGATACTGCAGGGCAAACGCCCCGTACCAGTATCGCTGATGCGGATGATAGCAGAGACCTATGATGTACGCTACAACTGGCTGCTCACAGGCGAAGGCAACATGAGCGTCTCGGGTAGCAGGGAGTATGGCACACCGCACAAGCCAATCAGGACCAAGCCGCACATCGTGCAATATGCTGCCGCCGGCACCCTGACCGAAGCCATAGAAGCCGAATGCGAGCAACGACCGGAGGTGACGTTCATGCCACGATACGACTTCACCATCGAGGTGAAAGGCGACTCCATGGTACCCGCTTTCAATAGCGGCGACGTACTGGCGTGTCGCGATGTGACCAGAGACAGCTACATACAGTGGGGCAAGCCACATGTGATGTCCACTACTCAAGGCATCATTGTTAAACGCCCGTACGACGACGGCGAGAACATACGTTGCAAATCTGACAACCCGATGTTTGCCGACTTCTGCATCCCACGAGCCGAAATATATTCCATTGCATTAGTACTGGGAGTAGTAAGGCTGACGTGAGGCAGCTTGCCGCAAGCAATGTAAAAATGTGAAAATGTAAAATGTATAATGTTATGAAACGGCATTTCCTTCTTTTTGCTCTGATTGCTGCGATGGCTACAGCAGCAACAGCCCAGCGCACGCCCACCATGGGATGGAGTTCTTGGAACACTTTCGCACTGAACATCAATGAACAACTGATCCGCTCACAGGCTGACGCGATGCACGAAAGCGGGTTACAAGCCGCTGGTTACCAATACGTAAATATCGACGACGGCTACTGGGACGGCCGCGCCAAGGATGGACAGCTGCGGCTGAATACGACGCTGTTCCCCAGCGGTATGCGAGCGCTGGTGGACTACATACACGGTCTCGGACTGAAGGCGGGCATCTACAGCGATGCCGGCGACAACACCTGCGGCAGCCAGGGCAAGTTTGCCTGGGGCATAGGCGTGGGGCTGGCAGGCCATGAGGACGAGGACTGCCGGCTGTACTTCCGCGACTGGAACTTCGACTTCATCAAGGTGGACTACTGCGGCGGTGCACACATGCGTCTGGACGAGCGCGAGCAATATACACGCATATCGCAGGCTATACAGAACTGCGGTAAGCGCGGTGTGGTGTACAACATGTGCCGCTGGGCATTCCCCGGCACCTGGGGCGCCAACATTGCCGACTCGTGGCGCACCACAGGCGACATCTGGGACGGCTGGCCAAGCGTACGCGGCATCCTGGCCGAGAACCTGTACCTGAGCGCCTACTGCCACGACGGCCACTACAACGACATGGACATGCTGGAGGTGGGACGCTCCATGACGCAGACCGAGGATGAGACACACTTCGGTATGTGGTGCATCATGGCGTCGCCGCTACTCATTGGCTGCGACATGACAACGCTGAAGGACAAGCCACAGACGCTCGCGCTACTCACCAACCGCGACCTCATAGCGCTCAACCAGGACCCGCTGCACCTGCAGGCATACGTGGCCGAGCGGCAGGGCGAGTGCTACGTGCTGGTGAAGGACATCAAGAAGCTGCGCGGCAAGGAGCGCGCCGTGGCTGTCTATAACCCCAGCGACGAGGAGCAGCGCGTGACGCTCGACCCCGCCACCATAGACCTGGGCGGAGCCGTGCAGTACTACGACTGCATAGGCCAGCACGACTATCTCTGCGACCAGAACCCTGTGGCCCTCACCATCCCCGCCCACGGCTGCCGCGTGTTCCGCGCCAAGGGCAGCCAACGGCTGGAGCGCACCCGCTATGAGGCCGAGACAGCATGGCTGAGCCGCTACCAGGAACTGCGCAACAACGAGGCCGAGGTCAGTGCCAACTATATGGTCCGCGACGCTGCAGCTGGCGGCTATGTGGTAGGATGGCTGGGCAACCATGCGGACAACGACTTACAGTGGCGCGACGTGTACTCCGAGCACGGAGGCACCTACCGCATCACGATAGACTACTTCTGTGCCGAAGACCGCGACGTGCTGCTGCAGGTGAACGACCAGCAGCCCGTGAGACTCAGCACCCACTCGCGCGACTGGCAAACACAGGCTCACATCAGCACCACTATTCGCCTGCGCCGTGGCAGCAACACAATCCGTCTGAGCAACCCCGACGGCTGGACACCTGACATTGACGGCATGAAACTGGAACGGCTGTAAGGCAGATTTGTGCACATATATTATTGTCACTTGAACTTTTTGCCGTACCTTTGCACGCCAAAAGCAAAACATCAAATATCCATATATCAGAGATGAACATTACATTCGAAAAGCAGACAGACGTGGCAGCTGAACTGACCGTCAACTTCGTGAAAGCAGATTACCAAGAGACAGTAGAGAAAGAACTGAAGCGCGTGCGCCAGAAGGCCAACATGCCTGGCTTCCGTCCAGGCCAGGTGCCAATGTCGCTGATTCGCCGTCGTTTCGGCATTGAAGTAACAGCTGAGCAGGTGCAGAAGCTGCTCTCAGAGAAGTTGTACGAGTACATACGCGAGCAGAAGATCGATATGCTGGGCGAACCTCTGGCCAGCAAGAAGCAGGTGCCAGTGGACTTCGAGCAGGACGACCTGACATTCATATTCGACATTGCACTGGCTCCACTGTTCGATGCCAAGCTGTCAGAGAAGGACAGCATCCCCTACTACACCATCGAGATTACCGATGAGATGGTGGACAATCAGGTGAAAGCCTACGCCCAGCGTCACGGCAAGTACCAGACCGTGAGCCAATGGCAGGAGGGCGACATGACCAAGGGTCACCTGGCCGAACTCGACGAACAGGGTAACATCAAGGAGGGCGGCATACAGAAGGAGGACGCTGTGATGCTGCCAGGCTACTTCAAGAACGATGACCAGAAGAAGTTGTTCGAGGGCGTGGAGTCCAACACAGTGATAACCATCAACCCAGCTAAGGCCTACAACAACTCCGCTATCGAGATTTCATCACTTCTGGGCATCAGCAAGGAGGAAGCCGAGAACGTGAAGGCCAACTTCAGCTACCAGATTAACGAGATCACACGCTACGTGCCCAGCGAGCTCAACCAGGAGCTCTTCGACGAGGTGCTGGGCGAGGGTAAGGCAGCCAGCGAGGACGAATTCCGCGCTGCCATCCGTCAGCAGATGGCCAAGCAGCTGGACCTCGACGCACAGTTCCGCTTTATGATTGACGTGCGCAAGTACTTGGAGAACCGCATCGGCGAGCTCACATGGCCCGATGAGCTGCTGCAGCGCATCATGCGTGCCAACAATCCCGATAAGGACGACAAGTACTTCGAGGACAACTACCCCAGAAGTATCAAGGAGCTGAAGTGGCACCTGATTAAGGAGCAGCTGGCTGACCAGACCGGCATCAAGGTTGAGCAGGACGACGTGCTGGCCATGGCCAAGCAGCAGACAAAGATGCAGTTCGCACAGTACGGCATGAGCAACGTGCCCGATGAGGTGCTGACCAACTATGCCAACGAGCAGCTCAAGAAGCGCGAGAATGTGGACAGCCTCGTGGCCCGTTGCGTAGAACAGAAGCTGGGCGAAGCGCTGAAGAGCGTAGTGAAGCTCGACCACAAGACCGTGAGCAACGAGGAGTTCGGCAAGCTCTTCGAGAACTAAGCATACGCCGCACACTCAAACACATACATTTCAGACAATCACAATGCTACAATCCGATTTCCGCAAGTTCGCGGTTGGGCACATGGGCATCAGCGGTCAAGTGGTGGACGACATCACCAGTGCACAGAACAAGGTGCTCAGCCAGTACCTCAACCCATACATATTGGAGGAACGGCAACTCAATGTAACACAGATGGACGTGTTCTCACGACTGATGATGGACCGTATCATCTTCCTGGGCACACAGATTGACGACTATACCGCCAACACCCTACAAGCACAGTTGCTCTACCTCGACAGTGCCGACCCCGGCAAGGACATATCCATCTACATCAACTCACCTGGCGGCAGCGTGTATGCAGGTCTGGGCATCTACGACACCATGCAGTTCGTGAGCTCCGACATTGCCACCATCTGCACAGGCATGGCTGCTTCGATGGCAGCTGTGCTGCTCGTGGCCGGCACCGAGGGCAAGCGCTCCGCACTGCCCCACAGCCGAGTGATGATACACCAGCCTCTGGGAGGTGCACAAGGTCAGGCATCCGACATCGAGATCACTGCACGCGAGATACAGAAGCTCAAGCGCGAGCTCTACACCATCATCGCCACACACTCACACACCGACTTCGACAAGGTGTGGGCAGACAGTGACCGCGACTACTGGATGACAGCAGAGGAAGCCAAGGCATACGGCATGGTGGACGAAGTACTGAGCCGCAAGGCCTAACATGATAGATTAGCCACTATTTTATATGGTTAAGACAAAAACACCACACTGCCACTTCTGCGGCCGCCCTGCCGACGATACCGACTTCTTCATCACCTCGCAGCTGGACAATGGAGGCATCTGCGGCAACTGTCTGAACGAGATAAACAACATGGTCAACAACGACCCCGATGTACGTGACTATCTCAACACCCTGCAGTTGCAGCAGAAAGCCGAAAAGACTTCCAAGAACACAAAGCGCTTCAGCATGAAGGATGTGCCACGCCCTGCCGACATCAAAGCCTACCTCGACCAGTACATAATTGGTCAGGACGGTGCCAAGCGCACGCTGAGCGTAGCCGTGTACAACCACTACAAGCGACTGGCACAGGGCAATGTCGATGCCAACGAGGTGGAGATAGAGAAGAGCAACATCATCATGGTGGGGCCCACCGGCACCGGCAAGACGCTCCTAGCACGTACTATAGCCCGACTGCTCAAAGTGCCGTTCACGATAGTCGATGCCACGGTATTCACCGAGGCAGGCTATGTGGGCGAGGACGTGGAGAGCATACTGACCCGACTGCTGCAAGTGGCCGACTATAATCTGGAACAGGCACAGCGAGGCATCGTGTTCGTAGACGAGGTAGACAAGATAGCACGCAAGGCCGACAACCCAAGCATCACACGTGATGTGAGTGGTGAGGGTGTGCAGCAGGGGCTGCTCAAGATGCTTGAAGGCACCATAGTTAACGTGCCGCCCAAGGGAGGACGCAAGCACCCTGACCAGGATTACATACACCTGGACACGCGCAACATACTGTTTATCTGCGGCGGTGCTTTCGACGGCATAGAGCGCAAGATTGCACAGCGCCTCAACGCCCATACTGTGGGCTATCGTGCCGTGCAGAACGTAGCTCAGCTGGATCGCGACAACCTGATACAGTACGTGCAGCCGCAGGACCTGAAAAGCTTCGGACTGATACCCGAAATCATAGGCCGCCTGCCGGTACTCACCTACCTAGAACCGCTGGACCGCCAGGCTCTGCGCGCCATACTCACCGAACCTAAGAACTCCATCATACGCCAGCAGCAACAGCTGTTCAAGATGGATGGCATTGAGCTGACATTCGAGGAAGATGCACTGGAGTACATCGTGGACAAGGCCGTAGAGTTCAAGCTGGGAGCACGCGGACTGCGCAGCATCGTAGAGACAATCATGGTGACACCGCAGTTTGAACTGCCTTCACAGCACGTCAGCAGCTACGTAGTGACGCTCGACTTCGCCCGTGAGCAGGTGGAGCAGTCATCGCTGACGCTGTCGACCAAGAGAATGGCGAAAGCAGAGAGTTGAGGAGTGAATGTTGAGGAGTCAACGATGAACATTTATACATTATAAATAATCTAATGCACAGACGCGAGGAACAGATGAAGGCCTTCGGCAGGTTGCTTGATGTGCTCGATGAACTGCGAGAGAAGTGCCCTTGGGACCGCAAGCAGACCAACGAGAGCCTGCGCCCCAACACCATCGAAGAGACATTCGAGCTCTGCGATGCACTGATGCGAGGCGACGAGCACGACATCTGCAAGGAGCTGGGTGATGTGCTACTGCACGTGTGCTTCTATGCCAAGATTGGCTCAGAGAAGCAGGCTTTCGACATGGCCGACGTATGCCAGCAACTGACCGACAAGCTCATATACCGCCATCCGCACATCTATGGCGACGTGGCGGCCAACGATGCCGAGACCGTGAAGAAGAACTGGGAACAGCTCAAGGTCAAGGAGAAGGATGGCAACAAGCGAGTGCTCAGCGGTGTACCCGACGCGCTGCCATCGCTTATCAAGGCCTACCGCATACAGGACAAGGCGCGAGGGGTGGGCTTCGACTGGGAGAAGCGCGAGGATGTGTGGGCAAAGGTGCACGAGGAACTGACCGAGCTGGAAGCCGAGCTGCAACGCGAGGACAAGGAGCGCAGTACCAACGAGCTGGGCGACTTTCTGTTCTCTGTAATCAACGCTGCGCGACTCTACCACCTCAACCCCGACAACGCACTGGAACGCACCAACCGCAAGTTCATACGCCGCTTCACATATCTCGAAGAGCACAGCATACGCCAAGGCAGGCCACTCACAGAGATGACGCTTGCCGAGATGGACGCGCTATGGAGCGAGGCTAAGCAGACCGAGCAAGACTAACTACCCACCTATAACACCCTACGTCCCGTGAAACCAGCAAGACTACTTCCGCTGCTCATACTCACAGCTATGCTGGCCGCATGCAACTTTGGCGGCAACGAGGGCAGCAGCACAATGGCGCCGATGGTCATCATTGACACTCATCCCGACTCCATGTTCTACGGTCTGTGCATCGAGACACGAGGCAAAGACAGCCTGCTGTTTTTGGCCGACGAGGGCGACACGACCTGGTTGCACCTGGCCGACGATGCACGCAAGGCAGGATATATCAACGCAGATGACCGTGTGGCCATCATCAAGACCGACAAGGACGGTAGCGAGATAAGTCTGTTCATAAACGTGTCGATGCTCATGGGCGAGTGGGTACAGCCCGACCCTCTGTCAGAGGGCAGTCTCACAGGCTTCATGCTGGCCGAAGGCGGTGCAGCACAATCCATCAACATTTCCGACCGCAACCACGACAACTGGCGCATAGTCAATGGCCGCCTCTTGCTGGACATCAGCTATACCGAAGGCTTCGGTCAGAACTACACTGACACCTTCACCATAACACGTCTGACCACCGACACGCTATGGCTGCAAGGCTCCGACCGTATGTTCCTGCACCGGTTGCGCAGCGGAGAGTCCACCGACATATCATCCTACTACGCCGTCGACCCATCGCTGGGCATGGACTATAGCCCCGAGCTCTCCGAGCAGGACATACCCGAAGGTGAGACTTCACCAGATGGCATGTTCTACGACACCGAATACGACGTAGCGCCATAGAAGCCAGAGAATCATACAACATAACATTATATGTACAATGGAACTAGCCAGCAAATATAGCCCCTCAGAGGTTGAGGGTAAATGGTACGAATACTGGACAAAACACAAGCTCTTCAGCTCTAAGCCCGATGGCCGTGAGCCATATACAGTGGTCATTCCACCACCAAATGTGACTGGTGTGCTGCACATGGGACATGTGCTCAACGAAACCATACAGGACATACTCGTGCGCCACGCACGTATGCAGGGCAAGAACGCCTGCTGGGTGCCTGGCACCGACCACGCCTCTATAGCCACTGAGGCCAAGGTCGTGAACCGTCTGGCAGAGCAGGGCATCAGGAAACGCGACCTGACTCGCGAGGAGTTCCTGAAGCACGCCTGGGCATGGACCGAGGAACACGGAGGCATCATACTGAAGCAGTTGCGCAAGCTAGGCTGCTCATGCGACTGGGACCGCACAGCGTTCACCATGGACGAGCTGCGCTCCGAGAGTGTGCTGAAGGTGTTCGTTGACCTATACGACAAGGGCCTGATCTATCGCGGCCTGCGCATGGTGAACTGGGATCCCAAGGCTCAGACAGTACTCTCGACCGAGGAGGTAGTGTATCGCGACGAGAAGAGCCACCTCTTCCACTTGAAGTACTACGTTGACGGACTCCAGACACTTGACAACATCGAGGCTCTGAAGACCGAGGGCAACATCATACACCACGACGACAGTGGCTTCTATGCCGTCGTTGCCACCACCCGCCCCGAAACCATCATGGGCGACACCGCGATGTGCATCAACCCCAAGGACCCGAAGAACCAGTGGCTCAAGGGCCGCAAGGTGATTGTGCCGCTCGTGGGGCGTGTGATACCCGTGATTGAGGACCGCTATGTTGACATCGAGTTCGGTACAGGATGCTTGAAGGTCACACCTGCACACGACGTCAACGACTACGCCCTCGGCAAGACCCATAACCTCGAGACCATTGACATCTTCAACCCCGATGGCACCATCAGCGATGCCAGCCCTCTGTATGTGGGCATGGACCGCATGGATGTGCGCAAGCAGATAGTCATCGACCTGAAGGCCGCCGGTCTCGTGGAGAAGATTGAGGACTACGACAACAAGGTGGGCTACTCCGAGCGCAACCAGGACACTGCCGTTGAGCCGCGCCTGTGCAAGCAGTGGTTCCTCAACATGAAGCACTTTGCCGACATTGCCCTGCCGCCAGTGCTCAACGGTGAGATAAAGTTCTACCCAACGAAGTACATCACCACCTACCGCAACTGGCTGGAGAACATTCAGGACTGGTGCATCAGCCGCCAGCTGTGGTGGGGACACCGCATCCCTGCCTACTTCCTGCCTACGGCTGATGACGAGGAGGAGAAGTATGTGGTTGCACTCACTGTCGAGGAGGCTCTTGAGAAGGCACACAAGCTTGCAGGCTTCGAGAGCATCACCATCGACCAGCTGACCCGCGACGAGGATGCCCTCGACACCTGGTTCAGCTCTTGGCTCTGGCCCATCTCGCTATTCGACGGCATCAACAATCCCGGCAACGAGGAGATAAAGTACTACTATCCTACAGCTGACCTTGTGACAGGTCCCGACATCATCTTCTTCTGGGTGGCTCGCATGATTATGGCTGGCGAGGAGTACATGAAGGATGTACCGTTCCGTCACGTCTATTTCACCGGCATCGTGCGCGACAAACTGGGCCGCAAGATGTCCAAGAGCCTCGGCAACTCCCCCGACCCGCTCGACCTGATAGAGCGCTTCGGTGCCGACGGTGTGCGCATGGGCATGATGCTCAGTGCTCCCGCAGGCAACGACATCCTCTTCGACGAGAGTTTGTGCGAGCAGGGCCGCAACTTCAACAATAAGATTTGGAATGCCTTCCGCCTCGTCAAGGGATGGGAGGTCGCAGATGGAGAACAGCCCGAGGGCGCACGTCTGGCCACCAGCTGGTTTGCCGCCAAGCTGCGTCTCGCTGCCGAGGAGCTTGAGGAGGATTTCGCCAAGTACAGGCTGTCCGAAGCACTGATGACTGTCTATAAGCTATTCTGGGACGAGTTCTCATCGTGGTACCTGGAGATGGTCAAGCCCGCCTACATCGACGGCAAGGCCCAGCCCATAGACCGCGCCACCTACGATGCCACGCTCCAGTTCTTCGAGGTGCTGCTGAAGATGCTGCATCCGTTCATGCCGTTCATCACCGAGGAGCTGTGGCAGGCACTCTACGACCGCCAGGCGGGTGAGAGCATCATGCGCTCCGAGCTGCACATCGTAGCCTCCACGGACTACGACCGCCAGCTTGTTGCTGCTGTCGACGAGCTGAAGGAGATTGTGACCAACGTCCGCGCTGTACGCTCCCAGAAGAACATCGCACCCAAGGAGAAGCTGGTGCTCAAGGTTGTGGATGCCGCAGACCCGCGCCCGCTGCCGCAGGGTGGCGTTGATGCCCTGATGAAGATGGCAAACCTCAGTGCCGTCAATGTTGTGGCGGAGAAGTCGAAGGGCAGCGCCAGCTTCCTCATCGGTACCAACGAGTACGCCGTACCGCTCGGCAGCCTCATCGATGTTGAGGCAGAGCGCGCCAAGGCAGAAGCTGAGCTGAAGCACCTCGAAGGCTTCCTCGCATCAGTCGAGAAGAAGCTTAGCAACGAGCGCTTCGTCAACAATGCCCCCGCCGCCGTAGTGGAGCTGGAGCGCAAGAAGCAAGCCGATGCCAAGCAGAAGATAGCAGCCCTGCAGGAGACCTTGGCTTCACTCTGATTTCATACAGCATGTTTGGATGTATCCAATAGCCATCCAAACATGCTATTATTATATATACGAGAAATAACAGACATCCAGCATATCCAGCAGTGCATCTATGAGATACGCGGGCAACGTGTGATGCTTGACCGAGACTTGGCTTCACTATATGGTGTGGAAACCAGAGCACTAAATCAGGTCGAATTCCGCCGTGTGGCTGCAGCAATAGCTCTACCTAATCATCAAGATGATGAAACTAACTAACAAAACAATATATCCATGAGAGCATTTATCTGTACAGTGCTGCTGGCCGCCTGCGGCATCACCAGCGCCACGGCGCAGACGGCAGCAATGCCGCCGCGACACAGTATAACAGCAGTGCAGGACCTGACAGTCAAGACCGCTGTTGGCAACGTTCCGCAACTGCCTGCGCAAGTTTACGTATGGTATGAAGACGACAAGCCCCAGGGTGGCGAATGGCGGCAGGTGCGGTGGATGAACTCCGCTCCGGCTGTCGAGGCCGACCTGGCCGACCCCGAGAAGCACCTGATAGGCTCGACCTACGAGGTGCAGGGCTATATCATCGGCGACAACTCCACACCCAACGGCTTTCCCATCACGGCTAAGGTTACGGTGGTGGCACACGAGGATGCCGCGGGCTATGAGCGCAGCCAGCAGCCGGTGGCACAGCCGCTGCCGCTGAACAAGGTGCACCTCACGGGCAACAACCGCCTGACGTGGAACCGCGACCTCGACATCGACCAGCTGCTGAGCCTCGACGTGAAGCAGCAGCTCTACAACTACCACGACACCTACGGCCTGCCCACCGATGGCTACCCCGAAGCCGACGGCTGGGACTCGCCAACCACCAAGCTCAAGGGCCACGGCTCAGGTCACTACATGAGTGCGCTGGCCATGGCCTATGCCTCCTGCACGGACCAGGCCAAGCGCAAGCAGCTGCTGAGCCGCATCAAGACGATGGTCAACGAGCTGCGCAAGTGCCAGGAGCGCACCTTCGTCTACGACGAGCAGTTGGGACGCTACCGCGAGGCACGCGACCTCGCATCCGAGGCAGAGCTGACAGCGATGGGAGGCTCATGGGCCGACTTCGACCGCTACAAGCAGGACTACTCCCACTACGGCTACGGCTACCTCAATGCCATACCAGCTCAGCACTGTGTACTCATCGAGAAGTACAGCCCCTACAACAACGAGCAGGGCGTGTGGGCGCCCTACTACAGCGTGCACAAGCAGCTGGCCGGACTGATTGACATCGCCACATACGTTGACGACAAGGGCACTGCCCGCAAGGCTCTGCTCATAGCCAAGGACATGGGGCTCTGGGTGTGGAATCGTCTGCGCTACCGCACCTACGTGGAGTCGCAGGGCACGCAGGAGCAGCGCCGCTCGCGCCCGGGCAACCGCTACGAGATGTGGAACATGTACATCGCCGGCGAGGTGGGCGGTATGCAGGAGTCGCTGGCGCGCCTGTCCATGATGGTCAGCGACCAGCAGGAGAGCGAGCATCTGCTCGAGGCTGCCACGTTCTTCAACAGCCCCGCCTTCTTCGACCCGCTGTCGCGCGGCATCGATGCCATCCGCACCCGCCACGCCAACCAGCACATACCGATGGTGACAGGCGCGCTGCAGACATTCCGCGCATCCGGCTATACCTACTACTACGACATCGCATCCAACTTCTGGAACCTCATCCAGGGTCGCTACCGCTACGCCATGGGTGGAGTGGGCAACGGCGAGATGTTCCGCCAGCCCTACGCACAGATGCTCGCCATGTGTACCAATGTCACCTCCGACTGGCGCGACCGCAGCACGTGGCCCGAGCCGACCATCAACGAGACCTGCTGTGCCTACAACCTGGCCAAGCTGACCAAGGACCTCAACAGCTACCGTCCCGACAACGCCGCCTATATGGACTACTACGAGCGTGTGCTGTACAACCAGATCATAGGCTCGCTCAATCCCAATGAGTATCAGGTGCTCTACCAGTATGCCGTAGGCCTGAACGCCTCCAAGCCCTGGGGCAATGAGACGCCACAGTCCACCTGCTGCGGCGGCACGGGCGCAGAGAACCACGTCAAGTACCAGGAGGCAGCCTACTTCGTAGGCGACCGCACCCTCTGGGTAGCGCTCTACATGCCCACCGTTGCCGAGTGGGAGCAGCAGGGCGTCACCATCCGTCAGGACTGCCAGTGGCCTGCCCAGCACTCCACCATCAGCATTGACAAGGGCAATGCCACATTCAGCCTGAAGCTGCGCATACCGTACTGGGCCACCAGCGGCGTGAGCATCAAGCTCAACGGCGAGGCGCTGCCGACTGCCACCACCACGCCCGGCAGCTACTACACCATACCTCTGCGCCGCTGGCGCAAGGGCGACGTAGTGGAGATCGACATGCCCTTCGCAGCTCACCTCGACTTCGGTCCCGACAAGATGCAGACGGCTGCCACAGGCCGCAACGAGACCGCCACACAGTTCGAGCCGATGTGGGCCGGCACGCTGATGTACGGTCCGCTGGTTATGGCCACGACGGGCATCACCACCTGGGACGAGGCCACCCTGCACCTGACCAGCACCCTGCCCGAAGTGACACTCAACGGAGCAGAGAATGCCGGCGCCGAGGGGCCTAACGCCAACCTCTACACACTCGAAGCCTGCGGCCATCACTTCATCCCCGACTATCAGGCCGACCGCCACTGCACCCACTACTTCCGCCTCCATCTGGAAGGACAGGATGAGGTGGCAGCAATGGGAGGTCAGACAGCCGACGGGCAGGCCGACCTCGCAGCGCTGAACGAAGCCCTGCAGGTGGCCCGCAGCCGCCGCGACGCGCAGGACACCTGGATGCAGATGGAGGTCAAGGTGCCAGAGTATGCACCCTGGGCACGTCATGGCTACAGCCGCATGATGCAAGCCTACCACCATGCGCAGCAGCTCATTGCCGACCCCGGCCGCAACAGCGACCAGCAGGCCATCGACGCAGCAGCATCAGCACTCAACGCCGCCCTCAACACCATGCGCCCCGGCAATCTGCCCGAGCTCGAGGACCTCGACGAACTGCTGCCCGTGCTACAGCGCGCCAAGCAGGTGCCTCAGCCATCAGCTGCGCTGCAAGAGGCCATCGACTATGCCGAGATGGTGGTTCGCTACGTCAGCGACGGCAGCGGCACCGCCGACATGATTGAGCGAGCAAAGAAACAGTTGGAGGAGCAAACACACCACTAATAAAATGAATAGTGGACTTGTTTGTGGCCTCACTGGCGGCATAGGCTCTGGCAAGAGCTATGTGGCTCGTCTGCTCCATACCCTATATAATATACCCGTATACGACTGCGACCGCGAAGCGCGCCGCCTGATGGTTGAATCCGATACCATCAGGCGCCGCCTCGCCGCGCTCATAGGCCCCGAGGCATACACCGCCGACGGGCAGCTGTGCAAGCCCGTCATAGCACGCTACCTCTTCGCCTCGCCCCAGCACGCCACCCAGGTGAATGCCATCGTGCACCCGGCTGTGAAGGCCGACATACGTAGCTGGGCAGAGCAGCAGCGACAAGCTGGAGCCAGCTATATGCTCGTTGAGAGCGCCATACTCGTTGAGGCCGGTTTCCTTGATGCCGTGGACTTCGTAGTGGCTGTCGAAGCTCCCGAAGAGTTGCGCCTCGAGCGAGCCATGCAGCGCGACAACAGCACAGCCCAGCAGACGCGACAGCGCATGGACAGCCAGCTCACCGATGCCCAGCGCCGCGCACACTCCCACTTCATCATCACCAACGATGGCCAGCCCCTGCAGCCCCAGCTGCAAGCACTCATGCAGCAGTTGCAAGCGCGCCTGTAGCAACAGCAGGCCTAAGTCCCGAGCGCTTCGCGCCTTGCGGTTTCCCCGCAAGGACAACCCCAAAAGTAAACCCCCACCCCCATCACCGCGATGTTCATACCTGTCCAACGTGTTAGACAACCTCGTCCAACGCGTTAGACAGCACCCCAAGCCAGCACAATAATAAAAACAATGCTATCAATTCTTAAACAGCACGCTGTTGAATGCAGAACAGCGTGCTGTTGAGCA
>CALEPV010000033.1 GCA_937910905.1 uncultured Prevotellaceae bacterium
AGATGTCAAAGCGAGCTAATTGGACATTTTTGGTTTTTGGTTGCGGATTTTAGGATGATAGTAATGTTAAACGAGCTTAAAAAAGAAACGGAGCATTAAACGTTCAGCCGTTTTTGGTGTCAGTGTTGCAGAGAACGTTCTGAGACATAAACCCTCAATTAACAGACAAACACAAACTCAACCATTATGAAAAAGTCCATTTTTGCAGTTGCACTTGCAGCACTCAGCATCCTATCCACAAACACAGTCTCTGCACAGAGCGATAACGGCCGTGAAGAGCGCCGTGCAGAAATGCGTGCCCGCCAGACGGAGCGACTGGTTCGTGACCTTAAGCTCACCGACGAGCAGAAGCAGCAGTTCGAGCCCGTGTACCAGCGCTACCTCAATGAGCTGCAGGCCGCAATACCGCAGGAGCAGCGCGAGCAGGGTCGCGACCGCAACAACCCATCCGACCTCACCGACTCAGCTGCAACCGTACAGTTGCAACAGCTCTTCGACCGTCAGGAGCAGCAGCTGCAGCAGCAACAACTTCGCCTGGAGATACAGAAGAAGTACTTGGCCGAATTCTCTGCCTTCCTGACCCCGCAGCAGCTGTTGCGTGTGTTCACGCCCCAGCAGCGTAACAACAACAATCAGGGCCGTCAGCAGGGCAACCGTGGTCAGCGCGGCGGTTTCGGCGGTGGCCAGGGTGGTCCACGCGGAGGCTTTGGTGGCGGTGACGGCGGCGATTTCTAATACCATTCAAGAACACCCGCATTACTTTGTTCATACGCTCCAAACGCGGCACGAAAATAAATATCGTGCCGCGTTTTCGTATTCTGACAAGAAACACTACCTTTGCAGTGACTTTACCAAACCCATTTTATCTATGACAAAACTTTACTCAATTCTTTTTGCCATGCTGGCCTTCTGCGGACTGGCACAGGCACAAGTTACATTTGACTTCACTGGCGATGACGCCTACAAGCAGTTTGGCTTGGAAGGTGTGTCAACAGCAAGTTCAGGAGACATAGAAGCGTCTACTGCAGGCGACTTTGTTGAAGATGGCAGCGCTACTATTGGCGATGTGACACTCACAGTGTCACCTTCAACCACAAACACTGCCAACCGTATGTGGACAGGCTCACTTCGTTTGTATGGTGGCACACTCACCGTGGCTTCCAAGGGTGAGAAAATTACTGCTATCAGTTTCTCTTTGAACAGTGGCAAGTGGGGTAGCAACACCGCTGATAGCGGTACGCTGGGCACTGGTACATGGACAGGCAGTGCTTCAAGTGTGGTAATCACCATCGGTGGCAACACTCAGATTAAGTCTATCACTGTGACTCTCGGTGAAGGTGGCGATACTCCTGACCCTCAGCCTTCCATCGACTGGACAAGCTCTGCAACAGCTCCTCTTACTGTAGCCTCTGTGTTAGAGAAGGGTGCGCAGCTGAGCTCTGGCGAAAATAGCAGTGAGAAGGTGTACGTAAAAGGCAAGGTGTCTTCTATCCGATATGTCTTTGATGAAGGGCGCGGTACTGCTACTTTCTCAATATCTGATGACGGTGAGGCTGCCAATGAGTTCCTTTGCTATGGAACATATTATCTGGGCAACCGTTCTTGGAAAGAAGGCGATGAGCAGATAGAGGTTGGCGACGAGGTCGTTGTATATGGAACCGTTACCAACTATAGCGGAACTTTGGAGATGGCAAACAAGAATAACTACCTCTACTCGCTCAATGGCGAGACAGGTGCAGAGGTAGTCATTCCAATTGTGCCTTCCATCGAGGCTATGCAGAGAATCGCTCAGGTGCTCGGCACATCCAAGCGTGATGTGCAATACACATTCAGCGATGTGGTTGTCACCTACGTAAGCGGCAAGTATATCTACGTCAAGGATGCGACACGTGCTATTCTGCTCTATGGCACAAACGCAAAGAACCTCAAGGCTGGTGACGTTATCAGCGGTAGCATCAGCGGACAGCTCCAGCTCTACAGCGGTCTGACAGAGCTTGGCTTCGATAACTTGGACGGCATCACAGTTGCAGAAGGCGCAGCTCCAGCACCAGAGGTGGTGGCAGAGGTTGGTGCCATCATCGCAGATGCTACTCGTCTGGAGTACGAGAGCAAGCTCCTGACCATCGAGGGCGTGAGCATCAGCGTTGCCGATGATGGTGCAATGACTATCGTCGACGATAGCGACAACGAGCTGCCTATCTACATCAAGTCTGCTGACCAGGCAAACTTCAAGGATCTTGTCATTGATGCCGATGCAACCTACAATGTAACAGGTATCGTAGGCTATCACGACGGCGTACAGTTCACTCCTCGTTCTGCCGAGGACTTTGTGAACGTGGCCGAGGCTGACCTTCAGACACCAGAGTCTGGCTGGGAGGTAGCGAACACCGTTGTGGCTCTCGGTGAGACCGTTACAGCGAAGTTCACCACCAATTCCGATGCTTCTGTTGTCTATGACTCTTCAAATGAGGATGTGGCAACCATCGACGAGAATGGAACTATCACCGTCAAGGGCGCTGGTCAGACCACCATCTCTGCTGAGACAGCGGCTACAGCTACCTTCAAGAGCGACTACAAGGAGTTCACCTTGACAGTCACCAGCGGTGCAACAGGCGCTATCGAGAAGCCTTACACCGTAGCTGACGTGCTGGCATTTGCTATCGAGGCTAAGACAGACACCATACAGAAGCAGGCTTGGGTAATGGGCTACATCGTTGGCACAGTGAAGAGCAACAAGCTCGCTCTGGGTGCAGAAGAGGCTGCTGCAACCAACATCGCAATTGCTGCTACAGCTGATGAGGAAGAGGTCTTCCTGCCAGTAGAGCTGCCGAAGGGCGATGTTCGCACGGCTCTGAACCTTGCAGACAATCCAACTCTGCTGGGCAAGCAGGTATGGCTCTGCGGTACTATCACCCAGTACTTCAGCATGAATGGTCTGAAGGAGGTTTCCAACTACAGCTTCGACGGCGAGGACGCTGTTCGCGCTATCAGCGTTGACGCTGCTGCCGATGGTGCTATCTACACCATTGCAGGTCAGCGTCTGAACCGCATCACCAAGCCGGGCATCTACGTAGTGGGTGGCCGCAAGGTGGTTGTGAAGTAAAACCTGCCAATTTGATACAGAGTCCCGCTCATTGAGCGGGACTTTTTTGCTTATTAAGGTGCATTCCTTTTGCGGCTCGGTCAAGTTGTAGTACTTTTGCGGTTGCAATTATTGATGGGACAAACTAACGGACTATGAACAAAAGACTTACAATAACTCTGGTGCTTGCTGCGTGTTCGGTGGTGCTCTCAGCCCAATCCGTGAGTATCGCCAACTACTACTCGGCAGCCAATGGCAAGAAGCAGGCAGAGCTGAAGACGGCATTGTACCATATCATCGGATCGCCCAATGTGATGAGCTACGGCTCGCTGTGGTCGGGCTACTACGAGACGGATCGCGCGGACGACAACCAGGTCATAGACCGCTACAGCTATAAGAAGTACTACTTCTCAGGCAAGAGCACGACGGCTGTCAGCGGCATGAACAAGGAGCATGGCGTGCCAAATTCGTGGTGGGGACACACCAAGAATGCAGCCTACAGCGACTTGCACCATCTGATGCCGTCGGACAGCGAGGCCAACAACCGCAAGGGCAACTTCGGTATGGGCGTGGTGACCAGCACAACCTATAACAATGGTTGCATCAAGGTGGGCAAGGGCTCTGGCGGCAACAACGGCACGATACAGCTATGGGAACCCGCCGACGAGTGGAAGGGCGACTTCGCGCGTGCCTATTTCTATGTTGCTACGGCCTACGAGGAGCTGAGCATGGTGCAGTCGGAGGGTGCCAACTCCATGCAGGCTAATACCTACCCCAAGTTGCAGCCCTGGTGCACGCAGCTCTACAGGCAGTGGAACAAGCAGGACCCAGTGGACGACCTGGAGCGCAAGCGCAATGAGGCCGTCTATGCCATACAGGGCAACCGCAACCCATTCGTCGACTATCCTACGCTGGCAGAGTACATCTGGGGCGACAGCACTACGGTGGCTTTCGATGTGACTAAGCCTCACACATGGGACGGCAGCGGACAGACCCCTGAACTGTCGGACAGCACGGTGATACTGGAGTCGGACTTCACTCAGGGCTATGCCAACTTCGAGGCCTATACCATCAGCGGCCAGAGTAGCAGCGTGTGGACACAGAGCAGTGCATACGGAATGATGGCCAATGCCTATAGCAAGGGAAAGACAGCCGACGACTGGCTGCTGTCGCCCGTTATCGACCTGACTGGTATGACCGGTGCTGTGCTGCAGTTCGAGCACGCCACAGGATATAATGCTACCAGCGACGCTTCTGAGATGATGGAAGTGCTCATCACTGCCGATGTGACAACGTTGGTGCCCAGTGCAGGACAGACATCGGTACAGTGGAGCCCTCTTACAGTCCACTGGCCGGCACAGCGCAGCTCCTCGTTCACCGCCTTTGAGTCGTCGGGCAAGGTAAGCCTCGACAGCTACGCAGGCCAGCGTGTGCGCATTGCCTTCCGCTACCGCGCCACGGATGCCAAGTGCTGGGCGTGGGAGATCAAGCACCTCAGCTTGCGCGGCAAACCGTCGACCATTCCAGTGGGCATTGCTGCAGCGGTGATGCCAGCTGTTCCGCAGGCGGTGTTCGACCTGCAGGGCCGGCCTCTCGGCAACCGGCTGCCTCAGCGCAGCGGCACGTATATCGTGGTGAGCGGTAACGGTGTAATGAAAGTATACAAGTAGAGTCCGCCGTGCGTTGCTTCATTTACCTATCCTACGATGGCGCACCCTTCTGCGGCTGGCAGGTGCAGCCCAACGGACGCAGCGTGCAGGGTGAGCTGCAGAGGGCGCTGGCGTTGCTGCTGCGCTCTGATGTGGCTGTGACCGGTGCCGGGCGGACAGATGCCGGTGTGCACGCACGTCTGATGGTGGCCCACTGCGACCTGCCGGAAGGTACCGACTTGGGCCAGCTGTGTTACCGTCTGAACGGCATCCTGCCCCATGAGATAGCTGTAGAACGCATCCGGCAGGTGGCCGACGATGCCCATGCACGCTTCTCGGCCACCAGTCGCACGTACCATTATTATATTCACACAGCCAAGTCGCCTTTCCTGCGCGAGTACAGTTGGCGATTGGTTCATCGGCCGGACATTGCGGCGATGAACGAGGC
The DNA here is from genome assembly GCA_937910905.1 of uncultured Prevotellaceae bacterium. Classification (GTDB taxonomy): domain Bacteria; phylum Bacteroidota; class Bacteroidia; order Bacteroidales; family Bacteroidaceae; genus Physcousia. The sequence goes on from CALEPV010000033.1 coordinate 5,180, forward strand.
TGCTGCTGTGCTGTCGGAGTACACCGACTTCACCAGCTTCTCCAAAGTCAACACCGACACCAAGACCAATATCTGCCATATCTGCTATGCCCGCTGGGAGCAGCTTGGCCCCCACGAGTGGCGTTTCGAGATTCAGGCAGACCGTTTTCTGCGCAACATGGTGCGAGCCATTGTGGGTACGCTCATGCTCGTGGGCCGTCACGACATCGACCTGGCTGGTTTCCGCCGCATCATAGAGGCACGCGACCGTTGTGCCGCCGGCGAGAGTGTGCCGGCCAGAGGTCTGTTCCTCGTAGATGTGGGCTACGAAGATGCTACCCTCGCGGTGAACCGCTAAGCCTTTCTTCCTTGTTATAATATCGTTACACCGCGGTGCAGCACCCTCTGCACCGCGGTGCACGATGCTTTGCACCGCGGTGTAGCGACTCTTGCACCGCGGTGTCGAGCATCTTGCATCGCGGTGTCGAGCATCTTACACCACGGTGTAGCGACTCTTACACCGCGGTGCAGAGCACCCTCACGCCCCGACGGTGTTATATCAGGCTTTCAACCTTTCTTACAAAGATCCCCTTTGTTGCTCATGCTCATATATCACACACTTATTTTCAATTTTGCACAAAAAAGCCCACCATATGGAGATAACTATCTCATAATAAGCCTACTAATTGGTGACCTTTTTGGTGAGCTTTGGTGGACTTCGCAGTAAATACAGGCTATAATATGCACAAAAATGACATTGAAACTCATTTTTTGTGTGTAAAACCTTGCACAAAATGATGCAATTATGTAGCTTTGCAACGTTTTAGCAGAGAAATAAGGATAAATTTTAACCAGAAATGGCAATGCATTGCACAATTATCAGCAAAGCATTGAGGAGCAAGACCGTGAAGGTCCAGTCGGCCAGCCTTGATACACTCGTAGAGCAGTTCAAGGCGTTGAAGGGGCGTACTGCACGTGTGCCACAGCTGAGGGAAGAGCTCCTCGCTTTGACGCAGGGCAGCACGCCCCCTGCTTTTGACCAGCTGCCTCAGTTGCAACCGGCCTACCGCCAAGTGCGTCCACGCGGAGGCACCCCCTATGCTGTGTATCAGGGCGTAGTGCTGCTCAGCGTGAATGACATTGAGAACCAGCAGACTATGCGTCAGCTCAAGGATGAGGCCTGTATGTTGCCATCCACGCTGATGGCTGTGGAGGGATGTAGCGGTCGCACGCTGAAGCTGCTGGTAGTCACCTGCCTGGACAACGGGCCGCTGCCCGACAGCCATGAGGACATAGCGCGCTTCCACCGCGCTGTGGCGCAGCGGGCGCAGAAGGTCTACGGGGCTATCCTGTCCTTGCCGTTAGAACAGCGGGAGCCGCAACCCGACGATGTGATGCATTGGACTTTCGACCCCGACCTGCGCTACAATCCTGATGCTGCGCCGTTGCGTCTGGCACGGAGAGAGCTTCGCGGAGCCGCTGGAATCGAGGCTATAGCATCGCAGCCCTACGCAGGCACTCAGCCAACGGAGTACAACTACCGCATCAACGCGCGCAAGTTCACTACGGCGGTGGATCTGGCACGACAGTCGCAACCTGATGCCGACTCCGACGAGGCTTTCATACAGCTGGTAGCAGGCCGGTGCATCGAGCTGGGCATACCGCAGGAGGAAGCCGTGCGCCTTGCCAGCGCATCGTGGCGCTGGCCGTCGCTCGACAACGACATGAAGCGCACACTAATAGAGGCCGTATATGCCGAGACGCGCAACAGGCACAACCGCCATCGCGGGCTGATGCAGGATGCCACGATGCGGCTGCAGGAGTTCATGTCCCTGCGCTATGACTTGAGGTTCAATGAGTTGACCAATGGGGTGGAGTATCGCCCCAACCATTCGCTTGCCACACGTTTCCATCCGCTGGACAGCCGCATGGAGAACACCATGATACAAGAGGCCAACGAGACAGGACTGGAAATCATGGACCGCGATATGCACCGCTATCTGGGTTCGACACGCATACGCTCCTACAACGCCGTGCGTGCCTACCTCGATGAGCACGCCAACGACTGGGATGGCGCCACCGACTACATAGGCCAGCTGGCAGAGCGCGTGCCAACCTCCAACCCCAACTGGAAGCAGTGGTTCCACACGTGGCTGCTGGCTGTGGTGGCACAGTGGACGGAGCGCGACCGCAGGCACGGCAATGCCATAGTGCCGCTGCTCATCGGCCCGCAGGGTTGCGGCAAGAGCACCTTCGGACAAGTGCTGCTGCCGCCCGAACTGCGCTCTGAGGGCTACCGAGAGCTGGTGAGCTTCACCAACAAGGAGGAGGTGCAACGCAACCTCACCAGCGCTCTGCTGATTAATCTGGACGAGTTCAACCAGATAGGCGAGCGCACACAGCAGGGCTTCCTGAAAAACCTGCTGCAGAAAGCCACCTTCAAAGGCCGTCGCCCATACAGCTCCGTGCAGGTGGAGCTGCCGCGCAGAGCCTCGTTCATCGCCACCAGCAACTTTGCCGATGTGCTGACCGACCCCTCTGGCAGTCGTCGTTTCATCGTAGCCACCATCAATGGCACCGACACCATAGACACCTCCACACCGATACCATACGGCAAGCTGTATTCGCAGGCCATACAGGAACTTGACCAAGGACGGCGCTACTACTTCACGCCGCAGGAGCAGACAGAAATCGAGGCCTACAACAGCGCGCAGACCGACCAGCGGCCAGAGATAACCAACTTCCTTGAGACCTTCGCCACAGCCACTGTCGAGGACCACACCACCCGACGTCTCTCCGTTGCGCAGCTGGCACTTGCGGTGACTGCCAGCACAGGCTTCCGCTACGACAATCGTGGGCGTATGCTCCTGGGACGGTACCTCGCGCAGGAAGCCCGCCGTCTGCACACCCGCAAGTCCGTCTCCGCCGGCTATCCACAGTACCTCGTTGTTCCGAGGGAGTGAGTGCAGAAAAAATGCCACCTTGGACGAACCAAGGTGGCACTGACGATTGGATGTCACGGTCTGTGGGACCGAGGGCGTTGCACTAAAGCTTGTCGTTAGAGCCCAGCACATTCACAATCTTGTGGATGTACATCTTCTTCATGTTCTCACGTGCAGGCTTCAGGTACTGACGTGGGTCGAAGTGACTCGGGTTCTCAGCCAGGTGCTTGCGGATAGCAGCAGTCATGGCCAGACGGCTGTCGGAGTCGATGTTGATCTTGCAGACAGCGCTCTTGCTGGCCTCACGGAGCTGCTCCTCTGGTATACCGATAGCATCGGGCAGCTTGCCGCCGTAGTGGTTGATGGTGTCAACCTCGTCCTGAGGAACGGAGCTTGAGCCGTGGAGCACGATGGGGAAGCCAGGCAGCTTCTCCTCGATAGCGTGGAGCACGTCGAATGCGAGTGGAGGAGGAACGAGCTTGCCAGTCTTCGGGTCGCGTGTGCACTGCTCTGGAGTGAACTTGTAGGCACCGTGGCTGGTACCGATGGAGATAGCGAGGCTATCGCAACCGCTACGTGTAGCAAAGTCAATAACCTCCTCGGGCTTTGTGTAGTGGCTCTCAGCTGCTACTACATCGTCCTCAACGCCAGCGAGCACGCCGAGCTCAGCCTCAACGGTCACATCGTGAGCGTGTGCATACTCAACCACCTTCTTAGTGATGGCGATATTCTCCTCGTAAGGCAGGGCGCTGCCGTCGAACATCACGCTGGAGAAACCATTGTCGATACACTCCTTGCAGATCTCGAAGCTGTCGCCGTGGTCGAGGTGCAGAACGATCTGAGGCTCCGGGCAGCCAAGCTCCTTGGCATACTCCACAGCACCCTGAGCCATGTAGCGCAGGATTGTGCCGTTAGCGTAGTTGCGGGCACCCTTGCTGACCTGCATGATGACAGGCGACTTAGTCTCTACAGCAGCCTGCACGATAGCCTGCATCTGCTCCATTGTGTTGAAGTTGAAAGCTGGGATGGCATAGCCCCCTGCAACGGCCTTCTTGAACATCTCACGTGTGTTCACCAGGCCCAGTTCTTTGTAACTTACCATTGTCTTGTAGTAATAAATGTGTAACTGTATAATGTTTGCTATTCTCTATTTCGTGGCGCAAAGGTAGTCATTTAACTGACATAAAGGTAGCGCAGGCGCGAAAACTTGCAGAAAATAGTTTGTGCAGTAGCCGTTTTGCAATGTGGAGGTGATAAACTCACCCACAATAGCATAAACTGCTGCCTGAGCTATCTCCGGCAAATAGGCCGCAGTCGCGGAGCATACCCTCGAAGCTGAGATCCTCATCTATTTTATGCCGCCCTTACGGTTCGAGAGCGGTTCGAGAGCGGTTCGAGAGCCTCGCCGACCGACCTCGCCGACCGACAGGGCGACGGCGGGTACATCCCGTTAATACAGGGACAAGTCCCTGTGCTGGGTTCTTTAGCCCCTATGGGGCTTGTTTTCAGCATATTCATTACTTGCGAAACTTGAAGATGATAATTTGCAATCGTGGACTTATCCTTTACTTCACTTGCCTTACGAAGTAGGTCACCACGGGCAGGTGGTCGGAGTAGCCGTCGAGCCAAACGCCACCGGCGTGGGTGCGCTTGGGAGTGTTCTTGTACCGGCCCTCCTGCTGGAGCAGATAGTCGCGACGGAATATCTCAGCCTTATGGAAGGTGAGTGTGCTGTAGTCCTTGGTGCCTCCGATGTCAAGGCAGTTGCGCGACATCACAATCTGGTCGAAGAGGTTCCAGCCACCCTGATAGGACAGCGTGCCACGACCATCGAGCAGAATCTGCCACCAGGGGTTGAACATATCGCCGGGCATGACATCCTTCATCTTGCGGCGTGCCCGCAGGCCTTCACGCATAGAGTTGTTCATAGGGTCATCGTTCATGTCGCCCATGACCAGCACCTTCATTGACTCATTGGCTGCGAGGATGCTGTCAACCTCAACCTTCACTTGCTGTCCGGCCCACACTCGTGCGGGGTCGCCGGAGAAGCGGCTTGGCCAGTGGCACACGATGACGGTGATGCTGTCGCCGCCCAGAGTGCCCTGCACGGTGAGGAAGCCGCGAGTGGGGCGCGTGATGGGCTCGCGCAGCACGTAGGGCTGTAGCCAAACCTTCTTGGGTACGAAGAAACGCGGATTGTAGAGCAGCGCGCAGTCCACACCGCGCTTGTCGGGACCCTCGATGTGCACGAACTGATAGCCGCGTGCGGCCAGTACCTCTTGAGCACACAGGTCGGTCAGACAGTGGGCGTTCTCCACCTCCGATACGCCTATGATAGAACAGCCGATGCCTGGCAACTGGTCGGTGCCGAGCTCGGAAAGCACTCGCGACATGTTGTGCAGCTTGTGCTCATACTTCATCTCGGTCCAGTGGTACGAGCCATCGGGCAAGAACTCGTAGTCGTTCTTGTCCTCGTCGTGCTGGGTGTCGAACAGGTTCTCAAGGTTGTAGAAGCCGATGCCATAGAGTGCCAGCTGTCGTCCTTGCGCCATCGCTCCGAGGCACAGCACAAGGCAAAATAGGGAAATAAGTTGTTTGCGCATATCTGTGTGTAGTGTATCTCTATCAGGCGGCAAAGATAATTGATTTAGATTAACTACAAGCACGTTGCATTCAAAAAGTTGGATTGACACAAATAAAGTGTGCTAGGGCTTTGCCGTTAATCCTTTTTTGTTTTCCTTTGCCGAAAGTTATACAATTTATGCTTTATCAATGAGAACACTTCTTCTATGTGCGGTTGCGCTGCTGTGCACTATCTGTAGCGGACAGGTGCAGCAGCCGGCCACAGTGACGGGCGTGAGTGATGTGGAACAGGCTGCGCGAGACGATAATGCCACCTTTATCTTCTCGGAGGCGCAGCTTGACGACGATGCCGACTCGCAGCAGGATGTCATCCAAATCAACTCGGCCACGAACCTGTACACAAGCAATGTGGGCTATCTGTTCAGCCCCATGCGCTTCAAGTTCCGTGCCCTGGACCAGCGCTACAACGAGGTCTACATGAACGGAGTCAGCGTGAACAGCGCCGAGAACGGCAGCTTCAGTTTCTCCAACGTGGGCGGTATGAACGATGCGACCAACGGTCACATCGACTTCGCATCGCCGTTTGAGAGCAACGGATTCAGCATGTCGGGCATCGGCGGTTCCAACAACTACAACTTCCGCGCCAGCAACTATGCCGCCGGCCACAAGGTGACGCTGTCTGCCCTGAATCGCAACTACACGGCGCGAGCCATGTACACCTTCGGTACGGGCGTGAACCAGCGCGGATGGTCGTTCTTCGGCACCGTGGGCTACCGCTGGGCCAACATGGAGACGGCAAATGTGGAAGGTACATTCTACAACTCGCTGGCTTACTTCTTGACTCTGCAGAAACAGTGGGGAGACCGTCATAGCCTGAACATTGCCACATGGGGTAATCCCGCCGAGCGAGGCCAGCAGGGTGCCAGCACCGACGAGGCCTACTGGCTTGCCAACGACTATCTGTACAACCCCAACTGGGGCTACCAGAACGGCAAGAAGCGCAATTCCAGAGTGGTGAACAGCTACGAGCCATCGCTACTCGTGACGTGGGATTTCAAGATCAAGGACAACCTGAAGCTCACTACCTCGCTGTTCGGTAAATATGCTATGGACAGCCGCACACGCCTACAGTATAATAATGCTCAGAACCCGAAGCCAGACTACTGGAAGAACTTCCCGTCGTACAACTACGATGTGTGGGGGCTGACCGACGGCAGCAACAATGACTACAACGCATGGCTCGAAAGCTACAACTACTGGACAGCCTGCGATGCCAACCGCCAGATTCAGTGGGATAAGCTCTACTATGCCAACACGCAGATGAATGCCGTGGGCGGCGATGCTGCCTACTATGTGCTGGCACGCCACAACAACCAGCTGGCCATCAACCTGGGTTCCACTCTGCAGTGGGACGTAGACCGCGACAGCAAACTGCAGGCGGGTGTGCAGCTGGCTTCCAACAAGGGTATGCACTATCAGACCATCGACGATATGATGGGAGCCACAACCCTGCACAACATTAACAACTACGCAGTGGGAACATACGCTGCTGCCGACAACCGCGTGCAGTACGACCTGAACCATCCGAACGCCACCGTAGGCGAGGGCGACCGTTTCGGCTACGACTTCAACATCATGGTGCAGAAGGCGACCCTATGGGCACAGTACACACGCGACATGGGTATCAGCCACACCTTCATCAGCGGTAGAATAGGTGGTACTCAGATGTGGCGCGACGGCAAGATGCGCAACGGTATCTTTGCCGACAACAGCTATGGCAAGAGTGGCACAGCACGCTTCCTCGACGGTGGCTTCAAGATGGGCACCAACCTGAATCTCGGCAAGGGACACGTGATAGGCATGGGCGTTACCTACATGACCTACGCTCCGCGTGCCTACGGCTCATACGGCGGTTCTGCATTCCAGGCAGCCGAGATGAACAACAACTTTGTGGGCAACCTAAAGGTTGAGCACATGGTAGGTGCTGAGCTGGGCTACGCGATGAACCTCAACTGGGTGCGTGCCAACCTGACAGCCTACTATAACCACGGCACACGCATGAACGAGTGGCAGAACTACTACTACGACGATGTCAACTCGTTCACCTATGTGAGCATGACAGGCGTGGAGAAGGACTACTACGGCGTGGAGCTGGGTATGCGCTTTAAGGTGAACGGTCATCTGTCAGTAGACCTCATTGGCTCTATGGCTGATGCCAAGTACATGAAGAATACCGACGTCAGCTACATCCTCTCCACCGAAGGAACGGAAACTCACGAGACACTGTACAACAAGGGTATGCATGAGGCCAGCACTCCGCTCACAGTGGGTAGCATCGGTCTGAACTACAGCATCAGCGGCTGGTGGTTCAACCTCAAGGGCAACTACTACGACCGCATATACCTGAGCTACTCACCGTCGCTGCGCTATGAGAGCACGCTGATTCGCTCCGGCGCTGTGGACAACGATGATTCGTTCATTATCCCAGAGCAGTCCAAGGGCCACGGCGGATTCATGCTCGACGGCAGCATAGGCCATCAGTTCCGTATAGCCCACAACCCATTGAGCGTGAACCTCATGCTGACCAACATGCTGAACAATCGTAAGCTCGTCAGCGGCGGCTTCGAGCAGAGCCGCAGCAGCTACACCACCGACCAGGCCACAGGTGAGGTTGCCACCACACGCACCTATAACTTCCAGAAGAACCCGATGAAGTACTACGTACAGGGTTTCAACTTTATGCTTAACCTCAACTACCGCTTCTGATGAAACCTATACATTATCATATTAGTGTTGCTGTCGTAGCGGCAGCCGCACTCTTCACAGCTTGTCAGGACGGCGAGTGGGACACACCGGATATGACCAACCCGCCTTACGGCAACAATACCATAGAACTGGATGCCAGCAAGCAGACCACTATAGCTCAGCTGAAGTCCGACTATGCAGACATGATTTCGGCAAACGGTTTTGCTGAGATTACCGATGACCTACAGCTTACAGCCACCATAACAGGTAATGATATAGGTGGCAACCTGTATAAGCAGATTACCATTCAGGACGGAACAGGCGCTATGATTGTGGGCATCAACACCACAGGCTTGTTTGCCTACCTCAGTGTCGGACAGCAGATACTCATAGACCTCAAGGGCTTGAGCATTGGCGGCTATGGCCAGCAGGCACAGTTGGGCGATGAGTACAACGGCAGTATAGGCCGTATGAGCAAAGACAAGTGGGAGAACCACGTGCGCATACTGCCCACACACGACATGAGCCAGATCGACACACTCGCATTCGATGTGAATATGGACAAGGAGCGCTATGCCGGCTATCTTGTGAAGCTGGAGAACGTGCAGATAGGCGATGCCGACGGCACCACTACCTTCGCTCCGGAGTACAAGAGCGGTACCACGCTGACCTACAACGGCAGCACAAACGGCTATGTGCATCACACCATCAACGGCGAGAACATGAGCAGGCTCGTGCTGCGTACCAGCACATACGCCAAGTTCGCAGAGCTGGTGATACCCACCAAACCAATAACCATCTACGGCATAGCCACACGCTACGGCAACACATGGCAGATACTGATACGTGCCGAAGAGGACATTAAGTACTAATGTGAAATGTACAATGTACGATTGATAATGTAAAATTGATAATTAGATAGATATGAAAGCGTATTGGAAATATCTGCTATGTGCAGCATTCTGCTTTGGTGCTCTCACCGCTTGCGAGGACGTGCCGGAGCCTTACAACATCCCCACCGATAATGGCGGTGGCAATACGGGTGGCAACACCACGACAATCGACTATGTGGCCAATCAGGACTTCACTAAAGGCCTGGGTGGCTTCCTCACAACCAGCGTAAGTGGTAACCTTGCGTGGGAGTACAATGCCAAGTACGGCGCTATGATTTCAGGCTATCAGGATTGGGACGGCTCTGGCCAGAAGTCCAACAAGCCCGGCGTGACCTATCTGGTGAGCCCGGAGTACGACCTGACCGACTGCGACTCGGCTTACGTTGTTATCAATCAGGCCATCAACTATGCCAAGACGACTCTGGACAGCGACCACAAGCTGATGATTCGCGTAGGCGAGGACGGCGAGTGGGCAGAGCTCCCAATGAACCTTGATGGGCTGGGCAACGACTTCAACTATGCTACACAGTACATCCAGATACCAGATGCATATATGGGTCAGAAGGTGCAGCTGGGCCTGAAGCACACTGCACATGAGGACTACTCCTCAACATGGGAGGTGAAGAACCTCGGCGTGGCCAAGGGCACAGCACCCAGCAGCGATGCTCCTGTGATTGAGGATGGCGTAGGCAGCGGTACTGCCGACGATCCATACGATGTGCCGACAACCATCAAGCTTATCGCAGCAGGTGCACCCACGACAAAAATATACACCAAGGGTATTGTGTCGAAGATTGATGAGATAGACACTGGCAGCTACGGTAATGCTACATACTACATCAGCAACGATGGCACAACAACCGACCAGCTGGAGGTGTTCCGCGGCTATGGCCTGGGCGGTGCAAAGTTCAAGTCGACAGATGACCTGAAGGTCGGCGACGAGGTGATTGTCTATGGGCAGGTGGTGTACTACAACAACCGCACCATGGAGTTCACACAGGGCAGTCAGCTCTATAGTCTCAACGGCGTGACAGCTGGAGGCGACAGCCCTGTTGCTGGCGAAGCCAAGGGTAGCGGCACACTCGAAGATCCGTACAATGTAGTTGCAGCAGCCAAGGTTGCCGAGGCTTTGGGCAACAACGCTAAGAGTGGTGTCGTATACATCAAGGGTAAGGTGTCAAGCATCAAGGAACAGTTCGGTTCGCAGTACGGCAACGGCACATTCTATATCTCAGACGATGGCACAACAGCTGGTCAGTTCTATGTGTACCGTGCACTCTATCTTGGCAACAAGAAGTGGGTCGATGGCGACGCTGAGCTGAAGGAAGGCGATGAGGTAATCATATGCGGTAAGGTTATGAAGTATGTCAGCAGCTATGGCACCACACTTGAGACCTCACAGAACGAAGCCTTCGTGTACTCGCACAATGGCGTGACCAAAGGTGGCGAAGTGGACAATGGAGGCGAGGAGCCCGTACAGGGCGAGGCCAAGGGTAGCGGCACTCTCGCAGACCCGTACAATGCAGTAGCTGCTGCTAAGGTGGCTGAGGCATTGGATGGCGGTGCCACGAGCGATGTGGTATATGTCAAGGGTAAGGTCGTAAGCATCAAGGAGCAGTATGCTGCTCAGTACGGCAACGGCACATTCTATATCAGCGACGACGGCACAACAGCCGGACAGTTCTATGTGTATCGTGCTCTGTACCTTGGCAACCAGAGGTGGGTGGCAGGCAATGCAACCATTAAGGCTGGCGATGAGGTAGTGATATGCGGTAAGCTGACCAAGTATGTCAGCTCCTACGGCACAACCTTGGAGACATCTCAGGGCGAGGCATACCTCTATAGCCTCAATGGCGTGACTGAGGCCAGCACGGACAACCAAGGCGGCGAGGAGCCGAGCGGCAATGCCGACGGCATAGCGTTCTCAGCCTTCTCCAACGGCGACTTCGAGGCTTGGACAGATGGTCAGCCCGACGGCTGGAAGAGCGCATCCAAAGCCAGCAGTGCTACTCTCTCGCAGAGCACCGATGCCCACGGCGGCAGCTATTCAGTATGCGTAGGCGGTAACACTGACGGCAACAAGCGTCTGGCCTATCAGGAGATGGCACTGGAGCCTGGCACATACACATGCTCGTTCTGGACCAAGGCTGCCACATCAGCAGAGGCCAGCCTTTGCCCAGGCCATGCTGTGGTGGGCAGCAGCATAACCTACAACTACGACAAGCAGGAGAACAGCACAAACAACAAATATGTGAACAACATTGGCAGCGAGTGGCAGCAGGTGACATACAGCTTCACCATCAGCACCAAGAGCTCCGTATGTCTGATCATAATGAACTCCAGGACCCCGGGCACCGACCTGCTGGTAGACGACTTCACCATCGTGAAGCAGTAACACAGGCTTAAGCCAATAATCCTATCCACCATCAGTGCAGCTCCCTAGCTACTGAGTTGCAATGATGGTGGATAGCTGTTGAGATATACCGCAGCAGAGATGAACCGCGAGACCTACGAGAGCCAGAAGCAATATGCGGGCGAAACTAAGCCGTCCATGAAGCGGCGCGCTGTGGATCACGACTACAGCGAGCGGCGCATCTACATGATAACAATGGCTGTGGAAGGCCGCAGGCCGCTGCTGGGTCGGCTGGTGGGTGATGAGCGGGCTGGCCGCGGCACGCCAGATTCGCCTCGCATAGAGCCTACGCCATTAGGCTTGGCCGTGGAGCAGGCATGGTATGACATACCCAAATACCACGCTGAGGTCAGTGTGCTAGGCTTCCAGCTCATGCCCGACCACATACATGGGATACTGTTTGTGGAGCGACGCCTCGAAGTAGGCTTGGGTAAGGTGATACTGGGCTTCAAGCAGGGCTGCAACAAGGCCTACCGAGTTGGGTGTGTTGCTGTATCACAGCAACAGAAGGTCGCTGTAATACAGCGACATACCCAACCACAGCGACATACCCAACCACAGCAGCATACCCAACCACAGCAGCAGGACAGGCAGCATGGAATGCTTTTTGAGCGCGGCTACCATGACCGCATACTGCTGCAAGCGGGACAGCTGGACACCATGAAAGCCTATATAGCTGATAACCCCTACCGCTTGGCTGTCAAGAGAGCACACTCGGAGCTGCTACGTGTGAGACTCAATGTGGATATCTGCGGCAGGAATTGCTCGGCTGTAGGCAACATGGCTCTGCTGCAAGCGCCAAGGCGCATACAGGTGCGGGTGTCGCGAAGCATTGCTCCTGCGCTGCTGGCTCAAGAGAAAGAACGGTTGCTGACAGCTGCGCGTGAGGGCGCGGTGCTAGTGTCCCCGGCAATCTCACCTGGTGAGAAAACAATCATGCGGGCAGCCTTCGATGAAGGATTGCAGCAGATAGTATTGGTGGAGAATGGGCTTGATCCTATGGCCAAGCCAAGTGGCCAGCGCTTCGATGCCACAGCTGAGGGACGACTGCTGATCATTTCTCCCTTCCCGCATCATGGCGACAAACACCCAATCTCGCGTAATGAGTGTGAACAGCTGAATGCGTTGGCTTGGAACATAGTACATAATAGCACTAATCAAAACACTTAACACATAGCTATACCATGCTACACAAACACAGTGCGCGACTATGGCTGATGGCCATACTGACAATGGCTGTTGGGCTCTGCGCCTGCTCGTCGGATGACGATGTGAGTGGCGAGAGCGCCAATCGCAATGCGAACAAGACTTCAGAGTACCCGGAAGCTGGGCGCATAGAGATTCCGCAGCTACGGGGCGGGGTGGTGAATATGTTCCTGGTGAAGAAGCTAAGCAGCGGCGAGGTGAACTACTGCATAGAGTGGAACATCGTCAAGAAGGCACAGCGCTGGTCGGCTTTCCGCTGGGATAAGTCCAACAGCGGCGGCTACGTAAAGCGCGAGGACAACTTCATCGAGGATACCGACATACCTGAGATATACCGTACTACGTACAACAACTATCGCGGTTCGGGCTACACGCGCGGACATATCGTGGCCAGTGCAGACCGCTGGAACTCGCAGGAGGCCAACCGTCAGACCTTCTTGTACAGCAACATGCAGCCGCAACTCTACGACTTCAATGGCGGCATCTGGGCCAACATGGAGATGAAGATTCGCACGTGGAATACCGATGCCTTCCGCGATACACTCTATGTGTGCAAGGGCGGCACCATAGACCACAGCTCCGACATCATCGAGACCACGAGCACTGGACTGCTTGTGCCGAAGTACTTCTTCATGGCCATACTGTGCAAGAATAGCAGTACCGTAAATGGTGGCTACAAGGCTATAGGCTTTTATATAGAGCACCGTGACGACTACATCGACGAGAAGGACCTTACGCCCTACATCGTGAGCATCGACCAGCTGGAGCAACTCACGGGCATCGACTTCTTCTGCAATCTGCCTGACCATATAGAAGATGCTGTCGAGGCAAGCGTGGCGTACAGGGCCTGGGGCTTCCAGTAGACTGGCCAGCGGCAACGCTGCTGGACGGTAGCGTGGAACACGACTTCCTGCGCTGCAAAGCACGATTTTCTGCACCGAAGTGCACGACTTTCTGCGGTGTGCTGAACGTCCCTCTGTAACGCATTGAAACATACGCGACACCGCAGTGATGAGGGTCTTCTTTGCCAAAGAAAGGCCTCTTCTTTGCCGATAAAGTGCTGCTGCAAGGGCGGATAAAACAGCAAATGTTTGGCAGTATCGGCGGAAAGTACTACCTTTGCGCCGCAAAAGCGGGAAGCATCAAGCGACCACTTAACGAAATTAACCCTGCAGGCAGCCATTCCTGCAATTATTAACCGCTGGTACACAAGCCCAGCCTTAACCTACCAAACAAAATGAAGCAAGGTATTCATCCCGACAACTATCGCCCTGTAGTGTTCAAGGACATGAGTAATGGCGATATGTTCCTCTCCCGTTCAACAGCTCGCAGCACAGACACTGTGGAGTTCGAAGGCGAGACCTACCCCGTAATCAAGCTCGAAATCTCCAGCAGCTCTCACCCATTCTATACTGGCAAGAGCAAACTCGTCGATACTGCAGGTCGCGTAGACAAGTTCATGAGCCGCTACGCCCGCAGCCGCAAGTAAAGCTCGGACAACCATACGTTTCGACACTACCGCAGCCCTGCTATGCCAGTCATAGCGGGGCTGTTTAATCATGTGGTGCTCCGCGGGAGGGGCAAAACAAAGCACCGTGCTGCACACATCGTTGCAGCACGGTGCTGAATTGTTCGGTAAGATGCCGGTTACTGGAGTGTGCCAGCCTCGGCAGCCTCGATCATAGCCTGTGAAGCATAGAGGTAGATCTCCACGCGACGGTTCTCAGCCTGGCCAGCAGCGGTAGAGTTGCTGGCAACTGGGTTAGCCTCGCCGAAGCCCTCGCAGCTCTTGATCTGGCTTGCGCTCACGCCGCAGCTGCGTAGATAGCTGCTAACAGCGGCAGCACGATCCTGAGAGAGCTGCAGGTTCTTCTGCTGGCTCTGAGCTGCTGTGCTGTTGCGCCAGCCCTGGTTGTCGGTGTAGCCCTGGATGGCAACATCCATGTCGGGATAAGCGATGAGCACGTTGCGTGCAAAGTCTGAGAGGTTGCTCTGAGCAGTAGCGCTGAGGTTGCTCTTGCCAGTAGCAAAGAGGATACCGCTATCGAAGGTAACCTTCACAGCCTGCAGGCCGTTGGCATCGGTGATGCTAGCTACCTGAGCGTTCTCAACAGCAGCTGCAGCAGCCTTAGCCTTGTCCATCTTGCGGCCAATCAGAGTACCTGCACCAGCACCAACGGCTGTACCGATGGCTGCACCGATGGCAGCGCCCTTGCCATTACCGATGAGAGCACCTACGGCAGCACCCAGGCCTGCACCGCCACCCGCACCGATGAGGGCACCCTTGGCTGCGTTGCTCATGTTACAGCTTGTAAGAAGCAGAGCTGCGCACAGACCGCAAACATAAAACTTCATTCCTTTCATAGTTGTAGTAATAAATAAATGTAAATAGGTTGTGTTAATAAGTCTCGTCGCCTTTATGTGTTTGCTCGTTTTGGTGCGGCAAATGTACGGCTTTTCCATGAACTTTCAGTAACTTTGCAGCCAAATTAGCAATATATAACGAAATAATACACTATGGCAAAAGAACTTAAGAACCTAACAAAGCGCAGCGAGAACTACTCGCAGTGGTACAATGAACTGGTTGTGAAGGCCGACCTCGCCGAGCAGAGCGATGTGCGTGGCTGCATGGTTATCAAGCCCTACGGCTACGCCATCTGGGAGAAGATGCAGCGCCACCTGGATGACAGGTTCAAGCAGACAGGCGTGCAGAATGCCTACTTCCCACTGCTCATACCCAAGAGCTTCCTCTCCAAGGAGGCTGAGCATGTGGAGGGCTTCGCAAAGGAGGCCGCTGTGGTGACACACTACCGCCTGAAGACCAACGACACGCACGACGGAGTGGTGGTTGACCCTGAAGCCAAGCTAGAGGAAGAACTCATCATCCGCCCCACATCGGAGACCATCATCTGGAACACCTTCCGCAACTGGATACACAGCTACCGCGACCTGCCTTTGCTGGTCAACCAGTGGTGCAACGTGATGCGCTGGGAGATGCGCACACGTCTGTTCCTCCGCACATCTGAGTTCCTCTGGCAGGAGGGCCACACCGCCCATGCCACACGCGAGGAAGCCGAGGAGCGCACACGCCAGATGATTAAGATATATGCCGACTTTGCCGAGAAGGTGATGGCTGTGCCTGTAATCCAAGGCGTGAAGAGCGAGACCGAGCGCTTCGCCGGTGCACTGGACACCTACACCATCGAGGCCATGATGCAGGACGGCAAGGCGCTGCAGAGCG
>CALEPV010000034.1 GCA_937910905.1 uncultured Prevotellaceae bacterium
TGCTCGAAACAAATACCAATCTGACATAAATCCTAATGACCGATTTGGGTTAATAATCTCCCCGTGAGATGCCGCAGATGTCGCCAAAAGTCCGTACCTTTGAACCGCCACGACGATAACACATCCTCTCGCCGAGGCCACCAGATATGCTCCAGATACGCTGCAGAAACAACAATGTGACCAGAGAATTCCCGGAGGGGACATTGCTCCTCGACGTATACAAGTCATTTGCCGATGAGCTGAAGATGCCGTTTCCTGTGGTGTCGGCCAAGGTGAACAACACATCGCAAGGACTGAAGTTCCGTCTCTACCAGAACCGCGACGTGGAGTTCCTTGATGCCCGTAGCGGCTCGGGCCACAGGGTTTACGTCCGCTCGCTGTGCTTTGTACTGTACAAGGCTGCCTGCGATGTCTTCCCAGGCAGCAAGCTGTTCATTGAGCATCAGCTGTCGAGAGGCTACTACTGCAACTTCAAGAAGCGCGACCAGAAGGAACTGACCGAGGACGACGTTACAAGCATACGCCTCCGCATGGGCGAGATTATAGCCCAGGATATGCCTTTCCACCGCTTCGAGGCTACGACGGAGGATGCCCTGCGCGAATTCCGCGAGCGTGGCTTTGCCGACAAGGTGAAGCTCCTGGAGACCAGCGGACAGCTCTATACCGACTACTACAAGCTGGACGACGTGGTGGACTACTACTACGGGCCGCTGCTTCCGTCGGCAGGCTATCTGGGCGTATGGGCACTGGAGCCGTACGACAAGGGTATGCTGCTGCGCGTGCCCGACCGCCACAACCCGCTGCAGCTGGGCGAGATGGAGGCACAGCCCAAGACCTTCGAGATGCTGGCAGAGAAGGTGCGCTGGGACATCATCATGCGCCTGTCCAACGCCGGCGACGTGAACAAGGCTGTGCTGAAAGGCCACGCATCGGAGCTGATACAGGTCAGCGAGGCGCTACAGGAGAAGAAGATTGTGCAGATAGCCGAGGACATAGACCGCCGTTTCCGCGACAAGGACCACCCCATACGCCTCGTGCTGATAACCGGGCCGTCCAGCTCAGGCAAGACCACCTTCTGCAAGCGCCTGAGCATACAGCTGCTGGCGTGCGGGCTGCGACCTATGTCGTTCTCCACCGACGACTACTTCGTGAACCGCATTGACACCCCGCTGCTGCCCAACGGACAGTACGACTTCGACAACATAAAAGCCGTGGATACCGACCTGCTCACCGACCACCTGTCGCGGCTGCTGAGCGGCGAGCGTGTGGAGGTGCCGCAGTACAACTTCACCACCGGCCTGCGCGAGATGAGCGGCAAGTACCTGCGCCTGCACAGCGACTGCGTGCTGATAGTCGAGGGCATACATGCGCTGAACCCCATGCTGACCAGCGGCATCGCAGGCAGCCTCAAGTACAAGATCTTCGTCTCTGCCCTGACCAGCATCTCGCTGGACGACCACAACTGGATACCCACCCAGGACAACCGCCTGCTGCGCCGCATCATCCGCGACTACAACAAGGGCGCCTTCACCGCCCGCGAGACCATCAGCCATTGGGACAACGTGTGCGACGCCGAGGAGAAATGGATACAACCCTATCAAGAGCAGGCCGACGTGATGTTCAACTCCGCACTCAACATCGAGTTCGCCGTCCTGCGCACCCACGCCGAAATCATCCTTGCCACCGTGCCAAAGAACTGCCCCGAGTACAGCGAGGCTCACCGCCTGCTGAAGTTCATACACTACTTCATACCCGTAAGCGACAAGGAGATACCTCCCACATCCATCATGCGCGAGTTCGTAGGTGGCAGCAGCTTCAAGTACTGACCCGCATAGCTAATCACACTATGCGTCTGGCATTTCAACGAACTCCTTCATTCGTACGACAGAAACACGAGGAAAGTCCACATATTGCAGTGGACGGAAATGTTTGTCATCAGAAACAATGCGCATAGCAATCAATAATTGTTCATTACTACGTCAGCTCGGTGAGTATCTCCGACAGCGTGGGGTGGATGTGGACGGTGTCGCGTAGCTGCTGGAGTGTGCCTTGGCGGTTCATCAGAGTGGCTACTTCCTGCACCATGTCGGAAGCGTGAGCACCGAGGATGTGGCAGCCGAGGATGCGGTCTTGTTCATCGGTGAACAGCTTCACGATGCCTTCGGTCTCGTTGATGGCCAAAGCCTTGCCGTTGGAGCGGTAGTAACCCTTGTGGGTGGTGAATATCGTACTGGCTTCCTTCAGCTGCTCCTCCGTGAGACCTACGCAGGCGGCTTCGGGTTGGGTGAACACGGCCGCAGGCATGATGTCGAGGTTGATGTCGTCCTTGCGGCCAAGGATGTGGTTCACCACGCGCAGGCCCTGATAGGTGGCGGCATGGGCGAGCATCTGTCGGCCATTGACATCACCTATGGCATAGATGCCTGACACGTTTGTCTCGAAGGTGTCGGGGTTGACTACTATACCGCGGCGGTCACACTCCACGCCAGCATCTTCCAGCCCCAAGCCCTCAACATTGGCGGCACGTCCCGTAGCCACCAGCACGAGGTCGGCATCCACCGTGACTTCCTTGCCTTTCTTCTGATAGCTGACATGCAGGCAACCGTCCCGCGTGATGCTCTGCACACCGCTCTGCATACTGAACTCCACGCCTCGCTTCTCCAACAGCTTGCGCAGACGCTTGGCTATGTCGCCGTCCATTGCAGGCAGGCATTCCTTCTGGAACTCTATCACCGTCACCTCCGAGCCGAGGCTGCGGAAGATGTTGGCAAACTCCAGCCCTATCACACCAGCTCCGATGATAACCAGCCGCTGTGGCTGCCTGTCGATGGACAGCAGTTCGGTTGATGTCACCACACCCTCTATACCTATGCCGTCTATGGGCGGCATCTTGGCTCGAGAGCCAGTGGCAATGATGATGTGCGGAGCTGTGAATGAAGCATCAGCAGAACAAGCCCCACCCCCTTCCTCACTTACATTTACCACTACCGTATGCCTGTCCTTCAGTCTGGCTGTGCCGCGCACAAACGTTATGCCGGGTTGCTGCATCAGCTGCTCCACGCCGCCGCGCAACTGCTCCACTATAGCCTGCTTGCGCTGCATCATAGCAGCGAAGCAGGCATGCACACCCAGTGCAGCTAGCTCGGCATCGTGGCACAGTGCCTTGGTCGGTATGCAGCCGCTGTTCAGGCATGTACCTCCTGCCTCTGCGCGCTCTATTATGGTCACACTCATGCCGTGCTGTGCAGCGTAGGCTGCAGTCCTGTAGCCACCAGGGCCGCTACCTATGATGATGATGTCGTAGTTATTCATAGCCCTGATATTAATGGTTTATCGCGTGCAAAAATACATATAGTTTTCCGGATAGAAGAGCAAATCGTGTCGAAGTTTTAGTGTGGCTGGTCACACGCAGTTATGCATGTGACCCGTTATTGCATTTCCGATAGGTCAGTATGGCTTGCTTGGCAGCCAGTACGTCGTCCACGCGCCCGATGGGGGTGGTATGAGGTGCTGTCTTGACTGTTTCGGGGTCTGTCTTGGCCTCCTTTGCAATCTGGCGCATCACGGCGATGAAGCTGTCTATAGTTTCGAGGCTCTCACTCTCTGTGGGCTCTATCATCAGCGACTCGTGGAAGAGCAACGGGAAGTAGATGGTCGGAGCATGGAAGCCGTAGTCAAGCAGCCGTTTGGCCACATCCATAGTGGTGACACCTGTACTCTTGTCCTTCAAGCCATCGAATACGAACTCGTGTTTGTTCAAGCCGCCGATAGGCAGTTCATACACATCCTTCAGCCGATGCTTGATATATGTGGCGTTCAGGGTGGCAAGCGGGCCGACATGCTTGATGTTCTCACGTCCGAGGCTGAGTATGTAGGCATAGGCTTTGATGATGACGGCGAAGTTGCCGAAGAAGGTGCCTATGGCAAAAGCCCTCTCCCGACCATTCTTTGCAAGCAAAGCGTCCCAGAGGGCCGAGCACCCGCTAACGCGCCCATTCCCGACCTGCGGTCGCCTACCCGTTGCCTTTCCCGTAGCCTTTCCTCCAAGGGGGAGGAGTCCTAAACCTTTGGCCTTGCCCCAATCCACGATGAAGCTCTCCCCATTGGGTGTCAAGCTACCGCCATCCCCCACCGAGGGATTACAGGGGGCTTCCACGACCCTTGGATAGGGCAGAAACTGCTCCAGTCCCTTGCGCACACCTACGGGTCCGCTACCGGGACCGCCACCACCATGAGGGGTGGAGAAGGTCTTGTGCAGGTTGATGTGCATCACGTCGAAGCCCATGTCGCCAGGACGACAAGTGCCGAGCAACGGGTTGAGGTTAGCTCCATCATAGTACATCAGGCCGCCGGCCTCGTGAACCATAGCGGTGATGTCCAGCACACGCGGCTCGAAGATGCCGAGTGTGTTGGGGTTGGTCATCATCATGGCGCACACCTCCGGGCCTATCGCAGCAAGTAGCTCGCGCAGATGGTCAACATCCACGGTGCCGTCGCTAAGGCTCTTCACCTCCACCACCTCAAGGCCGCACACGGCTGCCGATGCGGGGTTGGTACCGTGGGCAGAGTCGGGAATCAGCACCTTTGTGCGGGCTGTGTCGCCACGACTCTCGTGGTAGGCGCGGATGACCATTAGGCCCGTCAGCTCGCCGTGGGCACCCGCACAGGGGTTGAGCGTGAACTCGCTCAAGCCTGCCAGCTCAGCAAGCGACTGCTGCAGCTCGTAGTAGATGCGCAGCAAGCCCTGGCTGTACTTCACTGGCTGCATGGGGTGGGCAGCGGCGAAGGCTGGGATAGAGGCTATCTCCTCATTGATGACGGGGTTATACTTCATGGTGCATGAGCCGAGCGGGTAGAAACCGTCGTTCACACCGAAGTTGTTATGACTGAGGTTGGTGTAGTGGCGCACTACAGTCAGCTCGTCGCACTCTGGCAGCTCGGCCTCCTTCTCACGCAGCAGAACTGCTGGCAGCTCGGCGGTGGTATGCTGGTAACTGTTCCGAGGCAGTGAGTAGCCGCGTCGTCCAGCGTGTGACAACTCAAATATCAGGTTGCCGTAAAGTCTGTTGTTCATGCTTGCTCCTCCTCAAAACGTTTGATGATACTTACCAAGGTGTCTATCTCTCCACGTGTGCGCTGCTCCGTGACAGCCACCATTAGAACATCCCCCACTGGGGAATTATAGGGGGCTTCCACCTTCACGCCGGCGAGGAAACCTTGTTCAGCACAGTAGCCGATGATGGCATCCACGCTGTGGCTTCCCTTATAGGTCAGGCATACCTCATTGAAGAAAGGCTTGTCGGGGAAGGTGAAGCTAAACGCACCTGTCTGCACGAGCTGTTCGGCGAGATAGTGTGCACCGCCATAGCTCAGTTCTGCTGCTTCGCGAAGTCCCTTGCGACCCATGAGCGACATGTAGATGGTCACATACAGAGCCATCAGGCTCTGGTTGGAGCATATATTAGAGGTGGCTTTCTGGCGACGAATGTGCTGCTCGCGGGCTTGCAGCGTCAGCACGAAGGCTCGCTGCTCGCGGTTGTCGCGGGTCAAGCCCACTATGCGGCCGGGCATCTTGCGCATCAGTTTCTCATTGACGCACATATAACCCAAGCCGTGACCGCCGAAGCTCACTGGAATACCGAGGCTCTGTGCCTCGCCCACAGCTATGTCGGCCCCCCACTCAGCGGGCGTGCGCAGCACGGCGAGGTCAGCAGCCACGCTGTTCACCACGAAGAGTGCTTTCTGCGCATGAACGGCATCGGCCACGCCCGTGAAGTCCTCAACAATACCGTAGTAGTTCGGCTGCTGAACTATCACGCCTGCAACGTCATTCAGGGCAGAGAGCTGAGAATTGAGAGTTGAGAGGTCAGTCACTCCCTCCTTGGCGGGAACTACTTGCAGATCGATGCCGTGGAAGTGGGCGTAGGTCTCAACCGCCCGCAGCACCTTGGGGTCAACGGTAGCGGAGATCAGCACGCGGTTTGCTTTCTTGGCAGCTGCCACGCACATCATGGCGGCCTCGGCAGTGGCGGTGGCACCGTCGTACATCGAGGCGTTCGAGATGTTCATGCCGGTTAGCTCGGCCATCATGGACTGGTACTCGAAGATGTAATGTAATGTGCCTTGCGAAATCTCAGCCTGATAGGGCGTGTAGCTCGTGAGAAACTCGGAGCGCTGAATGATGTTCTGCACCACGGCAGGTGCGTAGTGGTCGTACCATCCGGCACCGGCGAAGCAGGTCAGGCGCGGTGTCTGTGCAGCAAGGCTACAGAAGTAGTTGCGCAGCTCCACCTCCGACATAGCTTCGGGCAGGTTGTAGTCGCGACGCAGCCTCACAGCCTCCGGCACATCTGCATAGAGGTCATCGAGGCTCTTCACGCCAGCGACATCGAGCATCTGCTGGATGTCACTTTCTGTATGAGGAAAGTAATTATGCATTCTCGCAGTGTGCTTTGTATGCTTCAACATCCATCAGCTCGTCCAGCTCGGTAGGGTCAGACATCTGAACCTTGATAATCCAGTTCTCGAATGCGTCCTGGTTGAGCAGCTCGGGCTGGTCTTCGAGAGCCTCGTTGATCTCGACCACGGTGCCGCTGACTGGGCTGATGAGGTCGCTGGCGGCCTTGACGCTCTCCACAGCGCCGAACTCCTCGCCTGCTGTTACCTCGTCGTCAACCTCGGGCATATCGACATATACGATGTTGCCGAGTGCGTGCTGTGCATAGTCGGTGATACCAATGTAGGCGAACTGGCCTTCTACTCTTACATACTCATGCGACTCGCTGTAGCGGAGTCCTGATTGATAGTTTGACATAATAAATAAAGGGGTGTGGGGGGTTATGTATTAACGGGATGTACCCGCCGTCGCCCTGTAAGGGCGGCATAAAAAACTCTTTTGCCCTTACAGGGCGGTGTTCTTGGGGAAACATCTGTACCCAGGACGTTGCCCTGGGCTGGGGTTATCATCGGCCTTATCGGTCGGCGAGGCTCTCGAACCGCAGGCCGTTAATACAGGGACAAGTCCCTGTGCTGGGTTCTTTAGCCCCTATGGGGCTTGTTTTCAGTATATTCATTACTTGCGAAACTTGAATACTTCTTATAGTGCTTATCATAAAATTTCTTCTTGACCACAACGCCCCGGAAGGTCTTTTTGCGGATCTGCACCTGTAGCGCGGTGCCCAGCTTGGCTACAGCGCTATTCACCAGAGCCATGCACACACTCTTATCTACGGATATGCAGTGGTAACCCGTGGTGACTTCGCCCACGGTGTTGCCCTCGGCATCCAGCACCGGGTAGCCATGACGAGGTATGGCCTTGCCCTCCAGCTCTATGCCTACGAGCTTCTGTGCCACGCCCTCGGTCTTCTGCTGGATGAGTGCATCGCGGCCTATGAACTCGGGTTTGTCCAGCTTGCAGAACATGGACAGTCCTGCCATCACAGGAGATATGTAGGCACTGAGCTCGTCGCCGTAGAGAGGCAGCCCTACCTCGAAACGTAGGGTGTCGCGGCAACCCAGTCCGCAGGGCTTGCAGCGTCCGCTCTGGATGAGCTTGCGCCAGCACTCCCTGATATAGTCGTGCGAGCCGTAGATCTCGAAGCCGTCCTCGCCAGTATAGCCTGTGCGGGAGATGATGACCTGACCCGACGGAAAGCCGTCGGGCACGGTGGCTGTCTTTGTGGTATAGAACTTCAGCTCCTTGCAGGGCAGGCCAAGCACCTGCTCCACCACGGCCTCAGCCTGCGGACCCTGCACAGCGAGCTGGCCATACTGGTCGCTCTGGTGGTCCAGATTGATATCGAAGCCAACAGCCTGCTGCTGCATCCACGCCACATCCTTGTCGATGTTGGCGGCGTTGATTACCAGGAAGAAGTCGTCCTTGCCCATCTTATATACAAGCAGGTCGTCTACTGTGCCGCCATTTGGGTACAGCATCATACCATAATATATTTGTCCCGTTGGAGCATCGGTGATGTCGTTTGTGAAGATGTGGTTCACGTAGCGCTCGGCATCCACACCCGTGATGCGCACTTCGCCCATGTGCGACACGTCGAAAACGCCGCAATCGGTGCGCACAGCCGTGTGTTCGTCAACTATGTTGGTGTACTGTATGGGCATGATGAAACCGCCGAATGGCTGCATGAGCGCGCCCAGTGCCACATGTTCGTCGTATAGACAGGTCTTCTTTTCCATGATGTCAGTCATTCTCTGTTAGTATGTTTATCAGGTCTTCAGTATGCAGGTTAAGTATCACACCCGTGAGCTCGGGCGGCAGTGCTGCCCGCAGGGCCTGGGCCTTAAGCGGACAGCCGCGCAGGGGGTGCAGCAGCTGGCCGTCGATGTCGCCCACCACGAAGAAGTCGCCCATGATGTTGGCAGAGCGAATCACATCATTCTTCACTTCCAGCCTCACTTCCAGGTCCCCCACTCCCTCGATACGTCCGCTACGAATCACGCTGTAACTGGGATTCCTGCCGTAGACGAATTCATCATCGAGGTAGTCGCGCTCCAACAGCTCTATGGCATCCACATCGGTGGCTGTCAGCAGCAGTTCGCGGTCGCACAGACGGCGCCGGATGGCAGCCATCACCTCGGCGAGGCTCAGCGTGGTGTAGTCCTTCAGCAGGGCTATACGCTGCCGCACACTATCCACGCCTTTGCTCTCCAGCTTAGCCGTCGACGGCGTGATAGCTCCCACCATATTCTCCATCGTGGTGTCATAGAGCAGCGTGCCGTGCACTATGGCATGTCCGGGAATATGGTAGAACGCATTGCCGGATACCTTGCGTCCGTCGATTAGCACATCGTTGCGTCCGCTGGTGGTAGCCTCCACGCCCATCTCGCGCAGCACGAGCAGCAGCAGCTGGATGTAGCGATGATAGGTAAACTGCACATTGTCGGAACGTGTGATATAAGCCAGCATCACGTTGCCCATGTCGGCATACACACAACCGCCACCGCTCTTGCGACGATAAGTTGCGATACCGTGGGCACGGCAGTAGTCCACGTTCACCTCGTTCTCAATCAACTGGTTACGTCCAAATATCACGCTCGGCCCCACCTGCCACATCAGGAAGAGGTCTTCGTCACCATCGTTGCGGTGACGTGCCAAGTACTCCTCCAGAGCCAGATAGAAGCTTAGGCGGCGTGGTTGCTGGTCGGGCAGCGGAACAAAAGTCATACCGGGGCGTGCAGGAAGTGACGGTTAGTCAGTTGCGGTTTGGTTCTCTCAAAGGCTTTCTGTGCCGCAAACATAGCAATTATTTCTAGCCACTCCAAGTTTTCGGCCAACTTTATGTCGCATTGCCCATTATTCAGCAAAAGTTGCACCGCGGTGCAGCTATCGTTGCAGCACGGTGCAGCGACACTTGCACCGCGGTGCAGCCACTGCTGGAGCACGCTCCAACTTTCCGCGCACAAAATAATGTGCAAATAATCGCCAAAATTGCGCCCGCCTTTTGAGGAGAAATGCTTATCTTTGCACCGCAATTTGTTTGTATATATATCATTTTAATGAACTTAGATGTACTTGAGCTAAGCGAACAAGAGATTGTTCGCCGCCAGAATATGGAAGCACTGCGGGCCATGGGTATCAACCCCTACCCCGCCGCAGAATATCCCGTGACTGCTTGGAGCACCGACATCGTCAGAGACTTCACAGACCTGCCTGTGACAGGAAAGGATGAGGAAGGCAATGACGTGCGCGAGACCGCCACGCCGGAGAACAGCCCTGTGGTGAGCATCGCCGGACGCATCATGAGCAAGAGCATCATGGGCAAGGCGGGATTCGCCAAGCTGCAGGACTCGAAGGGCCGCATCCAGGTGTATGTGCAGCGCGATGCCATCTGCCCCGGCGAGAACAAGGATATGTATAATGTTGTGTTCAAGAAGCTGCTCGACCTAGGAGACTTCATCGGTGTGAAGGGCTACGTATTCCGCACCAAGACAGGCGAGATTAGCGTTCACGTGATGGAGATGACCGTTCTGAGCAAGAGCCTGAAGCCACTACCTGTGGTGAAGACCGATGCCGAGGGCAACGTGTACGACAGCTTTGATGACCCGGAGCTACGCTACCGCCAGCGCTACGTAGACCTCGTGGTGAACGCAGGCGTAAAGAACACATTCTTGAAGCGCGCCACCATAATCCGCACCATGCGCCGCATACTTGACGAGGCCGGATATACTGAGGTAGACACGCCAATACTGCAGAACATCCCAGGCGGTGCCAGCGCACGCCCGTTCACGACACACTTCAACGCCCTGAATCAGGACATGTACATGCGCATAGCCACTGAGCTCTACCTAAAGCGCCTCATCGTGGGGGGCTTCGAAGGCGTGTACGAGATGGGCAAGAACTTCCGCAACGAGGGCATGGACAAAACCCACAACCCCGAGTTCACCTGCATGGAGCTGTATGTAAGCTACAAGGATCTGAACTGGGGCATGGGCTTCACCGAGCGTATGCTGGAGCAAATCTGCACTGCCGTCAACGGCAAGCCAGAGGTGGAAATCGACGGTAAGGTCGTGTCCTTCAAGGCTCCGTTCCGCCGTCTGCCCATCCTGGATGCCATCAAGGAGAAGACAGGCTATGATCTGTACCCGATGAGCGAGGACGAGATTCGCGAGGTGGCCAAGAAGCTGGGCATCGAAGTGGACGAGACAATGGGCAAGGGCAAGCTCATCGACGAGATCTTCGGCGAGACTTGCGAAGGCACATTCATCCAGCCCACATTCATCACCGACTATCCTGTGGAGATGTCGCCACTGACCAAGATGCACCGTTCTAAGCCTGGTCTGACCGAGCGTTTCGAGCTGATGGTGAACGGCAAGGAGCTGGCCAATGCCTACTCTGAGCTCAACGACCCAATCGACCAAGAGGAGCGTTTCAAGGAACAGATGCGACTGGCGGCCAAGGGCGACGATGAGGCGATGATTATCGACCAAGACTTCCTGCGCGCTCTGCAGTACGGTATGCCCCCCACATTCGGCATCGGAATAGGCATAGACCGTCTGGTGATGCTGCTCACAGGCAAGTTCGCCATAGGCGAGGTGATGCTGTTCCCGCAGATGAAGCCCGAAGTGAAAGTACCCCGCGACAAGGACGAAGCTTTCATGGCTCTTGGCTTCAAGGCTGAGATTATCCCCATACTTCGCAAGGCTGGCTACAACCTGGTGTCCACCCTTCAGGGCCAGAAGGCACAGAAAGTACAACAACAGATTGGCGAAATCATCAAGAAGTACAAGCTTGATATTGAGAAGCCGTCCGTGCAGGAACTGGAAGCCATACTGCCCACAGCTACTGAATAGAGACTATATATGCGAGCGAAACAATATTTTTTTCACTAACTAAACATTATTCCTAATCACATGAAACTACGCTTACTCTCCGCAGCGGTTATGCTAGCCGCAGGATTGATGGTTTCAGCACAGACCGACCCTGTCGATGTCACTGAACAGTATCTGCACAATGCCGACTTCTCGGAAGATGCAGCTATCACAGAAGGTGGTATCTGCACCTACGACTACGACATGTCGAAAAATGGCGTGTCACTGTTCGGAATGCAGACCGTAACTAGTTGGACAGCAAGTTCTCCGTCGGACAACACCGCTCAAGAGTCTCGCACCGACGGTGCCAACGCCAAGGCTGCCGGTATCTTTGCCATCGGCAATGAAGTGGCATTCCTCGGTGGTGGAGGCTACACGGCTCCTCTATCAGGTCCCAATGATGAGGAAGAAGGCAATGTCCTCGGATTCATCGCTGTATGGGGTGCCAAGGCACAGTACACACAGGAGGTAACCCTGCCAGCAGGTGCCTATCGCATGGTCATTACGTTGCAGAACAGGGCAGGCTCCACAGCTGTATCAGCCAACCTCTGCGGCTTCCAGGCTGCCGACGGCACGAACTACTATTCCAGCAAGCTCACATGGGATATGGTTACTGAATGGGAGACCGATACCATAGAGTTCCTCCTGAAAGAGGAAACAAACGGTGCTTTCTCCTTGGGATACACTGCAGGCAACGCCGGCTCAGGCGCAATGCCCCACCTCTTCTTCAAGAGTGTGGAGCTCTATACCATAGATGCCGACCCGCTCATCCAAGCTGAGATTGAAGCTGCCAAGGAAGACCTGCTGGCTGCTATCGAAGCTGGAGAAGAACTCGGTATCAGCACCAGTGCCGCCCAGGCTGTCTACGATGACGCAAATGCTACCTTAGAGCAGGTGCTGGCCGCTATCGAAGCACAGAAGGCACTCAATGAAAAGGGGCTGACAGACTTCACCGACTTTTTCATCAACAACGCTCACTTCACCAACGGTGAGCCACTCGACGGCGGTGTCTGCACATATGACTACGACATCGAGACCCATCAGGACAAGGGTGCCAAGTACTTCGGTATGCAGCCTGTGGACTCATGGACAGCCAGTAACCCCAACAGTAATGCCCGCGCCAGCGGCGTGTTTGCCGTTGGTTCGCCCGAGACCATCTGGCTTGGCGGCCCTGGCTTTGCCACTCCTGAGAAGAAGGCCAACGGCGCTACCGAGGGTAACATCTTCGGTTTCGTAAGCGTATGGAGCGCCAGCAGCTACTACTACCAGCAGGTGACTCTGCCCGCAGGCACCTACACCATCACTATTCCTACATACAACTGCGGTGGCACTGGTACTGTTGCCAAGAACCTCTGCGGCTTCATCTCCGATGATGGCGAGGAGTATCTGGCAGAGAAAACATCTTTTGAGCTGAACAAGTGGACCGAGGAGACCATCAAGTTCACACTGTACGACGAGACCTCCGGACGCATCTCTATCGGTTATCAGGCTGCCAACGCAGGCTCTGGCTCAATGCCACACCTGTGGATTGACGAGTTCCTGCTGAAGTACAACGGCGTACTCGACATCAAGCCTAGCCTGTTGGCTCTGCAAGCTGCCGTACGCACAGCCGAGGCCTACACCGACTTCAGCGATGGCCAGTATGAGGAAGCTATCCGCGCTCAGCTGGAGGATGCATACGATGCTGCCCAGGCTCTTGTTGAGTCTACCAGCGAAGACGACGATGCCAATATTGCAGCTGCTACAGCTCTGAACAACTTGGTCATCCAGGCACGCGACAGCCGCGATGAATATGAGAGATTCCGCAACTTCATCGACGGTCGCCTGAGCGCAGCCAGCGAGAAGTATGCCGACAACGACGAGATGGCCGACCTCGCAGAAGAGCTCGAAGACCTAATTGAGACGTACGATGAGGCTTACGAGGACGGAAGCTACAGCACAGAGCAGATTGAAGCTGCCATCAGCGGGCTGCAAGCAAAAATTGTTGCAGCCGTGAAGGTTGTTCTGCAGCAGGCTGTCGAGGCCGGTGGCGAGCAGAACGTGGATGTAACCGCACTGTTCACCAACACCGACTGGGCCGACAACACCATCACAGGATGGAGCAACGAGACTGGCACCAGCGCCTTCAAGAGCGACAACAACACTGCCGAGGTTTGGGGGCAGAGCTCATTCAATATCTACCAGACCGTAGCTGATATGCCTGCAGGTGCCTACGAGATTACCGTACAAGCCTTCTACCGCATGGGCTCCAACCAGGTGAACTACGACGAGAGCGTAACACCTCAGTACGAGACCAGCAAGAGCTACGTATATGCCAACGAGAACCGCAAGGAGCTGCGCAACGTGCTACAGTTTGCTGTTGCCGATAACGCGAGAGACGAGTTCCACACTGGTGGCATCGTGAACGAGCAGTTCGACTCTATCTTCGTGCCTAACAACATGGCCAGCGCTCAGCACATCTTCACTACGGGCGACGGCTCACCTAACACCCTGACAGCTGCTCTGCTGGAGGCTGGTGACCTAACCATCGGTATTCAAGGCGTTGACCTGCAGGGCGACGAGTGGACCATATGGGGTGAATTCACCGTTGTATACCGTGGCGAAGCTGGCGTTGACGTAGCACTGAACGACCAGATTCAGCAGCTCATCGACGAGGCACAGGTTTACTACGCGGCCAACTGCTCTGGCGTAATCAAAGCTACCACCGATATCGAGGAGGCTACCCAAGCTGGCGAGGCCGCCATCGAAAGCGATGCAACTGAGGCTAAGCTGGCTGCCATCAAGACTCTCCAGAGCGTAATCGAATATGCTTCGAAGTGCGCAGGCCTGGTTGAGCAGATCACAAACGAGCTGACACTCTACGATGAGCTGATAAGTACCGTTGACATCATCAGCAACGACACCGAATTCAATGCATTGCTTGAAGAGGTTGGCACAGCTTCCGACACAGAGGAATTCGAAAGCAACGAAATCATTGAGAAGTGGCTGGCTGACCTCAAGAGCGGCTGGAGCAAGTACGTGCTTGCGCAGGACGGCTACGCAGAGGCTAGCATCGACAACCCATTGGATATTACACCAATCATACTCAACAGCGACTTCGAGACTGGCACACTCACCGGCTGGAACGTAGAGAGCACCAATGGTGACACCGGTGTCAAGGCTACCGACAACGACACCTACGCTATGGAAAACAGCAACGGCGCATACCTGTTCAACACTTGGAACCAGGGCACCGTGGGTTACTCCATCGATCAGGACATCGTTCTGCCTACTGGCTTCTACACTCTCAAGTTCGTGGTTGCCACCGATGCCGACAAGGTGATTGTGGCTCACGTTGGCGAGCGCACAGACTCCATCACCTGCGTTGGCAAGGCTGAAGGTCTCGAGAAGAGCATCGACTTCAGTGTAACCGAGGCTGAGCAGACAGTAAACATTGGTTTGAAGGGTGTTGAGACATGGTACAAGGCTGACAACTTCCGCCTCTACTACATCGGCACCACAGCTCCTGATGCTGTCATCGCCATCGAGGACGAGGAGAAGGCAAGCACACTGCGCAACTCTGCAACCTACAACATTGCCGGTCAGCGTGTAGGCAAGCCACAGAAGGGCATCTACATCATCGGCAACCGCAAGGTTGTAGTGAAGTAAGCTCACAGATAATTTTTAACCATCACTAAACACGAGGGCGTGTCGACAGTCCAATGCGGCTGTTGACACGCCCTCTTTATTACTTTAGCGAAAACTTATGCACACATCCTTGCATTATCATCTTTTTGCAGTAACTTTGCCACGTTAAAGACACATCAACGACACTCGCCGCCTATGTATGGGTTCGACAAGTCATCATCTGTAGACAAAGACACACAGCAGAATACGCCCCAACAGTTCCCCGGAACCATTGCTATTATGGGCGGAGGCAGCTGGGCTACCGCCATGGCAAAAATGATGCTGGAGAGGAACGACCGTATTGTATGGTATCTGCGCCGTCAAGACCGGATTGACGACTTCCGCAGACTGGGACACAACCCTGCCTACCTGACCAGTGTCCACTTCGACATAGACCGCATACACTTCACTGCCGACATCAATGAGGCTGTGGAGATGAGCAACTCTCTTGTGTGGGTCACTCCCTCACCTTATCTGAAAGGGCACTTGAAGAAGCTCAAGGTGCGACTGCGCGACAAGTTCTGTATCACCGCCATCAAGGGTATTGTGCCCGATGAGAACCTTGTTTGCTCCGAGTACTTCCACCATATGTACAATGTGCCCGATGACAATCTGGCTGTTGTGGCCGGACCGTCACATGCCGAAGAGGTGGCACTGGGCAGATTGACATATCTCACCGTAGGATGCTCTGACGAACAGAAAGCACGAGCCTTCGCCGACATGATGGCATCCGACTACGTCAAGACCAAGACCTCACGCGACGTGATAGGCATCGAGTATGCCTCCGTACTGAAAAACGTCTATGCCATTGCCGCCGGCATCTGCCGCGGTCTGAAGTACGGCGACAACTTCCAGGCCGTGCTGATGTCCAACGCTGTGCAGGAGATGAACCGCTTCCTCGCCACTGTGCACCCCATACAGCGCAGCATCTTCGAGAGCGTATACATGGGCGATCTCATCGTGACAGGCTACAGTCAGTTCTCCCGCAACCGCATCTTCGGCACCATGATTGGTCAGGGCTACAGCGTGAAGAGCGCGCAGATAGAGATGGAGATGATTGCCGAGGGCTACTTCGGCTGCAAGTGCATGAAGGAGATTAACCGCCACATGCACGTGAACATGCCCATCCTCGATGCCGTATATAATATCCTCTATGAGCGCATTGCGCCATCCATTGAGATAAAACTGCTCACTGATTCATTCAGGTAAGCCCCATCAACCAATAGACACCTTTTATATTTAACCTATATATGACAGATAGTAAGGAAAAACTCTTCTCTGACTTTACTGCCCCGACCCGCCAGGAATGGCGCGATAAGATTGAGGTGGACCTCAAGGGTGCAGACTATCAGAAGAAGATGGTTTGGAGGACCAACGAAGGCTTCTCCATGGAACCGTTCTACTTAAAAGAGGACGTGGACAAGTTGCCCCTAGTGAATGCTCTCCCAGGAGAGTTCCCATTCGTGCGTGGCAACAAAAAGGCTGACAATCAGTGGTATGTTCGCCAGAACATCAAGGTGACAGAACCCAAGGAGGCCAACAAGAAGGCACAGGACGTGCTGAACCGTGGCATCGACTCGCTGGGCTTCCGTCTGCCGGGCGACATGGTGAGCAAGGAGAACATCGAGACTTTGCTCGACGGCATTTACTGCGACTGTGTGGAGATCAGCTTTCGCACCTGCCCCAAGCACGTGCTTGAGCTCACCGACATCCTGCTGGCCTACTATGAGCAGAAGGGCTACGACAAGGAGAAGCTCGTGGGCGGCATAGGCTTCGACCCGATTGAGAAGATTCTCACCAAGGGCAAGGACACAACAGCTATGCTGGCCGTTGCCCCGCAACTCGTGGAAAAGCTGAAAAACTATCCCGGCATCCGTTGCGTGATGGTTCACTCCGAGACACTCGCCAACAGCGGCGCCTATGTCTATCAGGAACTCGGCTACGCCCTCTCTTGGGGTAAAGAGTACCTAGAGCAGCTCATCAATGCTGGCGTTGATGCTGACCTGGCAGCCAAGAAGATTAAGTTCTACATGGGCATCGGAGGCAACTACTTCATGGAGATTGCCAAGTTCCGTGCCGCACGTATGCTGTGGGCACAGATTGTGAAGCAGTACAAGCCTAAGTGCAACTGCACTTGCCAGATGGTTGTCAACGCTGCTACCACAACCTACAACATGACGATATTCGACAGCTACGTGAACATGCTCCGCTCGCAGACCGAGACCATGAGCGCTGCACTGGCTGGCGTACACTCTGTTGTCGTTACCCCATTCGATGCTCCCTACGAGGTTCCAACGGACTTCGCTGAGCGTATCGCCCGCAACCAGCAGCTACTGCTTAAGGAGGAATGCCATTTCGACAAGATTGTTGACGTAGCCGGCGGCTCCTACTTCGTCGAGGAGCTAACCAAGGCCATCGCAGAGCAGGCATGGAAACTGTTCCTCGCAATTGAGGACGAAGGTGGTTTCCTCGCTGCCGCACTCGCCGGCTCAATTCAGAACGCCCTCAACGAAACCGACAAGGCCCGCCACGCCAATGCAGGTAAGCGCAAGGAGTTCCTGCTCGGTACTAACCAGTTCCCGAACTTCAACGAGAAGAGCGAGGGCAAAGAGCCTCTTGGTTCAGTATGTTGCTGTAATACAGCAACACACCAGACCTGCGAAGAGAGCTCCATCCCCGCACTCAAGACCTCACGCCTCGCTTCTGACTTCGAGACCCTGCGCCTCACCACCGAGCGTGCCGCCAAGCAGCCTGTGGCATTCATGCTGACCATCGGCAACCTGGCCATGCGTCAGGCCCGCGCACAGTTCAGCTGCAACTTCCTCGCCGCTGCCGGTTACAAGGTTATCGACAACCTCGGATTCCCGACCGTTGAGGAAGGTGTTGACGCTGCCGTGAAGACCGGTGCCGACATCGTGGTGCTCTGCTCCAGCGACGATGAATATGCCGAGTACGGTATCCCCGCCTACAATGCGCTCAAGGCTGCCGACCCCAAGGCTATCTTCATTATCGCCGGCGCACCCGCTTGCAGCGACGACCTCAAGGCTGCTGGCATAGAGAACTTCATACATGTACGTGTTGACCAACTGAAGACACTGCAGGAGTTGAACAAGAAGTTAGGTATATAGGGCCTCCCCCACCCTCCCTTTAGGGATGGGGAGGTTACCTTAAAAGTTTATAAACCAAGAATATGGATTTCAAGTCAATTGACATATTTGCCGGTATAGAGGCCAAGAACGGCCAAGACTGGCAGAAGGAGAATGGCATCACTGCCAACTGGAAGACACCAGAGCAGATTGACATTCAGCCCGTATATACAAAGGAAGACCTCGAAGGTATGGAGCATCTCAACTTCGCCGCTGGTATTCCTCCGTTCCTCCGTGGCCCGTACAGTATGATGTACCCGTTCCGTCCGTGGACTATCCGCCAGTATGCCGGTTTCTCCACAGCTGAGGAGAGTAACGCTTTCTATCGTCGCAACCTGGCCAGCGGCCAGAAAGGTCTGTCCGTGGCCTTCGACCTGCCCACACACCGTGGCTATGACCCCGACAACGCTCGCGTGGTAGGTGATGTCGGTAAGGCTGGTGTGAGCATCTGCTCGCTTGAGAACATGAAGGTGCTGTTCGCTGGCATACCTTTGAACAAGATGTCCGTGTCCATGACCATGAACGGTGGTGTGCTGCCAGTGCTGGCATTCTACATCAACGCAGGTCTGGAGCAGGGTGCCAAGCTCGAGGAGATGGCTGGTACTATCCAGAACGACATCCTCAAGGAGTTCATGGTGCGCAACACCTACATCTACCCGCCTGCCTTCTCAATGAAGATTATTGCCGACATCTTCGAGTACACCTCACAGAAGATGCCTAAGTTCAACAGCATCTCCATCTCCGGCTACCACATGCAGGAGGCTGGTGCCACAGCCGACATCGAGCTGGCCTACACTCTGGCCGACGGTATGGACTACCTGCGGGCTGGTATCAATGCCGGCATAGATGTGGATGCCTTCGCACCACGTCTGTCGTTCTTCTGGGCAATCGGTGTGAACCACTTCATGGAGATTGCCAAGATGCGTGCCGGACGTCTGCTGTGGGCCAAAATCGTTAAGAGCTTCGGTGCCAAGAACCCGAAGTCTATGGCTCTGCGCACACACTCGCAGACATCAGGTTGGTCGCTCACCGAGCAGGATCCGTTCAACAACGTGGGGCGCACCTGTATCGAGGCTATGGCTGCTGTGCTGGGACATACACAGTCGCTACACACCAACGCCCTCGACGAGGCTATCGCCCTGCCTACCGACTTCAGTGCACGTATTGCACGTAATACTCAGATTTACATCCAGAACGAGACACAGGTGTGCAAGCACATCGACCCGTGGGCTGGCTCCTACTACGTGGAGAAACTCACCTACGAGCTCTACCACAAGGCATGGGAGCATATCCAGGAGATTGAGAAGCTTGGCGGTATGGCCAAGGCCATTGAGACCGGCCTGCCCAAGATGCGCATCGAGGAGGCCGCTGCCCGCACTCAGGCCCGCATCGACAGCGGCGTTCAGACCATAGTGGGCGTGAACAAGTACCGTCTCGACCACGAGGATCCTATCGACATCCTTGAGATTGACAACACAGCCGTACGTATGCAGCAGGAGGAGTCGTTGAAGCAGCTCCGTGCCAACCGCGACAACGAGCATGTGAAGAAGGACCTCGAGGCCATCACAGCCTGCGTTCAGGAGTTTGCCGATGGCAAGAAGAGCGAGCACAACCTTCTCGACCTCGCCGTCACAGCCGCCGGCCACCGTGCCACACTCGGCGAGATAAGCGATGCCTGCGAGGCTGTCGTGGGGCGTTACAAAGCAGTAATCCGTACCATTTCAGGCGTGTATAGTTCAGAAAGCAAGAACGACAAGGACTTCGAGGAAGCCTGCCGTCTCACCGAAGAGTTTGCTAAGCAGGAGGGCCGTCGCCCCCGAGTAATGATTGCCAAGATGGGGCAGGACGGTCACGACCGTGGCGCAAAGGTAGTAGCCACCGGCTATGCCGACTGCGGTTTCGATGTGGATATGGGACCGCTGTTCCAGACACCTGCCGAGGCTGCACGCGAGGCAGTGGAGAACGATGTCAATGTTGTCGGTGCCTCCTCTCTGGCTGCAGGCCACAAGACCCTCATCCCACAGCTCATCGAGGAGCTGAAGAAGCTAGGCCGCGAGGACATCATGGTCATCGCCGGCGGTGTCATCCCCGCTCAGGACTACGACTTCCTCTACAAGGCTGGCGTAGCCGCAGTGTTCGGTCCTGGCACCTCCGTTGCCAAGGCTGCCTGCGAGATGATGAAGCTCCTGCTCGGCAAGGAGTAAATACATATTCTCCCCCGGTGCAGCAATGCATCGGGGGAGAATTATAACTATATCACAGACACCACTTATGAGAAAGAAGGTATCAATCTTTGTGGCCGGTGCACAAGCGCTGAAGCCGGAGCGCAATGGCCTGAAGGCATTGGCTCAGGAGTTGAACACTCGCTACAACGAGCAGGGCGTGGATGTTTTTGTGGAGATGAAATCGTACGAGGAGTTCAAGGACAGTCAGAACGAGTACGAGAACTACATACGACGGTCGGCCGACATGACTCTGTTCGTACTGGACAGCTGCATAGGCGACTACACCAAGCGTGAGTTTGTCACCGCCGTAGAAGCCTACAAGCAGAAGCAGATACCTGAGATTGTGGTGTTCCTTAAGAACTACGACAAGGAGACAGACGAGATACACAAGATTCAGGACTTGCTGAAGGACCACATGGGCAACCACTTCTTCTATGTGGGCTACGACGATGTGGACGACCTCAAGTTCAAGGCCGAAAAGCGCATCACGCGTTACATTACTCCCACCGACCATATCCGCAGCATGAAGATATGGCGCATGACATCGTTCTGCATTGCTGTTCTGGCAGCACTTATAGGTGTCTATGCACTATTCAGCTACAATAAGAAGCAGACGCCAGACTATAGTTGGAACCACGAAGAGCCGATGCTGCTGTTCCTTGGCGGCGGTTCGGTAGCCAAGTACCTTGAGACTAAGGACTCCGTGAACGTAGAGAACATGCCGGACATCCCCAACACCATATACATGGGTGTTCCCACGGGAGATTTATGGAACATGCTTGGCGAAGAATTCTACAAGAGCAATGACATCGCCACTCAGCACTTCTACCCTATATTCCTCGCTGCAAGCCCCATTGAGCTGGAGACAACCAAGAAAGCGATAAGTCAGAACTGCGAGCTCAAACAGAATATACTTATCTTTGAGCTGTATGTAGGCAACGACACAATCAAGACATACGTTGAGAATAATCTGTTCAGAGACTATCCGTACCAATCTGAGATTAATGGCAACTGCCTGGATAGCTTGCAGCTGTGTCACTTAATCCGGTTTGCCTTGAAGAGCCACGCACTATATACCACATCTCCCAACAGCGGCACACTGAGGGCATATCACAATGTCGTCTACCCTTCCCTGGACCTAAAGGGGATAGTATCAGACACCACCACTATACATAAAGTGTTCAATGAACGTACGAAACTGGGACAAAACTCAGAGTTCGTGCTCCTAGGCAGCGACAACTACTACCCTAACGATATGAAGTCAGAGACTAGCTACAAGGAGTTCTGCATTAAGGATTCATCTGACAATATCGTGTACAAGAAGCTGTACTTATACTTCGTAGGCTATAGGGAGCCTAACGATGTCCCCAAGGCCACAGTAAAGTACCGCATACCTAAGCAAGTGGTGAACTTCCTGGCGAAGCTGCCAATTCAGGGCCCTTGCTGGTCGATGACAGCCGACAATGAGCAATTTGCCATCGTTCAGCTCAAGGGCGATACGGTGCCAAACGAGGGGGTTGTGTATTTGAGAATGAGGAATGAGGAATGAAGAATGAGGAATGAGGAATACAGGCGAGCCGCCTGCGCTCCCAAGGATGTCGGAGCGCAGGCGGCTCGCCTGTTAATTTTTGGGATTACTTCGTCAGCGCGATGGTCAGCGCAACGATGCTGGAGATAACGCCAATGATGCTGGCACCTGTGCTCCTGACTTCGTCAATGCGACACCCAAACTTCAGATCTTGCCCAAATCCTCTTGG
>CALEPV010000035.1 GCA_937910905.1 uncultured Prevotellaceae bacterium
TAGCTGATTTTCAATGGCCGCTATTTTGTGGCGCAAAAAGTGATGAAGTCAAGAAAAGTATGAATTATTCTCTATACGTTGACGCATATTGCAGGCAATTTTGTACTTTCGCAGGCGCAATTACATAAGCCATGAATACATCCCTACTGAACCGTCGCACCATACGTCGCTACGCCGACCGCGACATAGACCCGAACAGGCTCAACGGCCTGCTGGCCCTGGCAGCCCGCACACAGACGATGGGCAACCTGCAACTCTATAGCGTCATTGTCACCACATCGGCCGAAGGCAAGGCCGCCCTCGCGCCGTCGCACTTCAACCAGCCCATGACCACCCAGGCGCCTGTGGTGCTGACCATCTGCGCCGACTTCCGCCGCACCTCGCGATGGGCTGAGTGCCGTCGTGCCGTGCCTGGCTACAACAATTTCCTAAGCTTCCTCAATGCCGCCACCGATGCGCTGCTCTACACCCAGACATTCTGCAATCTGGCCGAGGCCGAGGGCTTAGGCTTGTGCTACCTGGGCACCACGCTCTACAATCCGCAGCCCATCATCGACGCGCTGAAGCTGCCGCAGCTGGTGTTCCCTGTGGCAACGCTCACCGTGGGCTGGCCTGACGAGGTGCCTGCGCTCAGCGACCGCCTGCCGCTGGAGAGCTTTGTGCACAGCGAGACGTACCACGACCCGACACCCGACGACATAGACCGCTACTACACTCCCAAGGAGCAGCTGCCCGAGAACCGCCACTTCGTGGAGCTGAACCAGAAGGAGACCCTCGCCCAGATATTCACCGACATACGCTACACACGCGAGGCAAACGAATCGTGCAGCCAGGCCTTGCTGGATGCGCTACGCAACCAAGGCTTTTTGGGAAATGAAGAATGATGGATGAAGAATGAGACCTATACATTATTATATATACACGTGCGCGATAATGCTCCTGACACTGACTGTTTCGGCACAGGAGCTGACGCCGATTCATGCTGATGCGCCAAAGCGGGAGATGCGGGCTGCGTGGCTGACAACACTCAACGGGCTGGACTGGCCCAAGACCAAAGCGACGAATGCGGCGACACGCGAACAGCAGAAGCGGGAGCTGTGCACCGTGCTGGACCAGCTGCAGGCCGTAGGCATCAATACCGTACTGCTACAGACGCGCATACGCGGCAGCGTGATCTATCCATCGACTATCGAGCCCTGGGACTGGGCGCTGACGGGACAGTTCGGGCAGGATCCCGGCTACGACCCGCTGGCCTACGCCATCGAGGAGACGCACCGCAGAGGCATGGAGCTGCACGCCTGGGTGGTGACGATACCCGCGTTCAAGACCGACCAGGCCCGCAAAATGGGCAGCAAGTCGCTGCTCAAGACGCACCCCGAGTTGCTGCACCAGCTGGGCGGGCAGTACTATCTGGACCCCGGTATGCCAGCAACGGCTGACTATCTGGTGAGCATCTGCCACGAGATAGTGAGCCGCTACGACATAGATGGCCTGCACTTCGACTATATACGCTACCCGGAGAACGCCACATCATTCCCCGACACAAAGACCTTCCAGCGCTACGGCAAGGGACAGACGAAGGCAGCCTGGCGCACAGCCAACATCACACGCATCGTGCGCCGCATCTACGAGGACACCAAGGCACAGAAGCCGTGGGTCAAGGTCAGCAGCTCACCCATAGGCAAGTATGCCGACGTGTCACGCTTCTCGGCACGCGGCTGGAACGCACGCGACGCCGTGCACCAGGACGCACAAGGCTGGCTCCGCGAGGGCATACACGACATGCTGTTCCCCATGATGTACTTCGACGGCAACCACTTTTATCCTTTTGCAGCCGACTGGGCTGAGCACACAAGCGGCCGCATCATAGCCCCAGGCCTGGGCATCTACTTCATGCATCCGCAGGAGAAGAACTGGCCGCTGGGAGTGATCACACGCCAGCTGCACTACATACGCGAACAGGGGCTAAGCGGCCAATGCTACTTCCGCACGCAATTCCTCACATCGAATGTCAAGGGGCTGTACGACTACCTGCAGCGCGACTTCTACGCCTACCCTGCCCTGCCGCCCGCCTGCACGTGGATAGACAGCATAGCCCCATCGGCACCAACAGCCCTGCAAACCGAAACCATAGGCCGCTCTGCCAGCAAGCTCACCTGGCAGCCTGCGTCCGACAACACCTTCAGCAACGGTTCACGCAGCAGCGTGCGCTACAACGTCTACGCCTCCACGGAGTGGCCCGTGGACATCAGCAAGGCAGAGAATCTGGTGGCAACAGGCCTGCCGGAATGCAGCTACACCTACAACCGCCTCACAGCCCACCTCTACGGAATGCACTTCGCCGTGACAGCCATGGACCGCGCCGGCAACGAGAGCATAGCAGCACAGCTCACAGGCTCTACCCCGTCAGGTAAATCCAGCCACAAGCGCCTGCGCATAGGGGCAAAAGGTCAGCTTATCTTTGCGAGCAATTGACAAAAAGCAAGTATTTTCGCCATTTTGCTTAACTATTTGTTGTTTATTGGTGTTTTTTGTTGCTAAATGCACTACCTTTGTGCCATAGAAGTTAATCAATCATTACACAACCAACACAACAACACAACCCATTACTATGGACGCAAAGAAAGTATTGGACGACCTAAAGCGTCGTTTCCCCGGCGAGCCTGAGTACCATCAGGCAGTAGAAGAAGTGCTCGGCACCATCGAAGAGGAGTACAACAAGCACCCCGAGTTTGACAAGGTGAACCTCATTGAGCGCCTCTGCATACCCGATCGCGTGTATCAGTTCCGCGTGACATGGATGGACGACAAGGGTCAGATCCAGACCAACATGGGCTACCGCATCCAGCACAACAACGCCATTGGCCCGTACAAAGGTGGCATACGTTTCCACAAGAGCGTGAACCTAGGTATCCTGAAGTTCCTCGCATTCGAGCAAACATTCAAGAACTCGCTGACCACTCTGCCTATGGGTGGCGGCAAGGGCGGTTCCGACTTCAGCCCACGCGGCAAGAGCAACGCCGAGGTGATGCGTTTCTGCCAGGCTTTTATGCTTGAGCTGACACGCCACATCGGTCCAGATATCGACGTGCCTGCAGGCGACATAGGTGTAGGCGGCCGCGAGGTAGGCTACATGTTCGGCATGTACAAGAAGCTCACCCGCGAGTTCAGTGGTGTGCTGACAGGTAAGGGCCTTGAGTTCGGCGGTTCGCTGATCCGTCCTGAGGCTACCGGTTACGGTACAGTTTACTTCCTCCGCGCCATGCTGAAGACCAAGGGCGATACCGTGGAGGGCAAGAAGGTGCTCATCTCCGGTGCCGGCAACGTGGCACAGTACGCAGCCGAGAAGGTGCTGCAGCTGGGTGGCAAGGTTATGACCATGAGCGACTCCGACGGTTACATCTACGATCCAGACGGCATAGACCGCAAGAAGCTCGACTACATCATGGAGCTGAAGAACGTATACCGTGGACGTATCCGCGAGTACGTTGAGGAGTACCCGACAGCCAAGTACGTAGGCGACGGAGCCAAGCCTTGGTTCGAGAAGGCCGACATCGCCCTGCCTTGCGCTACGCAGAACGAGCTCAACGAGGAGCAGGCAAAGGCTCTTGTTGCCAACGGTGTCATCGCTGTGGCCGAGGGTGCCAACATGCCTAGCACACCAGGCGCCATCAAGGTGTTTCAGGAGGCCAAGATTCTCTACTCCCCAGGTAAGGCAAGCAACGCCGGCGGCGTGAGCGTGAGCGGTCTGGAGATGTCGCAGAACTCAGAGCGCCTGAGCTGGAGTGCCGAGGAGGTAGATGCCAAGCTGCTCTGGATCATGGAGAACATCCACGAGAACTGCGTGAAGTACGGCACCGAGGCCGATGGCTACGTAAACTACGTGAAGGGTGCCAACGTGGCAGGCTTCATGAAGGTTGCCAAGGCTATGATGGCCCAGGGCATCGTGTAGTAAACGGTCTTTATCTAAATACGAAATGGGGGATGTGCCTATAGTGGTGCATCCCCCATTATATTAGTGATGATTAAACCCAAATCGGTCATTAGAGATTCAGTCAGCACGATTT
Organism: uncultured Prevotellaceae bacterium; assembly: GCA_937910905.1. Lineage (GTDB taxonomy): Bacteria > Bacteroidota > Bacteroidia > Bacteroidales > Bacteroidaceae > Physcousia. The sequence goes on from CALEPV010000035.1 coordinate 4,068, forward strand.
TCTAATGACCGCC
>CALEPV010000036.1 GCA_937910905.1 uncultured Prevotellaceae bacterium
AGATATACGATTAATAAAGGGTTTTGCAAGTGCGCTCTAAGCGCCTAACCCAATTGATGAAAATTGATGAGAATTGATGAAGATTGACGATGCAGTTCGGATGCTTAGTACATATCGCACAATTCGTGGTGAGGTTTCAAACGCAAATATGTGCGCACTTTTACATTCATTAACACAGGAAGCCCACCAAATCGAGGATATTTCACGCTGGAAAACGACATATTACATCAAAATAACTGTTATTTAAGGGTGGATTTTCGCCTCAAAATAGAATCGCAATGTCATTTTCCGTGCCTTATAAGGCTAAATTAGCAATGAAGTCCACCAAAGCTCACCAAGAAGCTCACCAGATAATAGATTTATAATGAAGTAGTTAACTAAAAGTGGTGAGCTTTTTTGAGTGATATTGCAAATAAAAGTAGGTGTATGGATTGCATATCGACTAAATACAAATCGAACATCACCCATCGATACATTACAGTATGCGCTGCATCACGTCGATGAGGGCGAGACATCACGTCGATGAAGCTCTTGCATCGCGATGTCTCAAGTGCTTCACCGCGATGAGTAGCACGTTGCACCGCGATGCAACACACCTTGCAGCGTGCTGCACGAGGTTGAACAGCGCGCTGCACGAGGTTGTACAGCACGCTGTTCAGGGGAAAGGATCTGTTTGTCGTTTTGACCCAAACCGGTCGTTAGGATTTATGTCAATAAGCTGTAAGCAGTAAGCCGTAAGCCGTAAGCTGTAAGCTGTAAGCCATAAGCTGTAAGCAGTAAGCCGTAAGCCGTAAGCAAGCAATGAACATACTGAAAACAAGCCCCGTAGGGGCTATAGAACCCAACACAGGGGCTTGCCCCTGTGTTAGCCGGATTACAGCTGCGAGAAGCGACGATGCCGTCGCAGGTAGTACTCAACGAGCAGGCTGCGAGGGTAGATTTCCTTGATTGTACCGCGGGACGAGGATGCCTGAGCTGCTGCAAGATTGGCGGCACGGTCGGCATCGAAGATGTGGTGCTGGCTACGGAATGTGCTGCGTGCTCGTAGCACAGCGCGGAAACTGCGCCACTGACCTTTCAGCAGGAACATCAGCGCAGCCAGAGCATCGAGCCAGCGACGCCTGCGGAGCACGGGGCGGAGTTGCCCGTCAGGGAGGTTCTTATATAATAGGTATAGGTTGTTGCGAAAATTGAGGAACGTCTTGCGCGGGTTCTCCTTGGGTAGCGTGCCGCCTCCCACATGGTAGACGACAGAGGCCGGCACACAGACGATGCGATGCCCTCGGGCCCTCATACGCCAGCACAGGTCTATCTCCTCCTGATGCGCAAAGAAGCGGGCATCGAGTGCGCCCACAGCCCAGTAGGTGTCAGCCCGCACCATCAGGGCAGCACCAGTGGCCCAGAACACGTCGGCCACTGTGTCGTACTGCCCGCTGTCGCGCTCCACGGTATTGAAGATGCGTCCGCGACAGTAGGGGTAGCCCAGATAGTCGATGTATCCACCTGCGGCTCCGGCATACTCCAGCAGCGTGCGGTCGTACTCCGCCAACAGCTTGGGCTGACAGGCGGCCACATCGTGATGAGCCTCCATATAACTGAGCAGCGGCTGCAACCAGTTTGGTGTCACCTCGACATCGCTGTTGAGTAGCAGATAGTAGCGCGCCTCGACCTGCTGCAAGGCGCGATTGTAGCCTTCGGCAAAACCGTAGTTCTGATGAAGCTCTATGATTTCCACCGTCGGGAACTCGCTACGCAGCATCTGCAGGGAGCCATCGTCCGACCCATTGTCCGCCACAATCACACGCGCCTCAGCGCTATGCCGGAGCACTGACGGCAGGAAGCGGCGCATCATCTGTTCGCCGTTCCAGTTGAGTATCACTATAGCTATGTCCTTCATACTACCTCTGCGATAATAGCATCGTGTGCTGCATTCCAGCCAGCCAAGCGGCAAGCCAGAATCTGATTGTCCAGGCCTGTGCTGTCGGTGGTCAGCTCCACACGTATATAGTTGTCCGTGAATCCGTGGTACACGCCCTTGTTGCTGGAATGCTCCAGCAGCACAGGCCGTACCTGTCCGATGAAGTGCTCGTAGAATGCCGTGAGCTTGCGCTGGCTGACGCTCAGCAGCTGCTCGCTGCGGGCATGTTTCTCCTGCGGCGACACGCGGTGCGGTATGCGTAAGGCGGCTGTACCTGGCCGCTCGGAGTAGGAGAACACATGAAGCTGCGACACGGGCAGCGACTCGATGAACTGCAACCCCTGTTCGAACAGCTGCTCCGTCTCACCCCGCGTGCCTACTATCACGTCCACGCCGATGAAGCAATCCGGCAGAGCCTCCTTCACCCGCTCCACCTTGCGCCGGAACAAAGCCGTGTCGTAGCGGCGGTGCATCAGACGCAACACCTCGTCGGAGCCAGCCTGCAGAGGTATATGGAAATGTGGCATGAAGGCTCGCGACTGAGCCACGAACTCAATCACCTCGTCCGTCAGCAGGTTCGGTTCAATGCTGGATATACGGTACCGGCTGATACCATCCACATCGTCCAGCGCCCGGATCAGGTCTATGAAGCTCTCGCCTGTGGTACGGCCGAAGTCGCCTATGTTCACACCAGTAAGCACAATCTCGCGTCCTCCCTGCGACGCAGCCTTGCGTGCCTGCTCCACCATCGACGTCACGGTTCCGTTGCGGCTACGCCCGCGAGCGAAGGGGATGGTGCAGTAAGTGCAGAAGTAATTGCAGCCGTCCTGCACCTTTAAGAAATAGCGCGTGCGCTCACCGCGCGCGCACGAGGGGACGAAGATGTCCTCCTGCCGGCCACAGGGTTCAGAAGCCTGCTGCTCCATAGCAGCCTCGCTGCGCTCTGTCACGAGACGGGCTATGCGCTGCACGATGCTCCCCTTCTCACTCTGCCCCAGCACCAGGCTCACACCGTCGATAGCCGCTACCTCATCGGGTTTGAGCTGGGCGTAGCAGCCTGTGACCACGACAATGGCATCCGGATTGTGCCGCACCAGACGATGTATGGCCTGACGACACTTGCTGTCGGCCACCTCAGTCACGCTGCATGTGTTGACCACACAGATATCAGCCCGCTCCGTAGTCGCGGCACTACTCACCCCCACCTGCTCCAATCGCTCCTGCATGGCAGCCGTCTCAGCGAAGTTCAGCTTGCAGCCCAAGGTGAAGTACCTGGCCTTCATACCATGCAAAGCCAGGCTGTCCGTATCCTCACCCTCCGACATGGTCGTATTTATAGAGTCGCTTGTCGTCATCCGTCAAATGTTAAATTGCGGGCACAAAGGTACTACATCACCCCCAATTTCTTGACATTGAGCAAGCTAAATGCAGATTTTTTGGTTTTAGGCGAAAAAAGTTGGCTCGGAGTGATACAACCTACACAAAAACCACCTACCTTTGCAGCGATTTCAGAAAAGAACAATCACAAACAATTATCTGTTTAACATTTTTAATTGAAAAGCAAAATGAAAAAGATTGCATTTATGTTCGTTGCCGCTATGGCTATGACTTTCGCCGCTTGCGGTGGTAACGCTACTACTGAGGCTCCTGCAGAGGAGGCTGCTGCTGAAGAGGCTGTAGTTGAAGAGGCTGCTGAGGCTGCTGAAGAGGCTACTGAGGAGGCTGCTGCTGAAGAGGCTCCTGCAGAGGAGGCTGCTGCTGAAGAGGCTCCCGCCGAGGCTGAGTAATCTTACGAACATAAGAGTACCAGACAGCTCTGTCCACCAGGTGGGCAGAGCTTTTTTCGCAAAATACAGAACACAATGAAAAGAGACCAGCTACTGCTGCAAGACACACAGTTTGTCGACCTGATGGCACGTCGCATCTTCAACGTGCTACTGATAGCCAACCCCTACGACGCATTCATGCTGGAGGACGACGGCCGCGTGGACGAAAAGATATTCGACGAGTACGCCAAGTTAGGCCTGCGCTATCCACCGAGATTCATCCAGGTAGCATCCGAGGAGGAAGCCTTGCGCCAGATGGAGTCGTTCAGCTTCGACCTGGTGATAGTGATGCCAGGTACGGACAACAACGACATCTTCGACATAGCCCGCGGCATCAAGGAGCTGCACCCGCAAATCCCCTGCGTGGTGCTGACACCGTTCTCGCACGGCATCAGCAAGCGTATGGAGCACGAGGACCTCTCTGCATTCGACTATGTGTTCTGCTGGCTGGGCAACACCGAGCTGCTGCTGTCCATAATCAAGCTGATTGAGGACAAGATGAACCTGGAGCACGACGTGGCTGCCGGCGTTCAGATGATCATGCTGGTGGAGGACAATGTGCGATTCTACTCGAGCATCTTGCCCAACCTGTACAACTTCGTGCTGCAGCAGTCGCTCGAATTTGCCACAGAAGCCCTCAACTCGCAACTGGAGACCCTGCGCATGCGAGGCCGACCAAAGATTGTGCTGGCCCGAAACTACGAAGAGGCGTGGGATCTGTACGAGCGTTATGCCGACCACACACTGGGCATCATATCCGACTGCCGCTTCCCGCACAACGGCACCGTCGACGAGACTGCCGGCATCACGCTGCTCACCGCCATCCGTGAGCGTGACCCATACATACCGCTCATCATGGAGTCGAGCGAGCCGGAGAAGGCTACGCTGTGCGAGCCCATCAAGGCACGGTTCATAGATAAGAATTCCAAGAAGATGGGCGTGGACCTGCGCAAGCTCATCAACCACTACTTCGGTTTCGGCGACTTCGTGTTCCGCGACCCGAAGACCATGCAGGAAGTAGCCCGGCTGCGCAACCTCAAGGACCTGCAGGACAACATATTCAAGCTGCCGAAAGAGTCGCTGCTGTACCACGTGTCCCACAACAACGTGTCGCGCTGGCTGGGTTCACGTGCGCTGTTCCCGATAGCGGAATTCCTGAAGCGCATCACGTGGACCAGCCTGAAGGACGTGGATGCGCACCGCCAGATCATCTTCGATGCCATTGTGTCGTATCGCAAGATGAAGAACAAAGGCGTTGTGGCCGTGTTCCAGCGCGACCGCTTCGACCGCTACTCCAACTTCGCACGTATCGGCGAAGGCTCGCTGGGCGGCAAGGGCCGCGGCCTGGCCTTCATCGACAATATGATAAAGAAGCACCCCGACCTCGACAACTACGACACCGCCACCATCAGCATCCCCAAGACTGTGGTGCTCTGCACAGATGTGTTCGACGAGTTCATGGACACCAACGAGCTGTATCAGATAGCGCTGTCCGACCAGCCCGACGATGAGATACTGCGCCAGTTCCTGCACGCCCGTCTGCCGGCACGACTCATCGGCGACCTAATGGCCTTCCTCGATGTCGTGCAGACGCCTGTGGCCATACGCTCCAGCTCGCTGCTCGAAGACAGCCACTACCAGCCCTTCGCCGGCATATATTCTACATATATGATTCCATACGTGGCCGACAAGTATGAACGCCTCCACATGCTGTCAGATGCCATCAAGGCTGTGTATGCCAGCGTATACTATACCGACTCCAAAGCCTACATGACTGCCACCAGCAACGTCATAGACCAAGAGAAGATGGCTGTGATACTACAGGAGGTGGTTGGTTCGCAGCACGGCGACCGTTTCTACCCCACCCTGTCCGGCGTGGCACGCTCCGTCAACTATTACCCCATAGGCGACGAGCTGGCCGAGGAAGGCACCGTGAATCTGGCACTTGGCCTGGGCAAGTACATAGTGGATGGCGGTCAGTGCCTGCGCGTGTGTCCGTCGCACCCCGACCATGTGCTGCAGACATCAGAAATGGAGATTGCGCTGAAGGAGACACAGACACGCTTCTATGCCCTCGACCTGAAGAACCCGCCGACAGAGTTTCTGAAAGACGACGGCTTCAACCTGCTGAAGCTACGCGTAAACCAAGCCGAGCCCGACGGCACCTTGCAGTACATAGCCTCCACCTACGACCCATACGATATGGTCATACGCGACGGCATCTACGAAGGCGGCCGCAAGGTAATCACATTCACAGGCCTGCTGCAGCACGACGTATTCCCCCTGCCCGACATCATGCGAAAAGTGATGCGCTACGGACAGGACGAGATGCGCCGTCCTGTGGAGATAGAATTTGCCGCTGACATAACCAACACACCCGGCGAGCCATCTGTTCTGGAGTTCCACCTGCTGCAGATCAGGCCCATGGTGGACAACAAGCAGATGCTCGACGAGGACCTGAGCGAAGTGCCCGACGAGCAATGCCTGCTGCGCTCGCACAACGCCATAGGCCACGGCATACTCAACGACATACACGACATCGTATACGTCAAGACCGAGAGCTGGAGCGCATCTGCCAATCCCGCTATTGCCGACGAGGTGCAAAGCATCAACCGCCAGTTCCTTGACCAGGGACTCAGCTATGTGCTCGTCGGCCCCGGACGCTGGGGCAGCAGCGACCCCTGGCTGGGCATACCCGTCAAGTGGCCGGCAATATCAGCATCCAAGGTGATTGTCGAAGCCGGACTCGACCAGTACCGCGTAGACCCATCACAAGGCACCCACTTCTTCCAGAACCTGACCAGTTTCGGTGTGGCCTACTTCACCATAAACGACTACATCGGCGACGGTATATACCATCAGGACAGGCTGAATCAGATGCCTGCAACCATCGAGACAGCCCACGTCAGAGTGGTGCATTTCGACAATCCGCTCACCATTAAGGTCGACGGGATGAAGAAAGAGGGAGTTATTCTGTAGTAACTTTTTTAATACACTTTTACATTTTGTATGTAATTTGTTTGGTCAATACTCTAAAATACCGTACTTTTGTGCCAAATAAACGAGGTGTGGACAGCTCCCTCGCATCAAAACAGAGAACACAGAGTTTAATTTATACACATTATTATCACTTATTATGAAGATTGGAAAGTTTCTTCTCGCAGCTGCCCTGATGGTATCTGGGCTGTCTGTAAGCGCACAGGAGACTGAGCGCGTTGAGTTCAATCACCACTGGTTCATCCAGCTCCAGGGTGGTGCTAACTACACACTCGGCGAGGCTGACTTCGACAAGCTGATTTCTCCAGCTGCTCAGGTTGCTGTAGGCTACCAGTTCACTCCAGTATGGGCTCTTCGTCTCGGCGCTAATGGCTGGGAGAGCAAGGGCGGTTTCAAGGACAATGAGACCTACAAGTGGAAGTACATCACTCCAGCTCTTGACGTGAAGTTCAACCTCATCAACGCTATCTGGGGCTACAACCCAAAGCGCGTGTTCGGCATGAACATCATCGCTGGTATTGGCGCCAACATTGGTTGGGACAACGACGACAACGCAACTCCTTACGGTACAACTTACATCTACCCGGGCACCACTCACGAGATGTCTGAGTACTGGGATGGCACAAAGGTACGTCCTGTTGGCCGTGCAGGTCTGGACTTCGACTTCCGCTGCAGCAAGCGCGTGAGCATCAACGTGGAAGCTATGTCTAACTTCCTCAGCGATGCTTACAACAGCAAGGCTAAGCACAGCGACACCAACCTCGACTGGTACTTCACCGGTTTGCTCGGCCTGAAGATCAACCTCGGTAAGGTTGAGAACGTTATCCCAGTTGCTGTTCCCGTTGTTGTTGAGGAGCCAGCTCCAGCACCTCAGCCAGTTGAGACTCCAAAGCCACAGCCAGTGGTTGTTAAGAAGGCTCCTGAGATTCGCAGCGAAATCTTCTACAGCATCCGTGAGACCGTTATCCCAGAGTCACAGCAGGGTGAGCTCAACCGCCTCATCGCCTTCCTGAAGCAGAATCCTGAGACTAAGGTTGCTGTTACAGGCTATGCAGACGCAGGTACAGGTAACCCACGCATCAACATGAAGTACTCTCAGGAGCGTGCCGAGAACGTATGCAAGGCTCTTGTAGACGCTGGCATCAATGCAGACCGCATCACTGTTGACGCTAAGGGTGACACCGTTCAGCCATTCAGCGAGAACGACAAGAACCGTGTGACTATCTCTATCGCTAAGTAAGCAATAAAGACATACACACTTAACCAAGAAGCCTCTCCATTGCGGGGAGGCTTCTTCGTTGTCACCTAAGTGATGGTTAAAAAATAACTTGGGACGATTTTATAGGAAAGTATCAGCACTCGTTTTTTTGGCTTCTTTGCCTCCACTCATCAGTCACGTAGCCCGCTACGCTCCTTCTTCGTGAAGACAAATAAGCTCAAAAATATGAGTCAAATCGTCCCAAGTTATTATTTAACCATCACTAAATTGCGAGGTATCTGCGGGTGGCGCTGGCGTTATTCAGGCTATTATGCACGAATCATAGGGACAACGCTTGCACATTTCCCGAGACATGACGACCTTTGTGTATCGTTTTACTGAAGCTGAACGAGCACTCAACTACCTATATATATATTGCCATGAAGGGAGCAGAGAAATTCACACAACTGGTATGGTTGCTTAATACTATCCATCAAGCTAATGCCATCTCACTTGCAGAGATAAATGAGCGGTGGGTTCAGACAGGAATGAGCGGGGGTGTGGAGATGAGTCGCCACACCTTCATTCGCTACAAAAATGCTATCGAGCAGACCTTCGATGTCATCATTGATTGTGACCGCAAGACCAATCGCTACTGCATCAAGAATCCTCAAGTTCTGAGAGACGACTCCATACAGAAGTGGTTGTTGTCTACGATTACAGTCAGCAACATCATCAGCGAAAGTCTGTCGTTGCAAGATCGCATTCTGCTTGAGAACATACCAGTTGAAAGCAAGCAGCTTGAAACAATCATCAATGCGATGAAGCGCAAACGCCGTATTACATTTCTCTATACGAAGTACGACAACCAGAAGCCGACCCAACGAATAGTGGCACCATGTTGCATCAAGCTGTTCAGACAGCGATGGTATGTCATTGACTACGAGCCCGCTAGAGCCTCTGGACCTTTCAAGCCCTTTGCCTTCGACAGAATCAGCAATCTCGCCATCACCGACCAGTCCTTCACACTGCCAACAGACTTCAATGCCAAAGACATTTTTCAGGACTCATTCGGCATTTTTATCGGCGATGTGGCGCGAGCCGAATCAATAGTGATACGCGCCTATGGCAATGAGCGCTACTACATACGCGACCTTCCGCTCCATCACTCACAAGAGGTAACCAAAGAAGGTGACAACTACACCGACTACAGGTTCTACATGCGTCCCTCCACCGATTTCATCGCAGAGCTACTCTCCAAGGGCGACCGCATCGAGGTGCTTTCGCCATCAAGCCTCAGAGAGCGCATGTACTCAGAGCACCTAAAGGCAGTTTCACGGTACAAAAAACTGCCCTCACATTCAACAATTCAATAGCTTGTTACTGGTTTTGCAACAAGCACACATTATCTTTGCAGCCAAAGACGAGTCAAACTGAGCACTTTGTCATGGTTTATGCGCATATTTCTACACCTGATAAGCTGTCCTCTGAATGGAGGCTGCAATCACTTGAAGACCACAGCAACAATGTAGCTTGTCTGGCTGCAAAGTTTGCTAATGATTTCGGTTTGGGCGACATAGCTCGAATCGCAGGATTGCTCCACGACAAGGGCAAGGAGCAACGTGCTTGGCAGGAGTACATTCAAGCTGTTACTGGATATAAGCACGATGTTACAGTCAAAAAAGGGCCCAACCATTCCTATATCGGAGCACTGATTGCCATGAAGCAATATCCTCAGCTGGCTCCTCTCATCGGACAGCCTATAGCAGGACATCACAGAGGGCTATATGATTACTTTGTATACGCAGAGGAGATGAAGCGTCAGATGCCGGATGATGTCACGGTGGATGAGGCGATACAGATAGGCTTACCACAACAGACACAGTGGAAACGAAAGGACCTGCACCACTTGATACGTATGCTATTCTCGTGCTTGGTTGATGCCGACAGCTTAGACACAGAAGCCTTTATGAACCCCGCACAGGCAAGGCTCAGGGGTGGTGGTGCAAGCATGGAGGAACTCTTGCAGCGGCTTGAGCAACATCTGGATAGGTTGCGAAAGGAGTCCGACGACACTCCAGTCAATCGCATTCGCAATTACGTGCAGGAGCATTGCGTACAGGGCAGCAGTGGCGAAGTGGGCTTCTACAGCCTCACTGTTCCAACGGGTGGGGGCAAGACGCTGGCCTCTGTCCTGTGGGCTTTGCACCATGCTGTAAGGAACCACCTGAACCGCATCATCATAGCCATCCCCTACACCAGCATCATCGTGCAGACGGCTGCTACCCTGAGGACTATCTTTGGCGACGTGAATGTGCTGGAGCACCATTCTAATATGGCTCCGAAGGACAGGGCGGATGATGAGCACATCGACCCATTGCAGCTGGCCACGGAGAACTGGGACTATCCCATCATAGTCACGACCAACGTACAGCTTTTTGAGTCGCTGTTCAGCAACAGACGCTCGGATTGCAGGAAGCTGCACAACATAGCGAGAAGCGTGGTCATCATGGACGAGGTGCAGACACTGCCCATGGGCTTCTACAAGCCCATCGTCCATACACTGGATACATTGAAGCGTGTCTTTGGCACATCCTTCCTGTTCACTACTGCCAGCCAGCCCATACTTAGCGGCAGGGTGGAGTGCTCCGACAAGCGCGAGAGCTTTAATGCCCTTCCCGATGTCAGGGAGCTCATACCCCGTGAGGCAAGGCTGCACGACAAATTGCGCCGCGTCAGGCTGGAGTCCCTGAGTAGTCAGACCTACGACGATATAGCCCGTATGCTGGCATCTCATAATCGGGTACTCTGCATCGTCAACACCCGCCGGGATGCCAAGGAGATCTTCGAGCGGCTGCCGGATGAAGGCACCCGTCTGCATCTGTCTCGCATGATGTGTCCGGCTCACGTAGCTGCCACAATCCATCAGATAAAGGATGCCCTGCAGAGTGGCACTGACGAACCCATACGCGTTGTCTCCACGCAGCTCATCGAAGCCGGTGTTGACATTGACTTCCCAGTCGTGTTCCGTCAGGAGGCCGGACTTGACTCTATACTACAGGCAGCGGGCCGCTGCAACCGCGAGGGCCGGCAGCCTGTCAGCCCGACTTACGTTTTCAGCCTGAATCAGGAGCATCCCCTCCCACCGGGGTATATCTCTCAGGCCAATTACGCTCGGCTGAGTATGGGGCACGACCATGACTGGTTTTCGCCCGAAGCCATGACGTGCTACTTCACGCAACTGCATTCAAGGACTCCCAGCTTTGATACTGCTCAAATGGAGGCATTGCTCTACAAACTTGAATGTGAATTTGAGACGGCTGCGACAGCTTTCCGCATGATAGACGACAAAACCATCCCCGTCATCGTCAACTGGGGCGAAAGCATGACGTTGTTAGGAAACGTCCGCTTGCAAAAGCCATCATACGCGCTGATGAAGAGGTTGGCTCAGTACAGCGTAGGCATCAGGAAGGGAGACTTCGATAAGCTCCTGAAGATGGGAGCTATCGAAGAGCCGTTTGAGAATGTCTATTGTATCACCCATTCTGGCTTCTACAAAGCCGACATGGGATTGACATTCGAGAACCAATGGTTAGAAGAAACATACATTATATAATTTGCCTATGGAATACTTTGACAAAGAATTTTGCTTGGAGGTGTGGGGGCCGATGGCTTGCTTCACACGTCCGGAACTGAAGGTGGAGCGCGTGAGCTACGATGTCATCACGCCATCGGCTGCCCGCGCCATCTTCGAGGCTATCTTCTGGAAGCCTGCCATTCATTGGCAGGTAACGAAGATAGAGGTGCTCAATGAAATACAGTGGATGTCTGTCAGACGAAATGAGGTGGGGGCTGTTGCAGGGAAGACGCCCATCTTCATTGAAGAAAAGCGACAGCAGAAAAACACCCTGCTGCTGAAAGATGTGCGCTATCGCCTGTGGGCAAAACTGGAGTTCATCCCGCAACGGAAAAGGCAAAGCAAAGAACGTGATTTGTTTGACGTAACAGAACACACCGATGAGAACCCGGCCAAGTATAATGCTATGTTCGAGCGGCGCGCCGCAAAAGGGCAGTGCTTTAACCAGCCTTATTTGGGGACACGCGAGTGTGTGGCATCATTCCGCCTGGTCAATCCGGAAACGGAGAAGCTCGATGCCCCTGTCTGCGACAGCCGTGACCTGGGTATCATGCTCTACGACATGGACTTTGAAAAGGATTTGAAGAATCCGCCAGCCATGTTCTATCGGGCAAGGATGGAGAACGGCGTCATTATTGTTCCACCAAAAGACAGCGAGGAGATACTGAGATGATACTGAAAGCACTTTACGACTATTATGACAGGCGGAGTGATAAACTTCCACCGGCTCCTTTAGCAGATGTCGATTTCGAATATGCCATTGTAATAGACCATGATGGAAAGTTCATCAGGTTAGAACGTCTTGGAGACGGCAAGGGGCTGCCTCTACGCACCATTAGGCCTGAAGAACGCACCTCTGCACCCGTTGCACATTGTATGGGAGACAACGGCTCCTATGTATTAGGCTTGAAAGACGTGAAACCGGAAAAGCCAACGGATTATGCAACAGAATTAAGTAAGAATAAAAAGAATCACAGTGCATTCAAGAAAAACGTGGAAGAAATTTATTCCACTTTACCACACAATCATTACGCACAAGCAGTATTCTCTTTCTATCAGCATTATGACACGGCACAAATCGAAAGAATGAGCCAAGATGCTGAGTGGCCAGAAATGTGCAAAGTGCTCAACAAAAATATTACATTCTTGATAGAAGGAGAATTAAAAAGAGCTGTTGAGGATGACGAAATCATAAAGCTGGGTTAGGCGCTTTGAGCGCACTAATAGTTGTTAATCTTTTCCCTGATTATCCCGTAAACAGGGAATTACGCAAAGCCTTCGGCATAGGCATTTTAATTTTTGTCCTTCATTCTTGGATATTTGATGTATGAGATATACGATTAATAAAGGGTTTTGCAAGTGCGCTCTAAGCGCCTAACCCAATCATAAAGTTTTGCATTGACAGACTAGAACATACACCAGAAGAAGCTATCTGCTTAGTGACGGGCGAAAAAGCATTTCCTGTCAATACAACTTACAGCACGTTCGTAGCAGGAGGAAAAAGCAATGCCAAACTAGTAGCATTTCAGATAAACTCTGGTTATGATTCATATAACAAGCAGAAGGGATTAAATGCGCCCATTTCTAAAGAAGCAGAGTTTAAGTATACAACAGCCCTATTGTCCATGCTATCTAAAGGCTCACGCAATAAGTTCCAGATAGGGACAAGGACCTATCTCTTCTGGGCATCAAAGGATGACGAGGCAGGGCAGCAGGCTGAGGACAGCTTCTTCAGCATGGTTGGATTCAGCGAGCAAGAGGACGACCCCAACAGGAACATCGAGCAGGTGCGTAAAGTATTCAAGTCCATCTATACTGGTGAGTTGAAGACCACGTCAGAAGACACCTTTTATATTTTAGGCCTTGCTCCCAATGCTGCGCGAATTGCCGTAACCTACTGGACAGAGATACCATTAAGAGAATTTGCAGGAACTATCCTCAAGCACTTTGAGGATATGGAAGTTGCAGATACCCGCCTATATAAAAAACCTTACATGAGCCTGCGCAACATTCTTAGTGCTGTCACACTTGGCGGCAAGACTTCTGATGCCACTCCAAACCTGCCGGACGCTATTGTAAAGAGCATCTTTCAGGGACTGCCCTATCCTCAGACGCTTTTCGCTTCCTGCATCCGGCGCATCCGAGCTGAATCGGGCAATAAAGATAAGAGTCCAGTGTTTATCACCCGTGCCGCCATCATCAAGGCATATCTCAACCGACTAAATGATAATGAACAAAGAATAAAAGTTATGTTAGACAAAGACAACACCAACCAAGGCTACCTCTGTGGCCGCCTGTTTGCCGTATTAGACAAGATTCAAGAGGAGGCGAACAACCAACATTCCATCCGCGAGCGTTACATGAACTCGGCAAGCTCTACACCAGCCGCAGTGTTCTCAACCATTCTCAACCTCTCCAACCATCATTTAGAGAAGTTGGAAAGCGAAGGACGCCGCATCTATTTTGAGAAGCTGAAACAGGAAATCATCAGCAAGATAGATGCCGATGGCTTCAAAGCCCAGTTAGACCTGCAAGACCAAGGGCGTTTCTTCATCGGCTACTACCACCAGCGCCAGGACTTCTTTACCCTAACATCCGCAGCAAAAAAGGCCTTATAAGATGCAAGTGTCTGAATATGAA
>CALEPV010000037.1 GCA_937910905.1 uncultured Prevotellaceae bacterium
TGACTGTAACTGCAGAAACTCTTCCTTGGTCATAATTGTAACAGTTGTAGTTTGGTGCACTATTGCGGAGGCAAAGGTACAACTATGCCACAACTGCTACAAGGTGTACTTCTTTGAGTGCTTACTGTACTTCTTAGAGTGCTTACGGTGTACTTCTTAGAGTGCTTACCAAAAATACATCGCCCGCCCCTCGGAGGAGGAGCGGGCGATTATTATCGTCCAGTGTGTGACTGGCGGGGATTACTTAACCACGATCTTTTTGCCGTTCACGATGTATATGCCCTTCTGAGCATTGTTCACGCGGCGGCCATTGAGGTCGAAGATAGTAGCGTTCTGGCTGTCAGCGTTCAGGCCGTTGATGCCGGTAGCAACGTAGGAGAGCTCAACCTTGAGTACAACAGCATCCTTAGTATCGTTCTTCACGAATACATAGGTTGCAGTGTAGGTAGCAGGCTCGTCGGTATTCTTGCCTACCATTCCACCGACCTCGTAGATCTGAGCAGAAGCCAGAGAGAAGTCTGCCTTCACATAGAAGTAAGCATCATCGCCCCAATACTCGAAGTCACCGTCGGCATTACGCCAGCCGTCGGTAGCGTTGAGCTTATAATCATCATCGAGAGAGCCATCGCTCTGAACAGCGTAGATAGTTACATCGCTCAGATTCTCAACGCCGAGAGTTGTAAGGATAGCAGCTACGTCAACGTCGGCTGTCAGACCCTCGTAGTAGCTTCCAAGTGTAGACTGCAGAGCTACGAGCACGTCGTCGCCAATCTGGTTCAGCTCATCGAACTTGAGGTCAATAACAGGCTTGGAAACAACTGTGAGGTTGATGGTGAAGTCGTAGTACTGACCCTCAGCGTTAGCCAGGCGTACAGTAGCCTTACCAGTGAAGCCAGCCTCAACGTCAGGCAGCAGACCAGTTGTGATCTCACCAGCCTCAGCGTCGTAGATGACATAGAACTTGTTGGTTGTACCCCAATCAGCGTGGTCACCATTCTCGTCGAGCCAGAAAGCAGGAGCAGGATCAGCGTTGTAGGTAGTGTAAACCTCACCTGTTGTCTCAACGAGCTGGAATGTAAGGTCGGCAGCGGCAGCACCGAGAGCCTCGGCAGCAGCAGCAACGTCGTCAGCACTTACGGCAACAACTGTTTCCCAGCTTCCGCTTGGGTAACGCTCAACGTCTACGCTCTTAGAGCCTACGCAAGGATTATATGCAGCAGCTATTTCGAGCTTGAAACTACGCCATACCAACCAGTAGTCAGCGCTTGCGTTGTCAGCGGTCAGACTGATAGTTACATCGCCAGCCTCAGCCACTGTGAAGTCGAGGACGTTCACACCGTTGCCGGCGTTGAACCATGTGTTAGCCTGTGTACGGTTGTTAACCTCAGAGCTTGCAACAGTAGCTATAGCCATGCTGGCCTCGCCAGCAGCGAGAGTAGCCACCTTGTCCGTACGTGTGAATGCGATAGCAGTCAGCTTGTAGTCGCCAGCAGGCAGAGATACAGTCTGATTGATGCTATAACCCTTCTGGTTCCAGAACTCAGCGTTGTTGTTGGCCTTATCGAATGCATTAACACTGCCGGCAGCACCGTCACCGTTTAGGACGGTCCAACCATCAGCATTAACCACAGGATTAGCATTTACGATGTAGAGGTCTGTTACGTCAACATCCTTAACGAATGTCACAGCAGCAACGAAGTCACCGAAGATAGCGAGAGCGCTCTTCTTGGCAGCAGCTACCTCAGCATCAGTGCCATAAGTACCATTCTTCACGTCGGCCAGCTTAGCTGTAGCAGTAGCAGCAGCGTCAGCCTCGTCTGTGTAAGCCTCGGTGTCAGCAAGAATCGCCTCCATCTTAGCAATGTACTCAGCAACCTCCTTAGCATTTGCGAGGGCGGCCTTAGCAGCATCAACAGCATTGGTCAAAGCAGTCTTAGCAGCTTCGTAAGCGGCCTGTGTAGGATCAATGGTCTCTGTTGTCTCATATACGTGGCCAAGCTCGAACACATTCTCAGCGGGCATCAATTCCTCAGCAAGAAGTGTCATAGCCTCTTCGCGAAGTGAATTCACTTCAGCAACAATATCACCAAGCTCAACTTCTACTGCAGTAGTTCGATTGCCATAGTACATAAGGGAGAAATTATCCCAAATACACCAAGTATCCGTACGAGTACCTTTAACACCAATATTCAATGTTCCATCAGTAACTGTAACGACTACACTTACTGGATATTTTCCATCAAGGAACGAATTAGACAATTGAGACATGCTAGTACCGCGATCTGCTGTTTCCATTTCATTGAATGGAACATTGACGGCATTAGCAAAAACTACAGGATAGTTTGCCCCATCATAAGCATTAGTATAGTCTGTCAAAGCTGCCTGAGCATTTACTTTGTAAACGCCATTACGAACGGTCAATGTCTGAGTAATAGTAAATGCAGAGTGCCAAGATTCAGCACAACAGTTTGTAACTTCACCACCGCACATATTCTTATTCGATGCTACAACAGCCCATGCTGCGACATCACGATTATTACGTCCAAAGTTAGCATCCTTTATATAGAATGAAGCATTAACCGGAGAATCCTTTGTTGCAGCAGCCATATAAGCATCGATATCTGCCTCCGCTACGACCTCCCACTTAACGTTTTCATCGGCAGGATCTGTAGATTCCAGAACAAGCTCTGTCTTTTCGCCATCGTAGCCATAATACTTATCTCCGCTGCTAATAGTGAAGTAAGTACCCTGATCGACAATGGCTATTTCAGAAGCTGCACCGTCCATCCACACTCCATTCAAGTAATAATTACTTCCGCCATTTGAAACATGAGTTTCAATGTTATATTTGCCATTGGCCAGTTTATGCAAAGCCAGATACTCAGGATTGTCAACAAGAGATGCATGTGTTCCCCAAGAGTTAGCAGGACCGAAGTACTTACCAGTAGCAATGTTCTTGAAGAAATAATTACCATCTGCCAAGCCATCACCACGCATTCCAGCCTGAGCCTCGCTTGCATCGAAAGCAGCAGCCTCAACAATAGCGAACTCTGTGTTGCCAGCTGCGATTACTGGAGTAGCAGTACTGCTGGCTGCAACGTTGGTACCATTCAGGGCAACGTAGGTTGGATAGAACACGTTGTTGGTTGCAGCCAGAGTAACAGCCTCTGTTGTACCACCCGCTGTATCGAAGGCAGCCAGAGCATTCAGGTTGATGAACTTCTTAGCGCCCACGCTATAGAGATATACCTTGCCATCAGCAGCATTCTTAACGAAAGCGAACTGCTGGTTAGCGTCTGCAGCATTGGCAGCTACGGGAGCAGCAGGAGTGCTGAGAGCCATTGTTGTGGTGAGCACACCATCCTTAACGATGAGAGCGCCCTCTGTCTCAGTGGCGATAGTATAAGCCTTGTCGGCTGCGGGCTCTGCTGTAGCGAGCAGTGGGTCGGGAGTAGCAACCTTAGCAACATCTACATACTGAACGAAGAGGTGAGGCATGTCGGCAACACCCTTGTCAGCTGCTGTGTAACCAAGAGAGAATGTAACAGTAGCGTCCTCGGCCAGAGTGAGCACGAGCTTCTCTACTGTCCACTTGCCAACAGCGTACTTGTCGGTAGTAGCATAAACTTTCTGAGCACCAGCATCAACACCAATCAGGTTGTTGACGATAGCCTCAGTACCACCTGCGTTGTAAACAGGGATGGTGATGTAGTATGTACCAGCCTTGAGAGCCACATCCTGTGTGTACTGCACAGTAGCAGTCCAAACAGCGAAGAGGCCAAGAGCTGTACCCTCTGCACGACCATAGGCGTTGGTAGCAGGAGCTGTGATAGCGTCTGCGTCGAACTTCACGGTAGCGTCACCGATGGTGAACACACCAGCAGCACGAGCACTACCGTCGGCATCAGCCCACTTGTCGAGAGTCTGCATACCCTGAACCTCAGTAGCAGCCTTCAGGTCGCTCTCGTAAGCGCGGATGGCTGTAGCTGTAGTAGCAGGAGCGAACTCGAAGCGGTGAGGGATCTCGTAGGAGTAAACCTGAGCGTCAGCCTGAGCTGCATCGCCTGGTACGGTTACCTGTGTGCCAGCATCGTCGGTGGTCACCTTAGAGCCAGACAGCGTCAGGTTAGCGCGGTTGGTGAAGTCCTCAGCAGCAGTTACTGTGAGTTCGATTATCTCCAGGCCGGCAGCGGCATTCTTGAAAGCCTTGCCAGTAGCGGAGTAGGCAGCCACACGGTACTTGTTGTCGGCCAGCTTGTTGAAGACAACTGTAGGATCAGAGCCATCCTCAATAGTAGCAGCGATGACAGCAGGATCTGCGGCCAGAGAGAGTCCGGCAGGAAGCGTCACATCGGACTGAACACCATAGACCTGAGTCGCAGATGTCAGAACGATCTTGACCGCCTTGGTCTCGCCCGGATTGATGTCAAAGTCAGCGATGGTGAGCGTCTGAGCGAATGAGCCAACACTGGCCACCAGGAGCATGACAAGGGCGGAGAACCACTTTGTAATAGTCTTGTTCATACTGTTATTTGAGCTTAAAGTTAATATTTACCTTGGTGAGGTTTGTGTGGCGAGGCGAACCTCGCCACACAGACCTTAGAGAGTGTTTACTTTACAAGTACCTTCTTCACTGAACCGTCAGCCATGCGGATAACGTTCACGCCCTTCTGCAGACGGCTGGTCTTCACACCACCTACGGTGTAGATTTCAGCGCCCTCGAGGTCGGCCTCGATGCTGCGGATAGCGGTAGCATCCTCAACGTTGAGCTTGTAGGCCACACCGTTGGCAACGAAGCTTGCGGACTTCACGACAGCGTCGGCATTGAGAGTGAGGATGTCGCCCTCGCCACCTTCGATAGCTGCATTGTTTGCAGAGTAAGCGAATATCTTGTAGAAGTTGCCAACCTTAGTGGTTGTAACCTGCATACCGTTGGTGCGGGCTGTTGTAGCAGCCTGGAGTGCATCGCTGGCAGCGCTGACTACGAGTGTGAAGTTCACATACTCGCGAGCGTTCACGAGAGCGATCTCGCTGCCGTTAACGAGCACGTAGTCGCCAATCACATCGGCAGCCTCAGCGCGAACATCAGCTGCGATGGTCTTGCCCAGCATCAGGTCGATTACGTTCTGCAGGTCGGCACCGTCGAGCTTCTGGTCGTCATTGGTGTCGGCAGCGTAGAATACGCGCTGTGTCAGGCCGGAGAGTTCGAGGTCGATGTCAAGGAGGTTGCCCTCAGCGTCAACGTTCTCAGTGTTAACCAGGATAGACACGAGCTTCACAACGTCGGCAATGGTAACCTCGTCGTCGATGTTCAGGTCGCCCTTCTTGGTGTTGTCGGCAATCCACTGAGCATAGTCGGTGAACTGGAGACCGATGTTAGCGATAGTTGCAGAGTGACTGTCGTAAACGGTCTTGTCAGCGAATGTCAGAGCTTCAACGAGGTTGTCCTCTGCCTCAATCTGTGACCAGAGGTCATCCTTGTCAATCTCAGAGTCGATGCCAGCAACCTCAGCTGTTACGTTGTTGAATGCCTTCTTGAGGTCAATCATCTGAGCCTTCAGGTCTGTGATGTAAACTACGCTCAGAGCGTTGTCTATCTTAGTCTGAATGCCAGTTACAGTTGCATCGTGAGTAGCCTTGTTCTCAGGCAGCACGTTGTCATCGTAGTCTGTGCCCTCGTCAATCTTGAATTGCTGGATAGCGGCAGTGATTGCTGTGCCATCGATAGTCTGATCGAGGTCAGTAGCGATACCTTGAGCAGCTGTCAGGTTAGCAGCCAGCTTGTTGGCTGCCGCAACGTAAACGTTGTTCAGGTTCTCATTGCTTGTATCGTGGTTCAGCTGGTTGATCAGCTGGTAAGCTGTTGGAGCAGCCGGGCCACCAGCGAGCTGGAAATCCCAAATCACGAAGCGGTTATTAGCCTCAAGCTCGAAGCTTACAGCAGTCTCAGCAGTCAGAGCTGCAGCAAGAGTTACAGTGTAGGTAGCAGCGGCCTTAGCATCTGCGTCAGCGAATGTCACAGTGAGAGGTGAGTTGCCAGCGATACCTGTGTTAGCCTTGATAGGATCGATAGTCTTCAAGACTGTTGCACCCTGCTTAACGATGAGCTTATCATCAGCTGTACCATTCCAAGAAGCGGCCGTGAAGGTGAAGCCAGTTGTACCCTCAGGCAGGTTCAGCACGAGAGAGCCCTTAGCAGAGCCTGTGCCGAGCTTGTAAGCATCGTAACCAACAGCAGCAGCTGTGCCGACTGTCTCGTTAACAACAAATGCAGCGTACTTAACAGAGGTCGCACCAACTGTCACATCTGCTATAGCTGTTGGCGGGAATGATGTATCAGCAGGATCACCGAGCTTAGCAATCAGAGCAGCCTTGGTGTCGATGAGCTTACCTGCAGCATCGTCAGCAACAGCCTGGTTCTCAACGTCGTTGATGAGAGTATTGATAGCCTCAACGTCATCAGCCCAATCCTCAGCTATGTAGTCAGCATATGTAGCGATATCATCTGTGACAGTCTGCAGGCGAGCGCGAGCAGCAGCAGTAGCAGCCTTCACCTGAGTGAGCAGAGCAGCGTTCTGGTCAGCCTTAATCTGAGCAGCCAGAGTTGTGATAGCCTCGTTAGCTGCGTTGTAGTCGGCAGTGAAAGTCTCTGCGTTCAGGATAGCGCAAGCCCAGTAAGCATCCTGATGCTCAACTGGAGGAGTAGCAGTTGCATCGGCAGCAACCTCTGCGTGGAAGCCGTGAATCTTAGCGAGCTCGACCTCATCGTTGTACTTGTCGATGAGAGCCTGAGCAGCTTCGATAGCAGTCTTGTAGTTGTTGCGGTCGAGACCGTACAATGTAATCTTTGCCTCTACATCATCGTTAAGAGCTGCATCAAGAGCAAGCTTCTTAGTGTGAGCGGCAGCATAAGCAGCATCGTTGTCGGTTGTAGCAGCAGTCTCAGCATCTGCCAGAGCATTAGCAATAGCGCCAGCTACATCGATACCGTTGATCTCATCCTTGTAATCTGTGTTGTCGAACGATACGAGCGGGAACTGCTCGGCAGCAAACTTCGTAGCGTTGCCTTCCTCAATCTGTGCAGCCTCAGCAATGTAGCGGTTCTTCACATCCTGCAGATCCTCGAATACTGCGAACAGAGCAGCTTGAGCTGCATCGGCAGCAGCAGCGTGGTTAGCAGCATAGTGGTCGCTGATTGTGAGGATAGCCTCCTTGTAGGCATCGGTCTTCTCGCCAGCAAGCTCGTCAAGCTCCCTCTTAGCGTTAGCGTTGTAGGTTGCGACCTCACTCTCGTAGTCAGCCAGAGCACCAGCAACCTGGTCCTTAATCTGCTGGCTCAGATTTCCTATTGAGGTTGCAACATCTTCAGCCTTAGCCACAGCAGTACCGTTTGTACGATAGCTTGCGATAGTAGCCTTCAGAGCGTCGATGTCAATATATGTCTTGTTGAGCGAAGTCAGATAGCTCTGATACTTCTCCTTGTCGGAACCGAGGTACTCACGATACTTAGTGTTAATCTTATCGTAAGCCTCCTGCCATTCAGCTACGAGAGCAGCGAAAGCCTCGTCCTGAGTGTCAGCAGCAGCAGCATTTGCTGTAACAACATCGTTAGCAGCCTGAACGTAAGCAGCAATCTGCTGAGCCACAGCGTCCATAGCAGCCTCGAGCTCATCCTGCTTCTGGCCGTGAGTGTTGGCAACAACAGCAGCCTTCACGTCAGCAGCGCACTTGGCGACAGCAGCCTCCAGACCAGGCTCCTGATCCTCAACGGCGTCCTGAGCGAAGTCTGGCAGAGCATCAACAGCTGTCAGAGCAGCAGCCAAAGCTGCCTGCAGAGCTGTGGTGTCAGCACCGAGCTCAGGAGCAGCCTGTGTGTTTGCACGAGTTGCATCGTTTGCACGATAGACAAGGCCTACGTTGTCAAATATAGCCCAAACTTTATTATTCTTGTTAGCGAAGCCAAGTGTGAGCTCTCCGTTCTCAACGTATACCTCCACGCTGAAAGCATAGCTGCCAGCAGCGAATGATTTGGAGGCATCGTTCATAATATTCTCAGAACCGGACAAAACTGGGAATACCACGCTGCGCTTGTTGGCGATAAGCTTTGGCAGGTTCTCAGTATCTGTGCCATCCTGACGATAGAATGCCTGTGCTGAAACTGTGTAGAAACCATTAGGTACATTCAGCTTCTGAGTGATGGTGAATGGGCTGTGATCGCTTTCAGCGCACTTATTTTCATTTGTGCCACCGCACAGATTCCAGTTTGTGCAATCCTCGCTTACAGTCCAAACAGCAGCATCGCCCTGGAAGTCAGCATCCTTTATAACAAAGGTTACATTATCATTTTTCTTAGCCTTTGTAGCATCCGCTGCAACTATCTTGAACTGAGCAGACGTCGCTGCTGCATCCAGTACAGGAATTGCGTTCTGAAAGCCATCACTTACCTTAGCTACATACTGGCCGTCAACCTGGAGTGTGTAAACACCTTCTCCAGCCTTCGAAATAACGAAGTCGGTCTTGAAACTAGTATCTGAAGGATCCTTGTCACAATACAGATGACCACTATCAAGGCCCAAGAAATTCTTGCCAGCAGCACCTACAGGACCGGCGAGCTTATACTTTCCGTCTGCAAGAGTAAATGTCCATTCAACTGAGTTCTCAACGAGTGAAGCGCGTGTACCCCAGTCGTTACCAGCACCTAAGAACTTACCTGTAGTAACCTCCTGTACATAATACTTACCAGCAGGAATTTCAGCCAGAGCAGCCACGATGCTGTAAGCAGACTTGGCGGCAGCGACAGCAGCATCTACATCAGCCTTCGCAGCATTGATTGCAGCGATAGCTGTAGCAGCCTCAACACTTGTGCTCTGCAAATCAACAGACTCAAGAGCCGCAGTGATTGCGAGGTTAGCTGCATCCATAGTTTCCTGCACGGTAACGTCTGTTGCGACTTCAGCAGAAGTAACCTTACCTGGGAAATCATTCTCCATCTTAGTGATCTCCATATTGCCAGTACGCCAGTACCCGTTGGCTGCGTCAGCAGCCTCAACTACAGACACATAAGGAGTACCTGCAACCTTAATGGTGATACCATCCACGAAGAGCTTTGCGTTTGAACCAGAGCCACCGCTTACAGCAGTAAAGGCAATCTTCAGCTCCGCATCGGTAACGTCTGCAGCAAGTGTAAATGTTGCAGACTTCTCTTCCCACAGGTTGTAGGTGAATTCTGAAGCAACAGTTTGCTCCGTACCAGCAAAGCTGATTTTAGCTGTCATCTGGTTGACACCCTCCAAAAGGTTGTTTGCCTTATACGAAATCGTATAAGTACCTGCAAGAAGCGTAACATTGATGGTCTGGGCATAAGCTACAGTGCCACCCCAACCAGCAGATACGCCCAGTGCGCCACCCTCAGCCAGGCCAAGGGAGTTGGTAGCAGGAACCTGGGCGCCATTAATCTGCCCTTCAGTTCCGAAACCAAATGCAGCACTCGAACTCCAAGCAGCCGAATTAGCCACGGTCCAACCGGCAACTGCCAGCGAATTGGCAGTCGCACCCGCGGCAACATTCGTTGCTGTCCATGATGAACTGTCATCAAAGCCCGCATTCGTCAGTACCTTGTCAGTAATGTCAACTTGTGCAGTTGCAGCCATTACCACCGCCATACTTACGAACGAAAGAGCTGTACGTAGAACTTTGTTCATGTGATTAAAGTTAGGTGATTAATAATGATATTTTGATTAATTTGCGTAGATACACTCTACTACAGACGCGCAAATGTACGCATAATTTGTAACACAGCGAAGATTTTTCGTGTTTTTTGCGCTCAAAGGCACAAAAAGCTGATAAAATCGGTGTATTGCAAGCACAATACACCTCGCGCGCGCGTATATTATATATAAGGTACGCGTACCTTTATATAATTATATAACTCAAGTTAATCTCATAGTGAATAGGAGACTTAGCAACTTGCCCATGTCACGACTGACACGTCCTGGCTTCATAAAGTGCAATGCGAACTGCTGGACATTTCCTTCATGGCTGTGCGCAGGGATGCAATATGCAATCAACAGAATGCGATAGGAGCCTTCACTGGCGGGCAAGCTCGATGACTTCGAGGTCGCGGAAGGTGGTGCCTTCGACGGTGAAACGGACGAGGGTGCGGACGGCGTGCCATCCCTGGAGGCCGGCGGCTCCGGGGTTGATGTGGAGGAAGCCTATCTGACGGTCGTACTGGACCTTGAGGATATGGCTGTGACCACAGATGAAGAGGTGGGGCGGACGGTTGATGAGCTGGGGATAGACGGAACGGTCGTAATGCCCGGGGTAGCCTCCGATGTGGGTGAGCAGGATCTCGGCTTGTTCACAGCGGAAGCGGAGGAGCTGGGGGAACATGCGACGCAGCTCAGCGCCGTCGCAGTTGCCTACGACTGCTCGCAGGGGACGAAAGGCAGCGAGGCGGTCGGCGACCTCGGTGGAGCCGATGTCGCCTGCGTGCCATATCTCATCGCACTCTGCAAAGTGCTCTATATAGCGGTCATCCCAATAGGAGTGGGTGTCGCTGAGGAGGCCGATACGCATGGGGAGTGGGGGGAAAGGTCTTTGCGGGCAAACCGCAAAGCACATACATGAAGAGAGATGCCCTGAAAGGCAGTGCTTTAGCGATTATCACTTTCGCTATCATCGTGGAGGAAGTTGGAGAAGAGGGGGATGTAGGGGGCTACACGATTGACGGCGAAGTAGTGGATGCGATGGGGGAGGCGAAGTATGTTGAAAGTTGAAAAACGGGAATGGGAAATTGAAGGACGAGTGGGGATTTCTGTGGAAGCTGGGATTGCGGAAGCTGGGATTGCGGAAGCTGGGATTGCGGTGGAGGCGGCAGCGGCTTGGAAGTGGCGAATCTGGAGCCAGAGAAGGATGGCGGCGTTGATGGAGGCGAGGAAGTCGCTGACGGGGAGGGAGAGCCATACTCCGTCGAGGCCGAAGAAGTGGGGCAGGATAAGGAGGGAGGGCACGAGGAAGATGAGCTGGCGGGTGAGGGAGAGGTATATGCTCTTGCCTGCCTGCCCTATGCTCTGGAAGAAGTTGCCTGTGACCATCTGGAAACCGATGATGGGGAAGAGGGCCACATCGATACGCATACCACGGACGGCCATAGCGGTGAGGGTGCTGTCGGTGGTGAAGAGGGAGAGGATGGTGTTGGGGAAGATCTCGCAGAGGACGAAGCCGAAGGTCATCACGATGGTGGCATAGAAGATGGTCTTGTAGAGCACCTCGCGCACACGGTGGTGCAGCTGCGCACCGTAGTTATAGCCGGCTATGGGCTGCATCCCCTGGTTGAAGCCCATGACAATCATGGCGAAGAGGAAGAGCACACGGTTCACTATGCCGTAGGCTCCGACAGCGAGGTCGCCGCCATACTCGACCATGCCGCGATTGATGAGCAGCACGACGAGGCAGGAGCAGGCATTCATCAGGAATGGTGAGAGACCTATGGAGAGTATGCCACCCACGATGCCGGGCCGCAGACGCAGGGTGTCACGACGGAAGTAGACGACCTCGGAGTGGCGGGAGAAGATGCGCAGCTGCCACACCAGGCTGGTGCACTGCGCCAGCACAGTAGCCATAGCAGCACCCTTGATGCCAAGCCCGAAGCCGTAGATGAACAGAGGGTCGAGGACGGAGTTGAGCAGCACGGTGAGTATGGTGGCATACATGGCCATGCGGGGATGGCCTGCCGAGCGCAGCACGGCATTGAGGCCAAAGTACATGTGGGTGAAGACATTGCCGTAGAGTATCCACTGCATGTACTCGCGGGCATACGGCAGGGTCTGGACAGATGCACCGAAGAAGAGGAGTATGGGATCGAGCAACAACAGGACAACAGCCATGAAGAGGATGCCCATCACGATGTTGAGCGTCACGGAGTTGCCGAAGAAGCGCTGCGCAGCCTCATGGTCCTTCTGCCCGAGACGCACGGAGATCATGGTGCTGGCACCCACGCCGACCATAGCGCCAAAGGCGGCACTGAGGTTCATCAGCGGGAACGTGATGGCCAGGCCAGAGATGGCCATCGCCCCTACCCCACGACCGATGAACACGGAGTCGACCATGTTGTACAGCGAGGAGGCTGTCATGGCGATGATGGCAGGGACAGCGTACTGCATGAGCAGCTGGCCTATGGGCTTGGTACCCAGTTCACGCGTGCGGTCGGTCATAATGGTTGCTGATTGTGGTGGCAAAGGTACAAAAAGCGGCACAAATCATTGCACCGCGGTGGAGTAAATGTTACACCGCGGTGGAACGACACTTCCACCGCGGTGCGACACGAGTTGCAGCGTGCTCAGAAAACTATGGCTTTGCGGCCGCGCGAATCGATGACTATCCCCGTCCGCGGGATCTGCTGAAGTGGACGGCCAGTGAGGTCGAACAGTGGGGGATGGACAATGGACAATGGACGATGGACAATGGGCGCATCAATGCCAACGGTGTAGGTCAGGTCGTTGACAGTGTACTTGTTGGTGGTGGAGGAGATCTCGTAGTAGCGGTTGGAGTTGATGTCCGTGATGTCTACGGTCTGTCCGGCATTGGAGCCCTTGTCGAAGATGATATTCATGGTGTAGGCAGGGTCGGCAGGCACCGTGAAGGTGCGGTAGTAGTAGCGCTGACCGTCGATGGTGGTGGTCTGTGCGGTGACGTTGACACCGGGCCATGAGTCGTTGATGTACTGATTGCCGTCCCAGGCGTAGAAGTAGACGCTTGGCCATCCCGGGTCCTTCAGGTAGATGGTGATGTCGTGCTTCTCAATGCTGTCCTCAGCAAAGGTCGGCTCCGGCAGAGCGTTCCACTCGCTGAGCAGAGAGTTCTCGAGCCAGTAGCTGTAGCTGTCGCCTGCGAGGATGCGCGTGAAGCCATCTATGCCGGCAGACGCAGCGTCCTGACTGCCCATCCACACGAGCAGACGGCCCTTGGTGCCCAGCACGATGGCGGCTGTGGCAGCAGACTCGTTGCGGTAGGAGAGCAGCTGCGAGGTGTTGACGACCCCAGCTACGCGACGAGCCTGAATCATGCGCGCCAGCTCGTGCTTATACTGCTTCCAGTCGGGCAGGAAGATGCAGGGGGTGCCAGGTGTGGCCAGAATCCAAGCGTTGCCTGCCAGCACGTTGGCGGTCATGGCAGAGCTCTCGCGACGGGTGTCGTGGTTGTCGCAGAAGGTCACGGCGTAGCGGCGGTAGGCCTCGGTGGACTGCAGGTGTGTGGCGAGCAGGCGGTTCCAGTTGGTGCCACTGTTGCAGCAGGTGTTGAGGTCGTACTTCAAGGCGAAGTCGAAAGCCGCACTCTGGGCGACGCTGTTGAGCTTAGTGCCATTGATCCACGCCGCAATGGTGGCATAGCTGTCCCAGCACTCGCCAACGCTGAACTCCGCACCGACAGCGCTGTTGTACTGAGCGGTGTAGGCGGGCGAGTAGCCCTTGACCATATCGTAGCGGAAGCCGGCATAGCCCAGGTATTGCGTCAGGTAGCGCAGGTAGGCAATGACGTTCTGCTGCACGTTCTCGCTCTTGTGGTCGAGGTCACGCATACCGCTCCAGCCGTCGCCGGTGTCGCGGTTAGGGCCCACGGTGTAGCCGTTGGAGGCAGCTTCGTCATCGGAGCAGATGTCGGTGGGCAGCAGCTGATAGGTCTTGCCGTCCAGAGGATTGACCTCGGCAGGGAAGTCCGTCCAGCTGCTGACAGTCTCGCGATGGTTGATGACTACATCGGCTATGATGCCAGTGCCGAGCGAGCGGTACTTGGCAATCATGCTGCGCAGCTCGGTCTCGTTGCCGAAGCTGCTGGTCTGGTCGTACCAGTACAGGTCGTCGTAGCCCATACTGGGGGTGGCCTTGGCCTTGCCGCTCTGGGGCACCCAGATGAGGTCGAACCACTGACTCAGCTCATCGGCCTGCGACTCCAAGCGTGTCCAGCGAGTGTCGCTGTAGGAGTCCCAGTAGAAGGATTGCAGCATCACGCCGCCGTAGCTCTCAGGCCAACCCTGGGCGGAGAGGGGGGAGAGGGGGGAGAGGGGGAAGGTGAAGACTGAAAGGAGGAAGAGGGAGAGGGAGAAGTGTTTACGCATGAGAGAAAGAGGGGGGTTGAGGGGTGAGGGGTTTGAAGGGATTGCGGGGGTTTCCTTGCGGGTGAACCGCAAGGCGCGGACGCTACTTGAGGGGTTT
>CALEPV010000038.1 GCA_937910905.1 uncultured Prevotellaceae bacterium
TGGGTGAGTGGCTGAAACCACCAGTTTGCTAAACTGACGTACGGGTTACCGTACCGGGGGTTCGAATCCCCCAGCTTCCGCTACCTTATACTGTAGCCCATGATGGTCGATTCATCTAATGGTTAGGATACAAGATTCTCAATCTTGGTATAGGGGTTCGATTCCCCTATCGACTACACAAGGCATCAATCCCCAAGGAATCCACCACGGATTCCTTTTTTTTGACGCTCTTGACCATCGCTGTTACGTTGCTCTCAGCCATCGCTGTTATATTACCTTCAGTCGCAGTGATATTGCTCTCAGCCATCGCTGTTATATTACCTTCAGTCGCAGTGATATTGCTCTCAGCCATCGCAGTTGTGTTGCTTCAGCATCGCAGTTATGTTGCCTTCAGTCGCAGTTGTGATGCTTCAGCATCGCAGTTATATTGCTCTCAGCCATCGCAGTTGTGATGCTTCAGCATCGCAGTTATATTGCCTTCAGTCGCAGTTGTGTTGCCTTCAGTCGCAGTTGTGTTGCTTCAGCATCGCAGTTATGTTGCCTTCAGTCGCAGTTGTGGCATTACAGTCATCCTCATCGCAGCTATGGCATCCAATCATTTTCAAATATAAGATGTGTTATGTTTAATAGGACACGGTAATAAGTTAACTAATATCGGCACGGAGAAAAAAAAACGTCAAACCCTTTCGTTAACTAGTTGGAAATTACTACCTTTGCACGCCAATAAAAATAATGATATGACAAAGCAAGAGATTGTGTCTTCGATATCCAAGAAGACAGGAATAGACAAAGTAACAGCACTGACTGCTGTAGAAGCATTCATGGACACAGTGAAGGAAGCACTGGTCAACAATGAAGAAAACGTTTATCTGCGTGGGTTCGGCAGCTTCATCCTGAAGAAGCGTGCCACCAAGACTGCCCGCAACATCACTCTGAACACCACAATGACCATCCCTGAGCACTACATCCCAGCATTCAAGCCGGCCAAGGAGTTCATGGACGCTGTCAAGGATATTTCAGCAGAATAAACGCAGAAGTAATTAATCAACCATATTAAAATCATTCTATTATGCCAAACGGGAAAAAGAAAAAGAGACACAAGATGTCTACACACAAGCGTAAGAAGAGATTGAGAAAGAACAGACACAAGAGTAAGTAGTACTTTCTTACTCACAATATCAGCTATACCGATGCCCTGCGCTCGTATGCGGGGCATCGGTTTTAAGGATAAAAACTCATGACGTGCGAAGTAATCGTTGACGTAAGGCCAAAGAAGATTGCCATAGCCCTGACCGAGGACAAGCGACTGGTGGAATACCAGGAGGAAGAGCTCTCGGCCAGCTTCAATGTGGGCAACATCTATGCGGCCAGAGTGCGCAAGCTCATGCCGGGCTTGAACGCATGTTTTATCAATGTAGGTCATGAGCGAGACGCATTCCTGCACTATCAGGACTTAGGCATACAGTACAATTCGTACGTCAAGTACCTCAAGCAGCTGTCCAGCGACAAGAAGCACATCTTCCCCATTGAGAAAGCCACCATTCAGCCGGACTTACCGAAGGATGGCAGCGTGCAGAACCTGCTTCAGGTCGGACAGGTAGTACTGGTGCAGATAGTGAAGGAACCGATATCCACCAAGGGACCAAGGCTGACATGCGACATCTCGTTTCCAGGTCGCTACCTGGTGCTCATTCCATTCATCGACAAGGTGCACGTATCATCGAAAATCAAGTCGGGCGCAGAGCGTGCACGCCTCAAGCAGCTCATCACGAGCATCAAGCCCAAGAACTTCGGCGTGATAGTGAGAACTGTGGCCGAAGGCAAGCGTGTAGCAGAACTGGATGCAGAGATGATGACACTGCTCAAGCAGTGGAACGATGCCATAGCCAAGGTACATGCAGCAAAGGACTACCCCACTCTATGCTACGAAGAAACAAGTCGCACCGTAGCACTGTTGCGCGACTTGTTCAACCCAACCTACGAGAACATCTACATCAACGATGCCGATGTGTACAATGAGGTTCACGATTATGTTCAGCTTATAGCACCGGAGATGAAGGATGTGGTCAAAGCCTACAAAGGCAAGCTGCCCATATTCGACAACTTCGATGTCACAAGGCAGATTAAGACCTCATTTGGTAAGACGGTGAGCTACAAGCATGGTGCCTACCTTATTATAGAGCACACAGAAGCTTTGCACGTGGTAGATGTCAACAGCGGCAACCGTGCCAAGAACCCCGATGGACAGGAGGCTAATGCCCTGGAGGTCAATCTGGGGGCTGCCGACGAGCTGGCACGGCAATTGCGACTGCGCGATATGGGCGGCATCATTGTGGTGGACTTCATCGACATGTCTGTAGCCGAAGACCGCCAGAAGCTATACGAGCGAATGGTGGAGAACATGAAGCGCGACCGCGCAAAGCACAACATACTGCCTCTGAGCAAATTCGGACTGATGCAGATTACCCGACAGCGCGTCCGCCCTGTGACAGAGGTCAATGTGGACGAGACATGTCCTACATGCCACGGTAAGGGAACCATCAAATCGAGCTTCCTCTTCACCGATGTGCTGGAGCAGAAAATAGACCAGTTGGTCAACCAACTGAACATACAACGATTTGTACTGCATGTGCATCCCTATGTGGCTGCTTACATTAACCAAGGCTTGATATCGATGAAGCGTCGGTGGCAGTTGCGCTACGGCTTCGGTATAACAGTGATTCCCAATCAACGTCTCGCTTTCCTACAGTACGAGTTCTATGATTCCAAGGGTGAGGAAATAGATATGAAGGGGCTGGATGATATGAACTGATGTATGAACTAATACAACAACCGTAATACCTGCAGTGGCACCGCCGTATTGATTGCGACGATGCCACTGGTGTTTTAATTCGTAACAGTTCCCAGAGCACGCTGCAGGTACAGCTGGGCGAGCCTAACGTCGATGTCGGCCTCTACGAGCGTGGCATGTGCGGCAAGCCATGCGGTCTGAGCCTCAAGCACATTGCTCACAGGTATGACACCTTCACGCAGGCCTGTCTGCGCCATGCGCAGATTCTCGTTGGCCTGCTGCTGGCTGCTCTGCGCTGTGCGATAGCGCTGGCTTGCCTCCTGCAGCTTCTGCTGGTTCTGCTGCACTTGCAGCGTGATGCGCTCGCGTGCCTGTGCAGCTTCGGTCTCGGCAATCAGCATCTCAGCCTTGGCCTGCCTTACCTTGTATATACGGTCGCCCCATGTGATGATGGGCACCTTGAGCGTGAAGCCGATGTTGAATGCTCCGTCGAACTTCTCGCGGTAGCCGTTGTACAGGGATGGATTGGTCACCAAGTAGCCAGCAGTGAGTGCCAGGTTGGGCAGATATTCGGCACGTGCCACATTGACCTGTTCCTGCTTGACGCTTGTGGCCAAATCGAGTGCCTGCAGCTCTGGCCGCATCTGCATGGCTGTCTCAACGGCCTGCGAAGCAGCGGTGGTGCAGGAATCGCCAGATAGGCTAGCCGAGCTGGCTTCATCAATCTGATCTGCCAGCTCGAACTGTGCATCGAGGGGCATTCCGCAGAGCTGCGCCAGTGCCATGTGTGCCAGCACAAGGCCGTTGTCCACCTGTATGAGTGCCACCTGCGCCTCATTGAGCTTCACCTTCACCGACAGGCCGTCGGCCTTGGTAGCCATCCCCTGCCCTACCAGCTTGTCCACATCGCTGTCCAGCTTGCTAACCGTGTTGTAGTAGCTCTGTGCCAGCTGCTGCTTGCTCTGCAAGGCCACGATGCGCCAGTAGGCTTCGTCGACATTCACTATCAGGTCCTGCAGCTCCATGTTTTGCTGCTGCTGTGCTATCTGCTCAGCGTAGCGCGTAATCTTGTCGTACGCCCTGATTTTACCGCCCATGTAGATGGGCTGCGTGAGCATCAGAGCCGCAGCTGCTGCGTTGTGCGTATCCGTGCGGAATGCATCGACTATGCTCTGCCCCACTCCGTCGAGCGTGGATGCCATATCGTCGAACATCGTGCTGAACGTGGCCATTGCCGCAGGGTCTTGCAGCATGGCTGCCAGTTGTGGGTTGGCCTGAAGTATGGCAGCGGCCTGCGGTGTCTGCATGAACTGCTGCAAGCGTGTCTGCGCGCCGCCCACGAGGCTGGTGCCAGCATTGCTCAGACGCTGCTGACTCTCATCGCTGAGCAGCGATATGGAGCGTGTGGTGTGCTGATATGTGCCCACGGCTGTGAGGCGTGGATAGTAGTTGCTCACTGCCGACTGGTGCTGCCAGTGGGCTGCCTGAGCGTGCAGTTCGCTGATGCGCAGGGACTTGTTGTGTCTGATGGCCATAGTCCTGCAACTGTCGAGACTTAGCTGCTGGGCAGATGCCACGATGGGCAGCGCCAGGGCAACAGACAGGGCTATGTGCTTGTAGAATGTCATTGACATGTAATGATAGTTTTTCTAATTCGGCCGCAAAGGTCGCAACTTTTCCTGTCACAAGCAAACTCTGGCAATGCAAGGATTGGCAGATATGGTCATTTCTTTGGTATGTTCAGGTGTGCAGCCGTGTTGTTTTGCTACTTTAGCATCTCGCTCACAGCCCTTTCCAGCTGTAGGTCGCGGCCACTATACATGTCGGCTGGCGGTGTGGTCACGAGTATGTCCGGATTGAGCAGTTGGTTCTCCAAATAGTGGCCGTTGCGGTCCAGCGCACCCACCTCGGGGATGCCGAACACGATGTCGTCGATGTACTCCCACCACACAGCAGTCATCGTGCCGGCAACCGGAGCACCTATCAGCTTGCCTATGCCCAGCTCGCGATAGAGCCACGGAGTGCCGTGGGCATTGCTGTAGTTGTCCTCGCATATCAGCATACACGATGGCTTCGTCCAACGGCTGAACGGATCGGTGCCAATGTACTGACCTCTAGGCACATATCGCATGGCAGCTGTGCCTGTGAGCAGCACACACACGTCGTTGTGCAGCCAGCCGCCGCCGTTGTGACGTGTGTCCACTATGACGGCCTGCCGCACGCGGTTGTGCTCCGACAGCAGGTCGCGATACAGGTCGTGGAAGCTCTCGCCGTTCATGGCTCTGATGTGTACGTATGCCAGCTTGCCGTGCGACAGGCTGTCCACGATGTGCTCATTGCGCTTCACCCAGCGGCGGTACAGCTGGTCGGTCGACGACGACGACAGCCGCACGGTGATGTCCTCGGCCTGCTGCGATGCCGATGGCTGAATGGTGAGGCGTGTGTAGCGTCCGCTCTTGCCTGCCAGCAGCTGGTAGTAGTCGTGTCCGGCCTCTATCTTATGTCCGTCGATGTGCGTGATGATGCTGCCTGCACCGAAGCCTTCCTTCGTGCCCAGCTTGATGCTGAGCGGAGTGCCGTCTATGAGGCCTGCTATGCGCAAGCCGTCGCCGCTGTAGGCTTCGTCGATGAACACGCCCAGATCGGCAGTTGTCCAGACATCGCCCGAACCGCGGTATATGCATCCTGTGTGGCTCACGTTGAGCTCTCCCAGCAGCTCCGATGCCATCTCAGCGAAGTCGCGGTTGTTGTTGATGTGGGGCAGGAAGCGTTCGTAGCGTGAGTGCAGAGCATACCAGTCGGCACCATTCATGCCTGGGTCGTAGAGCTTCTCGCGTGTCTGATGCCAGATGTGCTCGTACAGATAGCTGCGTGTGGCTGCCGGGTGCGTGGTCTGGAAGCACTCGAACTCTATGACCTCCATCGATCCGCTCTCGATGTTCAGCTTGCGTATGGCGCCGTTGGCGAAGTAGGCTGTGCGTCCGTCGCTGGTCACATCGAAGTCGGCGTTGCCCACATTGCCAGCCTTCAGCGTGGTGTTGCCATTCTCGAGGTCCACCATCCACAGGCTGCTGCCGCTGATGTTGCGGCCCACATAGTAGAGCTTTGTGCCGTCGGCATTGAGCACAGCGTCGCCTGTGGCGTTGCTGGTTGTGGTGAGGCGCACGGTGCGCAGGTCGAGGTTGTCAAGGTCGAAGCTGGGATTGGCCTGACGTATGCTGTCCTCGCGTGCCTGTATGCTGTCCTGCTTCTGCTGGTCCTTCTTGTCATCCTTCTTGTCGGATGTTTCCTTCTCGCGCTCCTTCTGCGCTTTCTCGGCAGCATCGGCCAGCTCGCGCTCCTCCTTGTTCATGCGGAAGCGCTCGTATGCCTCTTCAGTCAGGAATGTGATGTATATGTCGCGCTCTGCACCCCACGAGCCGTGGCTGCGATAGCCTGCACGGTCGCTGTGGAAGATGAAGGCCTTGCCGCCCAGCGCCCAGCGTGGCGAGTTGTCCACATAGCCGCTGTTCGTGAGGTTCCTCACTGGTGTGCGTCCGTCGGCAGAGACAAGTGCTATGTCGCCGTTGTTCCAGCCGCCGTTGCCTGTGTACTCGGCCAGCAGGTACTTGGAGTTGGGACTCCACGAGAATGATATGTCGCCGTCGCGGTAGGAGTACTGGTACTGTCCGTCCATAGCTGTGACGATGTCCTTCGTGCTGAGGTCCATCACGCACAACTCGGTGCGTCCGCGCAGGAAGGCCACCTTTTTGCCATCGGGACTCACCTGCGGCTGAAAGCAAGTCTGCTCCGAGTCGGTGAGTATCTCTTCCTTGAGCTCTGTGGCGTAGGCAAACTGCTTCTCGCTGTCGCTGACTATCGAGCAGCGGAACAGACTCCAGCGTCCGTTGCGCTCGGAGTCGTAGATGATGGTGCGTCCGTCCTCGCAGAAGCTCACGTTGCGCTCGCGCTCAGGTGTGTTGGTGAGCTGCCGTGTGGTCTTGTAGTCGAGCGAGGTGACAAACACATCGCCGTGGGCCACGAAGGCTATCTCCTTGCCCTTGGGCGAATGGCTCACCTCGGTGGCACCGCCCGTTATCAGGCTGCGCACCTCGTCGCGGTCGTTGCCGTCGGCTATCAGGCTGATGGCCACCTTGCGAGGCGACGACGACCCAGCCGGTAGCAGGTAGAGCTCGCCGTCGTAGGAGAAGCACAGCGTGCCGTCGGTGGCAGCTGTGAGATAGCGCACGGGCGCACCGCTGAAGTCGGTCACCTGCCGCGACCTGGGGCTGGCGTCCATGGTGCGCGAGTAGATGTTCATGTCACCACGCTGCTCAGACAGATAGTAGAGCGTGTTGTTCCTGGCCACATACACTGGGTTGCGGCACTCGGCACTCAGCTGTGTGAGCTGCGTGTAGCCCGACTGTCCGTCCCACTGCCAGATGTCGCGCGTCACGCCGCTGGTGTGGTGCTTGCGCCACTGGTTCTCGTAGCCCTTGATGGCATCGTAGATCAGCGTGTGGTTCGGTCCGAGGGTCACGTTGCCGGCCGATATGTCGCTCACCTTCACGGGACGGCTGCCGGCTGTGGTGCTTACCTTATATAAATGGGTGTATGTGCTCGATGGGAACTGCATGTCCTCCTGAGTGGGCAGCCCTGCCGCGCTGAACAGTATCTCGGTCTCCGAGAGGAACGTCAGCGGCACCTCGGTGGACGAGTGTGTGGTCAGACGTGTGATGCCGTCGCCGCTTACAGACATTATATATATGTCCAGGCTACCCTCGCGTTCCGACTGGAAGGCAATGCTCCGTCCCGACGGCGACCAAACGGGCAGGGCATCGTAGGCCTGATTGGTGGTCAGCTGTCGGGCCTGTCCGCCTGTGGACTCTACTACGTAGATGTCGCCTTTGTAGGTGAATGCTATCGACTTGCCGTCGGGCGAGATGGCCGCAGAGCGCAGCCAGAGCGGTGTGAGAGCGCTGACGCTGACAGCTGCCGACAACGCCAGAGTCATGGCTAAAACTGCTGTGCGCAGCGTGGT
>CALEPV010000039.1 GCA_937910905.1 uncultured Prevotellaceae bacterium
TTCATATTCAGACACTTGCATCTTATAAGGCCTTTTTTGCTGCGGATGTTAGGATTCTGCCTCAGTCTCGCGGTCAGCGATGTTCTCGCCCTGCGTGGGCTTGAGAGCCTCGAAGTCGTCCTCGCCTGTGGAGATGAGCAGATTGTACCACTGTATGAGCTTCTTCACGTCGGTGGGATACACGCGGTCGCGGTCGAAGTTGGGCAGAATCTCGGCGAAGAAGTCGAAGAGCTGGTCCTTGGATGCCTTCTTGTAGTCGAGGCTGCACTGCTTGCCCTGCTCGTGGTCCTTGAGCGACTGTAGTACTGTGAAGAGTGGTACTTCCTCATCGTCGGTATACATGGCTATGTCGGCCAGTGAGATAACCTTGTCGGAAGCGAAGGCTGGCATACGGCGATGCGGTGCTTCGAGGGTTTCGACGATGAGGCTGCGGTTGCCTCTGGACACAAGGCGGTAGAGTCCAGGCTTGCCTGCTATGGCTAGAATTGTCTTCTGCATGATGTTGTTATATAATATAAGGTATAGTTGTTCAGGACTTGCTGTTCGCAAAGCGGCCGCAAAGTTAAGGCTTTCCTTGGGTTCTGCATCGGCTTGAAACGTTAATTATTCTTGCACGGCAAATATCGGTGCCCTGATGCACCAAAAGTTGCACCGTGCTGCAAGCATCGTTGCAGCACGGTGTAAGTGTTGTTGGACCGCGGTACAGCCATAGTTGCAGCACGGTGCAAAAACAGAGGCACTATACTATGCCCTGCGCCATCATGGCACGAGCCACCTTCATGAAGCCTGCTATGTTGGCCCCGCGCACGTAGTTCACGTAGCCGTCGGGCTGGCGACCGTACTTGACGCATTGCTGATGTATGGCGTGCATGATCTGATGCAGGCGCTGGTCGACCTCCTCGGCGCGCCAGCTGATGTGCATTGCATTCTGGCTCATCTCCAGGCCCGACGTTGCCACACCGCCTGCATTGACGGCCTTGCCGGGAGCGAAGAGCATCTTGGCATCCACGAATGCATCGATGGCCTCTGGCGTACAACCCATGTTGGATATCTCGCCCACGCACTGGCAGCCGTTGACTATGAGCTGGTGTGCATCGTCGCCGTTGAGCTCGTTCTGCGTAGCGCAAGGCAGGGCGATGTCGCACTTCTGCTCCCACGGCTTGCGGCCCTCAAAGAACTGTGCCTCGGGGAACTCCTCCACATAGGGCTGACAAACGTCGTTGCCGCTGGCACGCAGCTCCAGCATGTAGTCTATCTTCTCGCCGCTGATGCCCTCCGGGTCGTAGATGTAACCATCCGGGCCACTGATGGTGATGACCTTGGCACCCAGCTGTGTAGCCTTGGTAGCAGCACCCCAGGCCACATTGCCGAAGCCGCTGATGGCTACTGTCTTTCCCTTGATGTCAAGTCCGTGGGTGTTGAGCATCTCGCTGACGAAGTACAGTCCACCGAAGCCTGTGGCCTCCGGGCGCACCAGCGAGCCGCCGTACTCCAGGCCTTTGCCTGTCAGCACGCCGCTCCAGTCGCGGGTCAGCTTCTTGTACTGGCCGAACAGATAGCCAATCTCGCGGGCACCCACACCGATGTCGCCGGCAGGCACATCAATCTCAGGACCTATGTAGCGGAACAGTTCGCTCATAAATGCTTGGCAGAAGCGCATAATTTCGGCATCGCTCTTGCCGCGCGGCGAGAAGTCGGAACCGCCCTTGCCACCGCCCATGGGCAGAGTGGTCAGCGCATTCTTGAAGGTCTGCTCGAAGCCCAGGAACTTCAGGATGCTCAGGTTCACGGACGCGTGAAAGCGCAAGCCGCCCTTGTAGGGGCCAATAGCGCTGTTGAACTGCACGCGGTAGCCGAGGTTCACCTGCACACGTCCCTGGTCGTCGACCCAAGGCACACGGAACGTAATGATGCGTTCGGGCTCCACAAGACGCTCAATCAGGCTGGCCTTCTCGAACTCAGGATGCTGGTTGTAGACATCCTCAATGCTCATCAGTACCTCGCGCACAGCCTGCAGGTACTCTTTCTCGCCAGGGTGCTTAGCCTCGAGGCGAGCCATAATCTCTTCAATCTTCACGGTTAGTTAGGTTGGTTAAAGGTAAAAGGTATCGTAATGTATGTACGTAAATGTTGGTAATGCATGTACACAAACGTCGTTTGCTGCTGCGAATTAATACATTAATCCACTTATCGCCAAGTTTATTGGCGACAATCTACAGTTCCTGTGGCAAAATCTTATCGGCGTATTACCGTCACTTCGCCCGACGGGCCCAGTTTGATGATGGAACTGGGGTCGTGACGGCTGGTGTCACGCTGCCGCGACAGACAAACGTAGTCGACGGCTGCGATGATAGCGGGGTCAATGTCGGCGAAGGTCTGGGGCGAAGGCTCGCCGCTGATATTGGCCGACGTGCTGACTATAGCCTTCTGGAAGCGGTAGCACAGCGTGTGCGAGAACACTTCGTTAGTCACACGCAGTCCTACGCTGCCGTCCTCGGCCAGCAGGTTGGGTGCCAGCCCTGCAGCCCCATTGAGAATGATGGTCGTTGGCTTGGTGGCCAGGTCGATGATGTCCCATGCCACATCGGGCACATTGCGCACGTAGCGCTGCAGCCTCCCAGCCGAGTCAACCAGACATATCAGCGCCTTGCAGTCCTCGCGCTGCTTGATCTCAAACACCTTCCTCACTGCCTCGGGGTTGGTGGCATCGCAGCCTATGCCCCAGATGGTGTCGGTAGGGTAAAGTATTGTACCGCCCTGCCGCAGCACATCGATGGCTGCGCGGATGTCTGCGTCTCTCTCTTTGCTCATAGCTAGAACTCGCTCGTAAAGTGGAACTTGATATGCTCGAAGTCCTGCTGCGCCATCTGCAGCACGTAGCCGGAGTCGGCAAGAAACACATCGCGGCCCTCAATGTCCTTGGCCATATACTGGTACTTGCGCTTCTTGAATGCCTCGAGCTGTGCCTCGTCGTCGCTCTCTATCCAGCAAGCCTTGTAGAGGCTCACCGGCTCCCAGCGGCACTTGGCGTTGTACTCGTTCTCCAGGCGGTACTGTATGACCTCGAACTGCAGCTGGCCGACGGTACCGATAATCTTGCGTCCGTTGAACTGGTTGACGAACAGCTGCGCCACACCCTCGTCCATCAGCTGGGCTATGCCCTTCTCCAGCTGCTTGGTCTTCATCGGGTCGGCGTTCTCTATGTACTTGAACATCTCGGGCGAGAACGACGGCAGGCCGCGGAAGTGCAACTGTTCACCCTCGGTCAGCGTGTCACCAATCTTGAAGATGCCGTTGTCGGGCAGGCCCACGATGTCGCCCGGCCAGGCCTCATCGATGGTGCTCTTGCGCTGTGCCATGAACTGCGTGGGCGAAGAGAAGCGCACGGTCTTGCCCTGCCGCACATGCAAGTAGGGGGCGTTGCGCACGAACTTGCCGGAACACACCTTGCAGAAGGCTATACACGAGCGGTGGTTGGGGTCGATGTTGGCCGTTATCTTGAATATGAAGCCGGTGAACTTAGGCTCCTCCGGCTGCACATCGCGCTCTTCGGCCTTGGTGGGACGGGGTGACGGAGCAATCTCCACAAAGCAGTCGAGCAGCTCCTTCACGCCGAAGTTGTTCAGCGCAGAGCCGAAGAATACAGGTGCCACCTCAGCATCAAGGTAAGTCTGACGGTCGAACTCAGGATAGACGGCCTCCACCATCTCAAGGTCCTCACGCAGCTTGGCGGCATCCTCCTCGCCGACATGCTCGTCGAGCGCGGTGGAATCGAGTGCGACACGCACTTTCTCGGTGACACGTTGCTTATCGGGGGTGAAGAGGTCAAGGCTCTTCTCGTAGATGTTGTACACTCCCTTGAAGCGTTGGCCCTGGTTGATAGGCCACGACAGCGGGCGAACCTTGATCTGCAGTTCCTCCTCCAGCTCATCGAGCAAGTCGAAGGGGTCCTTGCCCTCGCGATCCATCTTGTTGATGAACACTATCACGGGTGTCTTGCGCATACGGCACACGGTCATCAGCTTGCGCGTCTGTGCCTCAACGCCCTTGGCGCTGTCCACTACGATGATGGCCGAGTCAACAGCCGTGAGTGTGCGGAACGTATCCTCTGCAAAGTCCTGGTGACCAGGGGTGTCGAGGATGTTGACCTTGTACTCATCTCCAACCTCATTGGGCCTGTAGTCAAACTCCATCACCGATGTGGTCACGGAGATACCACGCTGCTTCTCAATGTCCATCCAGTCGCTGGTGGCTGTCTTGCGTATCTTGTTGCTCTTCACGGCACCTGCCACCTGTATCTGGCCGCCGAACAGCAGCAGCTTCTCGGTCAGCGTGGTCTTACCTGCATCAGGGTGTGATATAATGGCGAATGTCCGCCTGCGTTCTATTTCTTGGTTCATTGGATTAGAAGTAATCTGAGTAGTCCGAGTAATCTGAATAATCTGAGTAATCTGAGTAATCAGAGTAATCTGAATAATCGTAGCATTATTTATTGAGGGCTTCAATGCACTCCCTGAGGCTGTCCTCCCAGTACGGTATCTCGAAGTTGTAGGTCTGCTTGAACTTTGTCTTGTCGAGGACGCTGTAGTGCGGACGGGAGGCGGGAGTGGGATACTCGGCTGTGTGGAGCGGGCGCACGTGGCAGGTGGTGATGCCTGCTATGCGGTGGATGGCGCGGGTGAAGTCGTACCACGAGGTGACGCCCTCGTTGCTGAAGTGATAGATGCCAGGCACTATGCCGTGCCGGATGGCAGCCATGATGCCGCTGGCGAGGTCGCGGGCGTAGGTGGGCGTGCCTATCTGGTCGAATATGACACCCAGCTGCTCCTTCTCGTGACCCAGGTGCAGCATGGTCTTGACGAAGTTGTTGCCGAAGGTGCTGTAGAGCCAGGCGGTGCGAATTATCATGCCCGACGGGTTGTTGACCCGCATGGCAATCTCTGCCGACAGCTTGGTGTTGCCGTACACGCTGTTGGGGCACGTAGGCTGGTCTTCGGTGTAAGGCGTATGGGCTGTGCCATCGAACACGTAGTCGGTGGATATCTGTACCATCTGCCCGCGACGATGCTCCATAGCCAGCGAAAGGAAACCTACGGCTATGGCGTTGAGCATATTGGCACGCTCGGGCTCGCTCTCGGCCTTGTCAACGGCTGTGTAGGCGGCACAGTTCACCAGGATGTCTATCTCATGCTCCTGCACGAAGGCCTCCACAGCCTCCTGGTCGCAGATGTCCAGCACCTGAACGGGCGTGCCCTCAGGCGCCACAATGTCCGTGAAGTACCACTTGTATTCAGGGTACTGCAGGGCTTGCAGCTGCATCTCGTTGCCCAGCTGACCACAGGCACCTGTGACTAATATATTCTTCATGTCTATGCTGATTATAGTTCCAAATCCCCGTCCTTCTCCTTGTTCCACGCATCGGCCAGCAATGCGAGCAGCTTGCTGATGTGGGCCACGGCTGTCTGGGTCTCCTTGCTGATGGGGCGTTTCTGCAGTCGTAGCATCATGGTGCCGTACATTGCCTCGAAGCATGTCTCCAGCTCAAGCTTCTCGTTGTCCACCTGCTTCTCCTTGGCACGCAGCTCCACAATGAACGGCAGGGCCTGATAGTAGGCGGCCGAGTAGAATGCCTGCTTTGGGCTCTGCAGCATGGCGAGGTGCAGGTCGGTGAGCAGCGACAGCGTGCCTGCGTTCATCTGCAGGTGTCCACGCTCCTGCTTACCCTCCTGCCGCATCATAATGCACAGGTTCGAGAGCCATTCGGCTTCGGCGCGCTTCTCATCGTCGGTCCATCCGAACCGCGCGACATACTCTGTGGCCAGACGGTCGGCGTCTATGCTGAAAGCCCGAATGGTGTCTTCGAGCTGCCACATATATAATAGGTATTCTGCGATGTTGGTTTGCTTCAGTTCGCGAGCTATCTTCATCGAAAGTGAAAAGTGTGAGAATGAAGAGTGAATAATGAGGATGACGAACGGATAATGACAGGATGAAGAACGGGGCTTGTCAGTACAAAGTCAGCCCCAGAAGCGTGCTCAGCAAGCCCAGTATGGACAGCGTCATCACGACTCCGCCTATTATCCGGTTGATAATGAATATACGGTCAACGTTGAACGACGTGCGCACCTTGTCAATCACATAGGTTAGGCCGTACCACCACAGCATGGCTCCGATGAATATGGAAATATAGCCCAGTACCTGCTGGAACAGCGGCGCATCGGGTGTGATGATGGGGAAGCGCGCAAACAGCGCCATGAGCAGGAAGATGATGAGCGGATTGCTCAGCGTCACGACGAAGCTCGTCACGAAGTTGTGCATCAGAGTGCCTCGGTTCTGCGATGGCGGACGGAGGTTAGGACGGGTGCGGAAAGTGTGAAGTCCAAACACGAACAGCAGCACACTACCCACCAACTGCAGGATATACATGGTCTGCGGCTCCTTGACGAAATCCATCACAAAGCTCATACCAAGACCTGTCATCAGAGCATAGAACATATCGCTCAGCGATGCCCCAATACCCGTGACAAGGCCGAAGTCCCGGCCTTTGTTCAGCGTGCGCTGGACGCATAGCACCCCGACAGGTCCCATCGGTGCGCTGCACAGTATGCCAATCAGCATACCGTTGACCGTCATATCGAAGAATGATTGATCTATTATACCCATAGTTCATGCAAAATTCGCCATTTCTGTCGGAATCGCGAAACAAAGCACGAGAAATTTCACGCGAAGTGAACTTTTATTGGCATCCGCTATTGTCAATGGCCACTTTTCGCTATCTTTGGGCGCTCATTATAGGGCAATCGGCATTACGCAAACAACACATAACCAAACTACACATGAACACAAAGCCTTATGTTATTGGCCTCGACCTGGGAGGCACAAACTCAGAATTCGGCATCGTTGACCAAAATGCCCACATCGTAGCCTCAACCCGCGTGAAGACTGCCGGCCACGGCGACATCAACCAGTACGTGGACGACTGCGTGGCAGCCCTGCAACCCATCATCGAAGAGGTGGGCGGCATCGAGAAGATTCACGCCATGGGCATCGGCGCACCCAACGGGAACTACTACACCGGCTGCATAGAGTTCGCCCCCAACCTCCCCTGGAAGGGCAATCTGCCGCTGGCACAGATGTTCAGCGACCGTCTGGGCATCCCCGTGCGTCTGACCAACGATGCCAACGCAGCAGCAATGGGCGAGATGGCCTACGGTGCTGCCAAGGGAATGCAGAACTTCATAATGATCACGCTGGGCACAGGCGTGGGCAGCGGCATCGTGGTGAACGGACAGATGGTGCTCGGCTGCGACGGCATGGCTGGCGAGCTGGGACACGTCATCGTGGAGAAAGGCGGGCGCCAGTGCGGCTGTGGCCGCAAGGGCTGCTTGGAGACCTATTGCTCCGCCACCGGCGTGGTCCGCACAGCACGTGAGATTCTGGAGAAGACCGACAAGCAGACATTGCTGCGCGACATCCCGCTCGACAAGATTGAATCCAAGGACGTGGCCATCGCCGCAGGCAAGGGCGACGAGGTGGCCAAGAGCATCT
This sequence comes from uncultured Prevotellaceae bacterium, assembly GCA_937910905.1. GTDB lineage: Bacteria > Bacteroidota > Bacteroidia > Bacteroidales > Bacteroidaceae > Physcousia. The sequence continues at coordinate 7,549 of CALEPV010000039.1, forward strand.
TCGAGGAGACAGGACGCATCCTAGGTGAGGCATGTGCCGACTTCACAGCCTTCAGCAGCCCCGAGGCATTCGTATTCTTCGGCGGTCTGACCAAGGCCGGCGACCTCATCATGGATCCCATCAAGCGCGCCTACGACGAGAACGTACTGCAATGCTTCAAGGGCAAGGCCAAGTTCCTGGTCAGCGAACTCGACGGCGCAGGTGCTGCCGTACTGGGTGCATCGGCCCTCGGATGGGAGGCCAAATAAGGTCCGACATCGGCATGAATGACATCGCACATCAGCATGTGAGACTAAAATCACAAGTGTGATTTTAGTCGTGCACCGCGGCGAACGACCTCGCACACCGCATAGAACGGGCACTTGCGCCATGCTGACGAAATCATGCTAACACACATAATCATTTATAATATATGTTTGAAAACCAACCTAAGGGGCTCTATGCCCTCGCTCTGGCCAACACCGGTGAACGCTTCGGCTACTACACCATGCTGGCTGTGTTCGCGCTGTTCCTAGGCGAAAACTTCGGCCTGTCGGAGTCTGTATCTGGCATCATCTACGGCGCATTCCTCGGCATGGTCTACTTTCTGCCACTCGTGGGAGGCATCATGGCCGACAAGTTCGGTTTCGGCCGAATGGTAACCATCGGCATCATAATTATGTTCTTCGGCTATCTGCTGCTGGCCGTGCCGCTCGGCGGAGGCGCATTCGCTATGGTTGCTATGCTGGCCGCCCTGCTTCTCATCAGCTTCGGTACAGGCCTGTTCAAGGGCAATCTGCAGGTGATGGTGGGCAATCTCTACGACGACCCGCAGTACGCCAGCCAGCGCGATTCAGGCTTCTCGCTGTTCTACATGGCCATCAACATCGGTGCCCTCTTCGCACCGACCATGGCTGTGGAGATAATGAAGTATGCTGAGAACAGCCTGGGCTACAGCCATGCCGACAGCTATCACTTCGCATTCGCCGTGGCCTGCGCATCGCTCATCCTTTCTATTGCCATCTACTACGCCTTCCGCAGCACCTTCCGCCATGTGGAGGGCGACAAGAAGAAGGATGCCAGCGCCGCCGCTGCTGCAACCGAGGAGCTCTCGCCCGAGGAGACCAAGCAGCGCATCACAGCACTGATACTGGTGTTCGCCGTAGTGATATTCTTCTGGATGGCGTTCCATCAGAACGGTCTCTCGCTGACCTACTTCGCCAACCAGTTCACGCAGAAGACCGCCACAGGCGTTGACACGATGCCGTTCAGCGTGTGGAACCTGGTTGCCGTCATCTTCCTTGTGTACGGCCTGTTCTCTGTGTTCCAGAGCAAAACATCCAAGGGTCGCGGCATAGCATGTCTGGTCATCGGCGCTGCCGTAGGCTTCCTCTACGTGAAGTTCTCGCAGTCGGCTGGCAGCCGCGTGGACATCAGCGCTCCTATCTTCCAGCAGTTCAACCCCTTCTACGTAGTGGCACTCACGCCTGTGTCCATGGCCATATTCGGTGCTCTGGCAGCTCGCGGCAAGGAGCCCAAGGCACCGCGCAAGATTGCCTATGGCATGATTGTGGCTGCTGTGGCATTCTGCCTGATGGTCGTTGCATCGCAAGGCCTGCTCACCCCCAACGAGCAGAAGGCTGCCATCGAGGCCGGTACAGCCTCCTACCCCGCTTCACCCTACTGGCTCATCAGCGTATATCTGGTTCTGACCTTCGGCGAACTGCTGCTGTCGCCTATGGGCATCAGCTTCGTCAGCAAGGTGGCTCCGCCCAAGTACAAGGGCATGATGATGGGCGGATGGTTCGTAGCCACAGCCATCGGCAACCTGCTCGTATCAGTAGGCGGAATCCTGTGGGGCGGCCTGTCGCTGACAGTTGTATGGCTCGTCTTCGCTGCCCTCTGCCTGCTTTCAGCCCTCTTCATGTTCGCCATGATGAAGCGACTGGAGAAGGTGGCATAACATCGCCACAGACATACACACTCACCAGCGGACGCGCAGCAGCAGTTGCGCGTCCGCTTTGTATGCGGAGCCTATGCGCGTAGGGCCCGACGACTGCTCTGTGCGGTCATCGTAGTGGGTCATGCCAAGCTTGGCTTGCAGGTGCCAGCGGCCCGTGGCCGACTGGTAGCGCACGGTAGCAGCCAGACGCTGACCGCGCCCGTAGAGCTGCTGGAGCCCGAAGCCCTGATAGAGCGACGGCTCATAGATGTGCAGGCGGCTGTTCCAGTCGTCGGTGTGGAACCACGCAGCGAGCAGCGATAAGCGCAGCCGTTCGTGCAGCAGAGTGTAGTCGGCCCGAGGCAGCAGCGCGAAGCCAGTGGAGGTGGATGCGGCATAGGCCGTGCCTCTGGCCACAGCTGCCGGCAGCCGATAGGCATGCCATTGCACAGCCGGTATCAGCGTGAGGCGCGAGCCGGCGCGGTAGTTGTACATCGCACGGATGCGGTGCGAATAGTGTCGGCGGTCGCTCTGCTCCTTGCTCTTCAGCGCATAGCGCACAGTCAAGGTGCTCTGCCTGTTCAGCCTGTAGGCCGTCTGGAGCGTAGCCTCCCACCCTTGCGAACTACGGCTCATGCTGTAGCGGGGCCAGGGCGAATAGAATAGGTCAGCCATTGCCAGCAGCGACAGCTGGGATGTCAGCTCAGCATCGACCTGCAGGGCCACGCCGCTCTCGTTCTGCACAGAGCTGTTCTCGCTGTAGGCCGTGGCGAGTGCTGAGTAGTAGTACTTCGAGTAGAAACGCTGCAGGGCGCTCAGCTGCAGAGCGTTGCCCAGCTGGTAGCTGATGCGGTTCAACGTGGCCCATGCGTTCCCGCCCTGCTGCAGGCTGTGGGCTGTCTCGCCAGCCACCAGCAGCGGCGACAGGCGATAGCTGTAGTCCACCGACACCGCCCCGAACTGTTGTCCCTTCGGCGCTATCTGGCGATAGGCACTGGAGCTGCGGCTGAACACGCGGTTGTAGTACTGGTACATTCCCGTCAGGCCCAGGCCGTAGGACGAATGTTGCCACTGCAGGTGCAGGGCTGTGGTGTGGGCCGTGAGATTGTGCCTGCGCTCCTGCTCCGACTCGGTGCGGTGCAGGCCGCTAGCATTGATGCTGCGCACGGTTCCGTTGTTGTAGAGCGATGCGTCCAGCTGGCGGTAGGAGTAGAGCGCCGTGAGCTGCAGCTGCGGCGACAGGGCTATTACGGCTGCAGCGCCACGCAGGAAGCTGTATTCGCTATTGGACCTGTGCGGACGCACGCCCGTGGTGGTGCGGTTCCAGCCCAGCGTGGCCTTGCCCAGCATCAGACCGTTGTTCATCACCAGCCCCTCGCCGAAACCTGCCTTGTAGTCGCCCAGCACCAGCGTATGCACGAAGCGCCAGTTGCGCAGCGTGACGTGCCCGCCGTAGGCATCCCACAGCGGCATGTGGCTCGTGAACATAGGCTCACCGGCATCTTTACTGGCCCTGAGCCCCCACTCCACCCGACGTCCGTACTGCCCGGAGTAGCGCAGCCGCTGGGCTATGCCCTGTGCCCAGGGCCAGCCGTCGCGCTCGTACATAGGGACATCGACACGTGCCAGGACAGCGTGGCCCACAGTGTCCAGCCGCGCATAGCTGCGTGCCGCAACGGTGCCGCCGGCATCCAGCGTACAGATCAGCGGCAACCAACGAAGAGCATCAAGAGATATTCCCTTGATACCCTTCAGTTCGTTCCATGAGTCTATGCGACCGAAGCGGGCACGGTAGTCGACAATGGCATCCACCTGCCGGCTGTCCATGAACGGCAGCGCCAGCAGGTCGGCATGCAGGGCTGCGTTCAGCGGCAACGGGTTGTCATGCAGGGCGCTGAGCATTTCAGCCAGCTCTTCCCAGCGTTCCTGCTGGCCTCCGTCGTCGGTCCATGCATCGCTTTCGGCTTCACGCTCTACGAGCTCTTGCAGCAACTCGTCGAAGTCGGCATCTGTCTGAGCCGTGACATACAACGGCCAGAATATGGCCAGAGCAAGCAGCAGAAGCAGACGAAGCAGACGAAGCAAAGTTGGAACTAAACGCATGGCGAGCATAGGGCTTGGCTGTGCCTGCCCTATTCGATACTGGTTGGGATGTTCAGATAGCGCAGACACTCATCGGGATAGTAGTTCATCACCAGCTCGTCGGGGAACTGCGATGCTTCAAGCAGCGGAAGAGCATACTCATAGTCGGCCACAGAGAAGCTGATGTGGGCATCCGACCCCAGTATGATGGGCACATCGTAGTGGCGACACAGGCGAAGTATCTCGATGTTGTTGGGCACAGCGACGTCCTTGTGTCTGCATGGCTTCATCGATGAAGCGTTGATCTCCAGCAACGTGTGGGTGGCGCGTGCGGCCAGCACCAGCGGCTCAAACAGCAGTTCTGCCGTACCGTCGCCAGGGTGACTGATGATGTGCGTCCACGGATTGTGTATGACTGCAAGCATGGCATCAGTGTTCTGCTGACGCGTGCCACCCTGCCAGCAGAGCGAATGTATGCCTGCTATGCGCAGGTCTAACATACGGTAGTGCTGCTCGTCCAGATCCAGGCGTCCCGTGGTATCGAGTATGTTCAGCTCGGCTCCCATGAGCAGCCGCACGCCGTACATCATGCGTGGTACCACGTGCAGGTTGCGGAAGTATATCGACTGCGGTGCGCCGGGTATGCTGGGTGCATGGTCGGTGATACCCAGTATCTGCAGCTTGCAGTCGGCGGCAGCACGAGCCATCTCCTGCACCGTGGAGTAGGCATGGCCCGATGCCACAGTGTGCGTATGCAAGTCAAGAAGGGGTGTCATCTATATATATTCGTCAAGAAATTAGAGGTTTATGCCGTCCTGCGGTCCATTGTTTCCATATTATTTGTACTTTTGCGCCGCTAACGACAAACTATTACACTATGTCAGGGACAACTGCATCGACAACTGAATCATCGCATCATCATCATAGCTCGGATGCCTCCAACAGCACCCACCATCACCACCACAGGCGCCACTCGCGTCGCCGCAGCAGGCTGAAGCTGGCATTCAGGCGCGGTCTTCTATTTGGCGCATCGGCCGTGGCACTGATGGCCACGCTAGTCATCATATACTATGGCATGAGGGGGGCCGATGGCGTAGAGTTTGTACTGCTTAAGCTCACTCCTGTGTTCCTAATTATAGGATGTCTTATCTGGGGGGGGTATTTTTTAAGGCAAAAAAGGATCTACGACTCTGAGCACAGACGTTGAAGACTGGCCTCCTCGCCTACGAGCCACAGCTGGTCGCCCTCCTGGAACACGTAGTTCGGTCGCGGCGTGCTCAGCTCGTTGCTGCCAGCGCACTCCACTCCGACAATCAGACACTTATAGTCCTCGCGTATACGGCTGTCCTTGATGGTCAGTCCTACGTAAGGCGACTCCTCCGTGAGCTCCATACGGCGCAGCTTCATCTCATCGTCGGCCGACGGTGTCTGCACTGCAGCAATCTTCTGCGTCTCAGCCTCCAGCGCCTTGCCGAAAGCTGCGATCTGCTGGTCGGTGCCTATCACCTGCAGGCGGTCGCCTGGCAGGATGCGTGTCTGCCCCGACGGGATGTTGATACGCTCACGTCCGCGCACCACGGATACTACATGCATACCGTACTTCTTGCCCAGGCCCAGCTCCATCAGCGTCTTTCCGGCCCATGCTATGCCTACGGGGATGGTAAAGTCGGTAAGGTGCATGTCGTGCTCCACCAGATGGCCGGCATACTTCGGGCGTGAACGCTCGGCCTTGCGCTCGCGCTGGTTCAGGTTGTCCGTGAACGTAGCTTCGAGCTTGCGGCTACGACGGCGCGCCGTGGCCGAATTGGTGATGTACGCTATCAGCGCCGTGGCCACGATAGCCACAAGCGGAGTGCTCCAATGTAGCGTATAGCCCAACACAGAGCCTATGATGAGCGCACCAAGGAGCAGTCGCAGTCCTGCGATGCCCACCATAGGCACGCGGTTGAAGCGCGACCCTTCCCAGAGCGCCTTGTAGCTCTCGCTGTTCTGCCCGCGTCGCACCAAGGCGTAAAGGAACGGAGAGGCCAGCAGTATAGTGCCTGTGGCCAGCACTACATTGTTCCATGGCTCGGGCAGCAACGTCTCCGGCAGCAGGTTGGTGGCAACTGCCAGTATCACAGCCACGGTGGCGATAGACAGGACTCCATAGATAAGAGCCTGTCGCAGGTTCTGCATCAGGAATGTGCGCCAATGGCTGTCTTGACCGGCCTCAGTAGGAGCTGCCGTGGTGTACTCGCTGAGCATACGCTGCAGGCGTGCTGGCAGATGCCGCTCCAGAGCATTGTAGGCAGGGGTGGCAAGACGTATCATATATGGCGTGGTGAACGTGGTGAACACCGACACAGCCACTACTATCGGGTACAGGTAGTCGGCAGTGACACCCAGAGATGTGCCCAGCGTAGCCAGGATGAATGCGAACTCGCCAATCTGAGTCAACGAGAAGCTGCACTGCATGGCCACCTTCAGCGGCTGACCAGCAAGCAGGAAGCCGATGGTTCCAAACACCACCTGTCCCAGCATGATGGCAGCGATGATACATAGTATGGGTACGATGTAGGTGACAATTAGGTTCACGTCGACCATCATGCCCACCGACACAAAGAATATAGCGCCAAAGAGGTTCTTGACGGGGTTCACCAGATGCTCAATGCGCTCGGCCTCCAGTGTCTCGGCTAGTATGCTGCCCATAATGAATGCGCCGAATGCTGGCGAGTAGCCCACCTGAGTAGCGATGACCACCATGCCGAAGCACAGTGCCAGTGACACTATGAGCATAGTCTCATCGCCCATCAGCGTCCTCACCTTGCGCAGCAACAGGGGTATCATGTATATGCCCACCACGAACCACAGCACCAGGAAGAACACCAGCTTGGCTATGCTGCCCAGCATCTGCATCCCTTCCAGCTGTGAGCTGACAGCCATCGTTGATAGCATCACCATCAGCACAATGGCCAGGATATCCTCGATAATCAGCACGCTGAGCACCATGCCCGCAAACCGTTGCTGACGCAAGCCCATGTCATCGAAGGCTTTGAAGATGATGGTTGTACTGGACATTGCCAGCATACCACCTAGGAAGATGCTGTTCATCTGTCCCCAACTGAAGGCATAGCCCACACTGTAGCCCACACACATCATGGCAAAGATGATGGTGCACGCTGCGATGATGGGCGCAGCGCCCATCTTCATTATCTTCTTGAAACTGAACTCCAGGCCCAGAGCGAAGAGCAGGAAGATGACTCCGATATCCGACCACAGGTGTATGTTCTCCAAGTCGGTCACACTAGGCATATATGGCATATTGGGCGAAGCCAGGAAGCCCGCCACTATATAACCCAGAACCAGTGGCTGTTTCAGCCACTTGAACAGTAGGGTCATTGCACCCGCGCATACCAACAGCAGCGCCAGGTCGGCAATCATTGGTTCCATTAATCCTTATGCCTGATGCACTGTAACCTGCGGGAATGGGAAGCTAATGCCCTTGGTGTTGAAGGCATTGTAAATCTTCTCGCGTGTGGCGAACATCACGCCCCAGTAGTTGTCGTTCTCCACCCAGCAACGTATCACCAGGTCAACCGAACTGCTGTTCAGTTCCTTGAGCATCACAACAGGGGCAGGCTCGGACAGCACGCGGCTGTCGGCCTTCAGTATATCAAGGGCTGTCTGGCGAGCCTTCTCGACATCCTCGCCATACTCTACGCCAATCACCCACTCGCACAGACGCGAAGGTGTGAGCGTGTAGTTGATGATGTTGCCGCTGCTCATCGAGCCGTTCGGCACGAATATCTGCTTGCCATCGGCAGTGAGCAGTATGGTATGGAATATCTGAATAGCCTGCACCGTGCCTGCTGTGCCCTGTGCCTCAATCCAGTCGCCAACCTTGTAGGGCTTGAGGAAGAGTATCACAATGCCACCGGCAAAGTTCTGCAAGTTGCCGCTCAGTGCCATACCAATGGCGACACCGAAGGATGCCAGCAGTGCTGCAAAGCTGGTCGTGTTCACACCCAGAGTGCCTACCACGGTGATGATGAGCAGTACCTTGAGCAGTATTCCTACGAAGCTCTTCACGAAAGTCTGCACGCTCACTTCCACCTTCCGGCGCTCCAGCATAGTGGCCAACAGATAGTTGATGAACTTGATGATGTAGTATCCGATGAAGTACACCACGATGGCGGCAATGATGTGCCGCCCCATCTCCATGGACCATGTGATGAGCTGCGTGATGACCTGATCAAGACGCACATTGCCGCTGGCAATATCCTCGCCTACGGCTGCAAGTTTCTCTGTGCTACTGGCCAAAGTGCTGTCGGCCAGTATCTCGGTTGCTTGAAGTAAATGTAGCATGAGTGTTGTATATTACTTTATATAATGTATTGTCTGCACGATGTGTACGGCTGCAAAAGTACGTATTTCTAGCCAATGAGTGAAATAAAACGTAGCATTCAAGGTGTATAATTGCTGCAAATCGGTCATAATTACGACCTATTGATAGCGAAATGCATCACTTTTTAGGCCCTTTAACACAATTTTGGTGATTTGTGGGCATGGCGTAATCCATCTTTGCGTATCTTTGCCCAAATAGTACACATACTTTCACAACATCAGATATGATAACAATTAAAATTGGCCGTTCCAATGGTAACGACTGCGTGTTCAGCAATGATACCGTATCAGGTTCACATGCATTGCTGATGCTTGATGACAACAAGCAACGTGGAATACTGCGCGACCTGCAATCGCGCAATGGTTCATTCGTGAACAATAAACGTGTGACCACTGAGATGCCGGTGTCAATGACCGACACCCTGCGCTTCGGCTCGGAGATAACAAACATCAGCGGCATACTGGCCCAGATGAACCGCACACGCGTCAGTTCTGCCACACCACCGTCAATGCAAAGCCGCACCATAGGCAGCAGCCCACAGAGCCAAATCCGTCTGCAGCACGATGACGTGTCGCGCAACCACGCCGTCATCTACAAAAACGCGCAGGGGCAAATCGTGATTGAGGATCAGCACTCGACGAATGGCACGTACGTCAACGGCGTACGCATCACCAGCCAGGTGCTGAAGACTGGCGACCGCGTGACCATCACCCGCAACTACCCGCTGCAATGGGAGAGCATCTTTGGTGAGCTGGCACCTGTAGCAGCGGTGCGCCAGCAGCCTCAGCAGTCACGCACAGCACTCATGGCCGTAGCAGCGGTGCTGCTCGTTGCGCTAATTGGCATAGGCGGCTACTGGTGGATGAGCCACCGCACATGGGATTCGGAGAAGACATACAGGGAGTACAGCTCTGCCGTATGCTGGGTATACGGACAGTACGGCTACCGTGTAATGGTGGACGGTGACGATGTCACAGGGCAGCTGTGCCAGCTCTTTGAGCTCTCACCCTCAGAACTAGTTCATGTCGATGACGATGAGCTAAAGGCCGGTCCGACTGCATATCAAGGTACAGCATTCTTCATCACCAATGACGGCAAGCTGGCCACGAACCTGCACATCACACGCCCGTGGCTCTACGACGATGCGAAGGAGAAGCTGGAAAGATTCGTCAACCAGTGGGTGTCGTACATGGCTATTAACAATCCGCTGCTCAGCCGTGCCACCGTCAAGGTGGAGGGAGTGATGGATGCCATGTGTATCATACCCGATGGTCTGCCAATCAGCGAGGGCAATGCCGTCAAGGTCTCCGAGGTGAGCGACAATGACGACACTGACATCGATGTAGCTATCATACAAACCGAGAAGCGCCGCCTGCCATCGGAGGTAGAGGCCATTATTGACATCCGCAACGCTGACACCGACGAATCCCACATCGTGGAGGGGCGCAAGATATACACCATCGGCTACCCATTCGGAGTGAGCGCTGCCGTAGGACTGACCAGCAACGACGAACTGTCCAACCAAATACACAGCGGTCACATATCGCAGAAACGTGGCGAGTACGAGTTCGGCCACGACGCTGAGACAGCCGGTGGAGCCAGCGGCTCACCCATATTCAACGACCGCGGTCAGCTCATCGGCATACACCACGCAGGCATGACCGGACCCACAGGTGTGCAGGGCATGAACCGCGCCATCAAAGCAAAGTACATAGTAGAGCTCCTCAAATAACATTGTCGCAGGCTCATAAGTCCTATGAGCCCTATAAGGGACTATAAGCCCTATATGCCTTATAACCATAGTTTATTAACCCACAACTCAATTACATATCATGGCAACAAAGAAATGTCCAAACGGACACCAGTACGATTCTAGCATCTATGGTGATAACTGTCCTTTCTGCCCCAGCAGCAGTCACACACGCGTAAACAACGACTTCGACATGGGCGGTGGTGCCACACGTGCCACTAGCGATGCTTGGGGCGGTGGCTCTGGCGACGGCGCACACTCCTACGGTGCTGTCGGTGCGACAGCAGCAACCAAGGCCTTCGAGGGTTTCGATGGCGATGGCGGTCACACCGTGATTCGCACTTTCGACGGCAGCGACACAGGCAATGCTGAAGGCGGCCGCAAGGTGGTAGGCGTAGTTATATCCTACAGTGCCAACCCAGCCGGCGAGGTATTCAAGATATACGAAGGCCGCAACATCATAGGTCGCGGCAACACAGCCGATATATGCTTCAGCAAGGACAACCAGATGTCATCACAGCATTTCCTTATACTATATGTGGAGGCAGAAGGCATCTTCTGGGGCGAGGACCAGAAGTCCAGCAACGGCAGCTATGTCAACGGCAAGTTTGCACGCGGCATGGTTGAGCTGCACACCAACGACGTCATAGTACTGGGAGGCACCAAGATGGTGTTCTTGGGTGTCCCTGAGTTCTAAACAACATACACGCACAAGATGAACCAAAGCAATCAATACAGCTACTGCAACGTCGAAGGCATGACCGACGTAGGTTGCAAGCGCAAGGCTAACGAAGACTGGCTTGCTCAGTTTGAGTGTCAGAACGGGCTTGTGGCTGTGGTATGTGATGGCATGGGTGGACACGTAGGAGGTGCTGTAGCCTCACACATAGCAGTTGAGACCATACAGCAGTTCCTTGAAACCACCTACTTCAACGACCCTCGCCAAGCTATCGTAGAAGCATGTGATGCCGCCAACGCTGCCATCTTGCAACGCACAACCCAGCAGCCCGAGCTGAAAGGCATGGGCTCTACGTGCGTGATGCTCATCGTGCGCGATGGCAAGGTGTATATCGGCAGCGTGGGCGACAGCCGCATCTACCTCATACGCAGCAAGACTATCACACAGCTCACGCGCGACCAAAGCTACGTGCAGATGCTGGTGGATGCTGGCGAGATTACCAAAGAGCAGGCTGAGCATCACCCCCGCAAAAACGAGATACTCAATGCTCTCGGTATAGCAACCATGCAGCCTGCCACTGTGCTGCCCGATGCCATAAGCCCCGAAGCCGGCGATTGCTTCCTGCTGTGCTCGGACGGGCTAAGCGGTATGGTGCCCGACAGAGACATACTGCACGTGGCCTCCGACCAGACACGAATGACACAGCGCGAGCGTGTAGCTACGCTCATCAAGCGGGCACGCGAGAATGGTGGACTGGACAATATCACATGCACCATCGTGGAGTTCGCCGTCACGCCTGGCAATTCAGGGCTATCTGTTTCAGCGCCCATCACAGCATCCATGTCCAACAAGAAGAGATGGATATACATATTGCTCGCAGTGCTACTTGTAGTGCTGCTCGGTGCTGGAGGCTATGCACTGGGAAGGATGTCGGTAGAAGAGGAACAAGTAGAGAGCACCGATGATACCGACGATGAGGACATCAATGCAGGCGATGACGCAAGCAGCGATGCAAGCGAAGACGTAAGCGATGATGTAAGCGATGATGCAAGCGGCGACAAAAGCAATGAAACCGGCAGTGGCGAAAGCAGCGATGATAATGAGGAACAGGGCGACAAGGGGAGCGGAGATGATACGTCAACGCCTGGAGCTGACAATGGCAGTTCTGCCGCTGGTGCCCAATCGGACAACAAGCCACCGCAGGGATCCAAGGAGGAAGCCGAGCGGAAGAATAGTACTGGGAAATCATCTCAAAAACGACACTAAGCATCAATGGCCTATACAATCTTAGAGGAAATAGGTCGTGGCGGCATGGGCAGCGTGTTCAAAGCCAGAGACGAGCACGGCAATATCGTTGCCATCAAAGAGATGAGCAACAAGGTGGCCTACATGCCCGAGTATCGCGAGCTCTTCAATACAGAAGCCGAGACGCTACAGCGACTGGACCACCCATCGGTGGTGCACATCGTGGGTATGCCCTATGGCGACAGCGAAGGCAATCTGTATCTGCCCATGGAGTATGTCGAAGGAACGACCCTGTCGCAGTGCATACAGCAGAGCGGTCCCTTCGCCGTGGATGTGGCAGTGCGGCTGATGCTGAAAGTGCTGGAGGCCATGCAGTATGTGCACGACCACGGGCGCATACATCGCGACATCAAGCCTTCCAACATCATGTTGCGTCCCGACGGGCGTGTGTGCGTCATCGACTTTGGCATCGCCAAGGATGCCAAGGTGGGCGGCACAGGCAAGACTGTCGGCCGCATCATTGGCACCGACGGCTATATGAGCCCTGAGCAGGCAAAAGGTCTGCACATAGACCACCGCACCGACATCTATTCGCTGGGATGTGTTTTCTTCTTCATGCTCACCGGCCGCAGCGCCATCAAGAAGGAGTCGCACGACTACAAGACTGTGCTCAACATCCTGCAGGCAGACATGCCTGTGCCATCACAGTATGCCCAAGGTGTGCCGCCAGCCATCGACCAAGTGTTTCTGCGTGCGGTGGACAGAAACATGATGCAGCGCTTTCAGTCGGCTGCCGAGTTCGCGCGGGCACTGGAAGCTGCAGTCTCCAGCCAGATGCTCGATACGACCGATACCTTCAGGGCCACCGGCAGCAATGGATGGAGTCAGACACCTGATACCAGCTCACCGGTAGTAACCGTAGGCCGTGGCACGGACAACGACATCTGCTACAGCAGCGACTACGTGAGCAAGCATCATCTTGTGGTACGCGGCGTAATGAACAACAGTGCAGGATCCGACCAGCCAGCCATAGAGATTACCGACAACAGCACCAACGGCACAGCCGTGAACGGACGGCCACTGCGCCACTCAAGCATACTGATACCGTACACTGGCACATCTTTTCTGCCGGAGGTCCTGCTGTCCGCCCGTGCGGAGTTCCCGCTCAACTGGGCAGAGGTCATCTCCCTGCTCCGGCAGCGCGGCTGGGCCAGAGTGCAGCAGCCCGAGCCACCTCAGCCACAGCCCCCTACTCCACCCACACCCAACGCACCGGCATCGGCCAACAACCAGCTGCTGATTGCAATCATAGCACTTCTAACAATAGCAATAATCATAATGTTAATAACCAGATGAAATCTTCAATCACTGTAGGTCGCAGCAGTTCATGCGACATAATCATCCCCCACGATGGCGTAAGCCGTGTTCATGCACGCATATCAGTTGCCGGCGGGCAGTATATCTACGAGAACCTCGGCAAGAATGGCACAGTTATTGGCGGCCGCTACATCGGCAACGAGCGTGTGCCCGTAGCCGCTGGCACAGAGATACTGATGGCCGGGCGCGTGCCCCTGCCGTGGGCACAGGTGTATCAGATGCTGCCTCTCGGTGGAGTACGTCCCTACGAAGCCGACACGAATGCAGGCGGCATGTACGGTGCTGCAGGCGGAGGCTACACACCCGCGTCCCAGCAGAGCATCGAAATCTGGTGGGGTATCCTGGCGTTCCTGTTCCCCATCGTAGGCTGGATACTGTACTTCGCATGGAAGAACCAATATCCTAAGAAGGCCTCGCAAGCCAATATCATAGCGTGGGTGGCTGTGGGCGTATATCTGCTCATCGGCCTCATCAATGCTGCCAATCGTCCCACAGTTTACTACTTCTGGTACTAATCTAATGCTGCTATGATAGGCAAGGAAATACTCAACTACCGCATCATCGGAGTCATAGGCAAGGGCGGTATGGGCTCCGTCTACCTGGCTGAGCACAAGCTGCTGGACAATGTGCGCGTAGCCATCAAGGTTATAAATGCCGACATGGTGAACAGCTTCACCCGCCAGATGCTCAAGCAGGAGGCCGAGCACCTGGCCAAGCTGCGCCATCAGAACATCGTGGGCTTCATCGAGTACCACATCGATGAGGAGGGCAACCTGTACCTCATCATGGAGTATGCCGAGGGTCAGAGCCTGAGACAGTTTATCACCGAGACCAACGGCTTGATTGTTGAGGAACGTCTTTGCCCACTGTTTGAGCCAATTCTGGATGGTGTGGGCTATGCTCACAAGCAGGGCATACTGCATTGCGACATCAAGCCAGAGAACGTAGTCATAACATCCGACAACTCCGTCAAGATACTGGACTTCGGCATCGCCCGCGTGATAAACAGCACCGGCGAGGACGAGAACGACGGCTTTGTGATGGGCTCGCCATCGTACATGAGCCCCGAGCAGCTACAGAACGAGCACCTCGATGAGCGGTCGGACATCTACTCGCTTGGCGTGCTGCTGCACGTGATGCTCACAGGTCATACGCCCTACGACACCACCACCTTGACTGAGCCGGAGATTACGCGGAAGGTGATTGAGGAGCCTCTGCCTCGCATGCGCGCATATTATAAATATGTATCGGACGCTGTACAGAAGGTCGTAGACAAGGCCACAGCCAAGGACCCCAAGCTGCGCTACCAGTCGTGCGCAGAGTTCAAGAAGGCTCTGCATCGGGCCATCTATCCCCACAAGCTGCCGTTCTGGAGCAAGATTGCTGCAGCTGTGGCTGTGCTTGCAATCATCGGGGGCGGCTGGTACCTCTGGGACTACAACCGCGTGAAGACGTACTACTACAAGGACTACGTGGAGCGTTGGGGCATACTGGAAGGCATACATGAACTCAGCGCAAGCGAGCACAGCCACTCACACGCCTGCTACAGGTTCGTGTACCAGAAGAATCGCCTGCTGCGAGTATCGTATGTCAACAGCTTCGACAAGCTGCTGGACATCAGCGAATCGGAGTACAACGAGCGCGCCACCGACCAGGAGTTCTATTACACAGAGGACGGCAAGGTGAGCCGCATAGTGGCCAAGGACCGGAGCGGCAAGTCGCTGTATGTGAAGAGCTACAACGACAAGCTGAACACCATCACATTCCAATACGACGATGAGCATGGCACCGAGCGCACCATATCCAACAAGACCGTGGGCTACACTCATTTCCTGGAGGACAACAGCGCCAAAGGCCGTATCTCCAGATGGTACATCGACTACGACAACGACGGATGGGTCAAGGCCATACACTTCCACGACATGTACGGCAAGGCCGTGCACGACGAGAACGGCATCTACGGCCGGTTGCTCAAGCACGACGAGCTGGGCCGCATCACGGAGGTGCAGTATGTTGGCGAGGACGACCAGCCGCACCCTACCAAGTGGGGTTTGGGCATCAAACGTCACTTCTACGACGATGCCGACAACTGGGAGCGTACCGTATATCTGACCATCGACGAGGAGCCGGCACTGGATGCCGAAAGTGGAACCGCCATCTGCGCCAACGAGTACGACGAGTATGGCAATCAGACCTATCAGCTCTTCTGCGACGGTGACGGCGACCCAATGTATCCTGTTATGCATGGTATAGCAGGTGTGCACTATACTTACGACGAGCACGGCCTGCTTCTCACACAAGTATGTCTTGACAGCGACCGCGACCCTATGTTCAACCCCTCTGATGGAGTTGCCACATACGCATACGAGTACGATGACAATGGCTACATAACACGCAGCAGCTTCTTCGATGCCGACGGCGATCCTGTCGAGAGCAGTATCGGTTGCGCCTATACAACCAGGGTCAACGATCAACATGGCAACGAACTGGAACGCTGGTACTATGGGCTCGATGACGAACTCTACACGACTCCTGGTGGATACGCAGGCATCAAAGCAGAGTTCGACTCTATCGGCAACCTCATGCAGAACGTTGTATACGATGCTGACCAGGAGCCCACACAGCTACAGAGCGGCATGGCCGGCTTCAGATACGAGTACGATGAGCGCAACATGCAGATTGCCTGCTACACTCTGAACACCAATCTGGAGCCAGAGGCAACTGAAAGCCGCGTGGCCGTAGAGCGGTACGAGTACGATATCCGAGGCAATCAGACACGCACGGCCTACTACGAGGCCGATGGCGAGACGCCATGCCTCAACAGCGACCACATCGCCGGCTACATCACATCCTACGACACCGATGGCAACATGACAGAGGAACGATTCTTCGGGCTCAACGGCGAAACGGTGGAAGACGAGAGCGAAGGCTACGCTATCGTACGCTACACATACGATGACAACTTCAACAGCACAGGCGCAAAGTACTATAATGCAAACGGCGAGCCAACACTTGTCAACGGACGAGCTGCAGTACAGTACATCAACGATGATCAAGGCCACGTTCTTGAGTCAAGGCTACTGGGGCTGGACGGGCAGCTGGCTACCAACTACCTCATCACACGCTACAAGTACGACCGCATGGGCAACATCATAGAGCAATCGTTCTTCGATACCAACGAACAGCCGGTTCTGAACTATGAGAAGTTCCATCGCATCACCTACAAATACAATAGCCGCAACCAAAAGACAGAACAGCGCTACTACGACATCGATGACAATCTGACTCTCTTTAAGTCCCAAGGCTACGCCATAATACGGTACGAGTACGACAACCGTGGCAACAACACGAAACAATCATACTTCGACACCGACGAGGAGCCATGCAAGACTATGGAAGGCTACAGCATCATGGAGAGGGAGTACGACTCGTTTGGCAACGTGGTCAAGGAGAGCTACTTCGACATCTACGGCCAGCCCACCAATCCGTCCGACATGGTGCCTGTAGGCATAGTGCAGTACGATAAGTGGGGACGCAAGATATACATAGCAGCAGAGGATGGGCACGGGCATCTCATTGAGAAGACTGGTGAAGGATGGGCTGTGACGCGCTATGAGTACGACAACCACAACAACCAGACCTGCATCAGCTACTACGACGAAGACGACAGTCCCACGATGTGTGCCAACGGCTACCACAAGGTGGAGCAGACCTACGACAACAAAAACCGCTGCACATCACGCGCCTACTTCGACACCGCCGGGCGTCCATGCACGTACATCGGCTACCACAAAGAGGTATACACCTACCCTGAGCATAGCAACAACAAGCTGGATGAGAGCTACTACGATGCCAACGGCAATTCCGTCGACTGCGACTACGGCTTCCATAGGATTGAGTTCATCTACAATGACAACTACACCCTTGTACTCAAACGCAAGTTCTACCGCTCCAATGGCCGCCTGATTCTCACTCAGTCGTGGAATGGCGAGTCGTGGGTGACCGACTATATCGGCCTGCCGAATAGTATGTAGGGAGAAGCACCTTTTTGTAATTCACTATTGACAATTGACAACTCATTGTTCCTAATGACTTCAACGTCCCTTCATTCCATACCCCACTTATCCCCCAACAGCTCCAATCCCCCCTCCTCAGGGAGGGGCAGGGGGTGGGCTGCCCTTTGCCTGTCCTTCCTGCTATGTTCGGTGATGGCTGTGGCCGGCACACCGTTCACCATAGTGCTGGATGCAGGGCATGGAGGCAAGGACCCCGGTGCACTGGGCAAGAGAGGAAGCGAGAAAAACATCAACCTCAGCGTGGCACTGGCTGTGGGACGACTGGTGGAACAGAACATGCCAGCCATCAAGGTGATTTATACACGCAAGACCGACGTGTTTGTCGAGCTAAACGAGCGTGCAGCCATAGCCAATCGCGCCAAGGCCGACCTCTTCGTGTCCATCCACACCAATGCTGTGGCTGGCAATGCAGCTGCGCGCGGCTCCGAGACCTACACACTAGGTATGCACCGTGCGGCCGACAATCTGGCTGTTGCACAACGCGAGAACGAGGTCATCATGCTGGAGAACGACTACGAGCAGCGCTACGAAGGCTTCGACCCTCGCGAAGCCGAGAGCTACATCATCTTCGAGCTGATACAGGATGTCAACATGGCTCAAAGCGCACGCCTGGCCACAATGGTGCAACGCCAGCTGCTCAGTGCCGGCCGTCCCGACAAGGGCGTACACCAAGCGGGCTTCCTCGTACTCCGAGCCACATCTATGCCGTCATGTCTGGTTGAACTGGGCTATATCACCACCCCTACCGAGGAAAGCTACCTGCTCAGCGATGCCGGTGTCAGCCAGTTGGCGCAGGGCATCTATCAGGCCATCAAGTCCTACTATGAGAGCCAGCAGTAAAGCTCTCCAGCTTTATTTTTCCATCAAGAACAGATACTCCTTGTACTGGTTGTCGGTCGTAACCCACTCGTTTGTCCAGCGCATACCACTCATCACGTTCTGCTTATAGTCAATCTCGCGTACATCAATGAGATTGCCATAGCTGTTGATTATATCATATAGTGGGTCACCTGCATAACCGCGTGGATTAACCGAAAATCTTGACCAGCCTAAAGATGAAGAATTTCTTGTCAATCACACCCCTTAACTGAGCCCTGAAGTCTTTGATTCCTGACTTCGGGAATTTCTCCCGAAAATCAATTTTTCTGACACGCTGTATTTGATTTTCAGTGAGTTACAAAAGCTTTTCGGGTGATTTGGGTGACGCAAGGTGATTCTTTGCTACCTTTGTGCCATGTTTGTACGCAAGAAGAGAAACAGGACTGGCACTATCAGTGTTGTGGTGGTGGACAAGAGCCATGGAGGGTTCAAGGAGGTGAAGAACTTCGGAGTAGCATCATCCGAGGAAGAAGCCGACATATTATATATGAGGGCACGCGAGTGGATTGGTACCTACGCAGGCCAGCAGGTGATTGACCTGACTTCGTCAATGCGACACCCAAACTTCAGATCTTGCCCAAATCCTCTTGGAAAAGGGGTTGTATAGCCCTATGGCTGTCAGTCAGGAACATGGTTCTGGTATAGTAACCCTTGTTGTTGGGCATGTGCACCCTAACCGTTGCAATGGTTTTTGCAATGTCCAGCACCTTGTCCACACTTAATTTGATGCCAATCGCTGCAATAATTCGCTCCAGTTCCTTATAAACCTTGTAGGCAACGAAGCAAATGCACACGTCTTGACTTCATCACTTTTTGCGCCACAAAATAGCGGCCATTGAAAATCAGCTAGTTACAAAAACAATTGGGTGTCTTTGGGTGTCGCAAGCAAAAAAACGCCACCTTTGCACCATGTATCCACGGAAGAAACCCAACCGCTCCGGCACTATCAGCGTAGTCGTAGTGAGCAAGTCGCATGGCAAGACGAGGTATGTCCACAATATGGGCACTGTAGAAACGGACGCAGAGGCCGACGCTCTGCTTTTGAAGGCGCATGACTGGATTCGCAAGCATGGCGGCCAGCAAGAGCTTGACTTCGATGACGAATGTGGAAAGGAACAGGAGGAGACGGTTCGTGTCCTTGACAATATGGATGCCATCATCATCAACGGCACACAATTGTTGTTGGACCGGATATACGACAGTGTTGGCTTCAACCAGATTCCCGACGAGATCCTCCGCCATATGGTTATAGCCAGGGTGTCACAGCCCCGGAGCAAGCTGGCCACGGTGTCCTATCTGAAATCGTACTATGATGAGGACGTTGACCTGAACCACATCTACCGGTACATGGACAAGCTCTACAACACGCAGAAAGAGCTGGTACAGCAGATAAGCGTGGAGCACACCCGGAAGATACTCGGTGGGAAGATTGGCCTGATGTTCTACGACGTGACCACGCTCTACTTCGAGACCTCCAAGACCGACGTGTTGA
>CALEPV010000040.1 GCA_937910905.1 uncultured Prevotellaceae bacterium
CAGCTCGTGCAGAAATCGTCCCATTTCAACACCGCGTTGTCGGGGTTTGTCCAACGTGTTAGACAACTTTGTCCAACGCGTTAGACAGGTTCGTCCAACGTGTTAGACAAGCTCCAACAACGCGCTGAACAAATTTCGGCATCGTACAGAAGAGATCTAAGTGGCACATTCTGCCTTCGTGAATACCGCTATCAGAAGGGCATAGTGTAGTGGTAGCTGAGTATACCCATGAAGCTACTGCCGTGCACCAATGCGCACTGGGCAAACAGGTGGTGCCACAAGAGCATGTCCACACCCGCATTCACGCCCTTGCCATCCCACTCTACCGTAGCTCGCAACGGGCGGTAGAACGAAGGGCGCACAGTCACACCGCCAGCCATACCGCGACGCTTCCTGTTGACATCGGTCACGTAGTAGCGATAAGCCAAATGAGCACCCAGCTCATAGCCACCGGTATCGAAGTGCTTGGAGCCCACTACATACAGGTTCTGGAAGTAGTTGTTTAGGTTCTTTCCATCCTTGATGCGATCCAGGCGGCCCACATCGTCCATACCGAAAGCCAGGGCAGGCCACCAGCGTCCTTCCTTTAGGGGCCTGACCTTCACGTTCAAGCGGCGGTCCTCGTTGTAGAATGCATGTTTTACTTTGCCATCGACATGCTTCTCCATCCACAGCAATGTGGGGCAATAGGATGCCTCAAGCCACGAGAATAATGTCACACCCACGCCATAGCCAAAGCTGTACTTATCGGGCATCTGATCGGGCAGAAATTCGCGGCTCATATACATGAAGTTACCGTGGAATGTACCTGGTGTATCTGTATCAGCACTAGGCACATGCAACAAGCCTGTGGTAGAATTGTACGCTTGTGCCGACATGTCTGCAACAGACATCAGCACAGCTAGGACGATATGACAAATACGACGGTTGTTCAACGCATGATACGGCTTTGGTTCCTGCCCTTAAGGCGTGCAAAAGTAGGGCTAATTCACGATACTGGCAAGCAAGTATGCTTTTAATTTACTTCCACTGGTAGAGTTCTTGGTTGATGTTCCACTTGTGGTCCTTAGGGAAGCCATCGCCCTCCCAGGCCTTCTTGGATGTCCACTTCTCAGCCGGTGTCGTCCAGAAGGCTGCCGATTCAGGCAAGCCAAGAGGCATGAAGCAGAGCGATGCCATGTAGAGCGAGCCGTTGTTGGTATAGGTGTCAACAGGTGTCTGTGCAGCATTGCCCACAAAGCCTATCGTGATGAAGCCGCCCTCGTTATAGATGCTTTTCACGTCGAACATACGATGCATCACAGCTGTCAGCGCAGCTCGCACCTGTCCTTCGTGCAGCTCGGCAGGCAGTTGCTGCCGCCAAGCCAACAGCGCCAGCGGCTGCAGGGCTGCCAGACGGTATGGTATGCTGCGTCCGAACACGGGGAACGTGCCCTCCGGCGATATGAAACGCTCCAGTATTACTGCATACTTTTGCATACGCTCCAGCACCTGAACTGCACGCCGCTCGCCACCATCGTTCGGTCCGACACGATGCAGCAGCCTGTAGTCGTCACCCTTGCATTGACGCACTATGTCCACTACCTCCGAGTACATAGGCTGGATGACAAACGAGTTGTAGTAGTCGAAGGCAAAGGCCTGACCGTCTGAGTACCAGCCGTCACCCACATACCACTCTTCCATCTTGTTCAATCCCACATGCACACGATACTCGTCGTACTCTGCTCCGACCTTCATTAGGAAGGCTTCCTCCATAGCCACGAATATGAGCCAGTTGGAGTAAGGCGGCGCATAGCGGTGCAGGCCTTTCAGCTCGGCTATGTAGCGCTGCTTCGTGAGGTTGTCAAGCGGCATCCACAGGACATCGTAGGCACGCATGAAGCTTTCCACCAGATAGGCCGCGTCCACCAGTGTCTGACTGCCATTGCCCCACCCCAGATAGTCAGGGCTGTCGGGATCAACGGCGTTCTTATAGCTCTGCAGGGCCCACTGCCGCAGCTGACTGCGCATCTGCCCCTCGGCAGTATCGTCGTCTGGCAGCGCCAGCCACGGAGCTATGCCTGCCATCAGGCGTGCGAAGCACTCCATATATGCCACCTTGGGGTCGCGTCCATCCCATATCTGCGAAGTCTCCAACCGGAAATTCTGCTGCAGCGTGCCTGCTGCCATATTGCTAAGCACAGGGGCCGCCATCTCGTAGGCACGCTCTGCCCAGTACTGTCGGTCAGTCATCTGAGCAGCTTTCCTCAGTTTTGCAGATGTGCAAACACCCGCAAGCAGCCATACGGCCAGGGACAGTAGAATAGCACGTTTCATGGTCTTGTGTACACTATTTTATATTGCATTGCGCCACAAAGCTACGCTTTTTCGCCCTTACGGCAAAGCTTTACCAGGTATTTGTCCTACATTTGTGGCATACGACCCTTATTTATATGTCAAGATTCCGCTTTCACCTTATAGCAGTCTTTGCGCTGATTTGTGCTTCCTGCATCACTACGACAGACATTCATGCCATGCCTCCAAGCATAGCCGGTCTGCTGAACCGCGTAGGCGGTGCCGGTACTGCCGACATGTTCATTGTCGAAGTCTGCAATACTCAATCCGCTGTCCCTGGCAGCAGCTCAGGTCAGGCTGAGACATTCACCATCTCCGCACGCGATGGCAAGCCATGCATCACGGCATCAACGCTATCGGCAGCCACAGCAGGACTGGGATACTACCTGAACCACTACGCACACATCAGCATCAGCTGGAACCTGCTGACAACAGATATCGCACACGCCACCCTGCCACTACCATCCTCATCGGAGACCCACACATGCGATGTGCCGCTGCGCTACTATCTGAACTATTGCACCTTCAGCTACTCTATGTACGTTTGGACGT
The DNA here is from genome assembly GCA_937910905.1 of uncultured Prevotellaceae bacterium. GTDB lineage: Bacteria > Bacteroidota > Bacteroidia > Bacteroidales > Bacteroidaceae > Physcousia. Next base: position 2,887 of record CALEPV010000040.1, read on the forward strand.
GGGAACGCTGGCAGCAGGAGATTGACTGGATGGCCCTGCACGGAGTGAACATGCCGCTGCAGATTGTTGGCCTCGATGCTGTGTGGCGCGAACTGCTGATGAAGCACTACAGCTACACCGAACAACAGGTGGCACAGTTCATCGCCGGGCCTTCGTTCTAAGCGTGGTGGCCATGAACAAATTAGAAGGTTGGGGCGGTTCAAATCCGCAGTGGTGGTACGAGCGCCAGCAGCTGCTGGCACGGCGCATAGTGGCACGAGAGAACGAGCTGGGCATGATGCCCGTACTGCCTAGTTTTAGCGGCATGGTACCGGCAGGCTTCAGCGATGAGGCTGTGGCGCAAGGCAACTGGTGCGGTTTCCGCAGGCCCGACATTCTCAATCCCGCCAGCGAGACATTTGCTACAATGGCATCACGCTACTATGCCCTGATGGATTCGCTCTGTGGACCATCGTGCTTCTACAGCATGGACCCGTTCCACTAGGGCGCCAACATGACTGGCATTGAAGCTTCTACAGCATACGCCAGCATATACCAAGCTCTCAGCGCTGCTCACCCCGATGCACGATGGGTCATACAGTACTGGCAGTGGTAACCGCGCCAATACGAGGTGTTACGATCTGTGCCGCGCGGCAAGCTCATCGTGCTGGACCTCTTTGCCGATGCCACTCCCCACTGGCCAGAGATGCAGGGCCACGATGTCGTGTACTGTATGCTGCACAACTTCGGTGCCCGCACAAGACTGTATGGACGTATCCCGCAGGCCATGGAGCACTATGCCGATTGCGCAGCAACGACAACGACCTCGTTGGCGTTGGAGCCACGCCGGAAGGATTGGGCACCAAACCAGTCGTATACGACCTGCTGTACGAACTGCCCTGGATCAGCAGCGACAGCTTGCAGGCGAAACCTGATGCATGGCTCAGCGAGTGGGTGCGTTGCAGATACGGACAGCAGAGCAGCGAGGTGGAAGAAGCGTGGCAACTGCTGTTGCAGTCATCGCTCGACTGCCGCAGCAACCTGCAAGGTCCCGTTGAAGCTGTAACCTGTGCACGGTCTAGTGCACACACGGACCGCATTTCGACTTGGGGCGGCACCGAGATATTCTATGATTACACCCTTGTGGCACGTGCCGCACGACTGCTGCGCTCTGCCCGTCTCAGCGGTAGCAACTACGACTACGACCTGACTGACATCACACGCCAGACATGGACCGACAGCGCCTTCCACCTGCTGAAAAGCATTCAGGCATACCATGCTGCGGGCCTTCCAGCCAACGCCCGACCCGTACTGACCTAGCAGGGCGGATTCTGCAACCTGATTCTCGAACTTGACTCTTTGCTCTACCTACAACCGCTCTTCAACCTGCAACACTGGACAGATATGGCAGCCGCCATAGTCGACGAAGCTGTGGCAGACGGTTTACTTCCTGCCAGCAAACTGGATGAAGCACAATGCTGGCTGGTACGCGACAACGCCATGAGGCTCATCACCACATGGGGACCACGTCAGGCATCCGAGAATGGTGGACTTCACGACTACTCCTACCGCCAGTGGGCTGGTATGCTCATCAGCTTCTACCTGCCTCGCTGACAACTATACTTCATCAGGCCCGACAATGCCGAGTACCAGCGCGACTGGTACGAGCATGAGAACCGATGGCCCAACGAGATGGAGATTCCGTGAATTATGAATTGTACATTGTGAATCACTCCACATGCAGCTTGCCGTTCTGAATGACAATTCCGCGCGAATTGCCGGCAGACCGTCCTGACAGGTCGTAGCGTGCAGCTGCAGGAGCTGGTGTAGCAGCAGGCTTTATGCTCACCCAAGTCCTGCGCGACCTCGATGCCGACGGCCTCGTGTTGCGCCATGCCTATGCCAAGGTACCGCCCCGCGTGGAGTTCGAACTAACTGACCGCACCCGCTCGCTCCTGCCCCACATCCACAACCTCATCGGCTGGGCCCTCAACAACCTCAGCGACATCGTCAGAGACCGCAAGGCATTTACGGAGAAGGGAAATCATTAAGAGAGCAGACAGGATGGAGAAGGAAGATTCGGGACGGCTGTTGCAGTTTGCAACTGAGTTGCACGCGAAATGGCGTACCTTTGCAGCGCAAAACAAAAAAAAGAAAGTTATGGCACATCATCACGAACATTCACACTGCGACAATTGTTCGCATGAAGATCACCACGAGTACGAAGAACATCACGAGCACGAGCATCACCACCACGATGAGGGTGGGCTAAAGCGGCAACTGCTGCTTATCGGTGCAACTGTCGTCCTGCTCATAGCAGCTGTCCTGATAGAGCATCACTTCTCGCTGGCCACCTGGCAACTGTTGCTCATCTATCTCATACCTTATCTGTTAATAGGGCGCGAGACGCTCCACGAGGCTTGGGAGGGAATCACACACGGCGATGCCTTCAACGAGCATTTCCTTATGTCGGTGGCCACCATCGGAGCACTCTGCATCGGTTTCCTACCAGGTGCTGAGACGGAGTTCCCCGAGGCAGTCTTCGTGATGCTCTTCTTCCAGATAGGCGAGCTCTTCGAGGGCTACGCCGAGGGCAAAAGCCGCGAGAGCATCGCCCACCTGATGGACATACGGCCCGATGTGGCACACCTTGAGTCCGAAGGAGAAAGGCTACGGGTAGGCGACGGAACGTCGGGAATATTGAAGGACGTGCATCCTGAGGACGTGGTGACCGGCGCGTTCATCATCATCCGTCCGGGTGAGAAAGTACCCCTCGATGGTGTGGTCGAAGAAGGCAGCAGTGCCCTGAACACCGTGGCACTGACGGGCGAGAGTCTGCCCCGCGAGGTGGCCGTGGGCGACGAGGTCGTCTCCGGCTGCGTCAACCTCTCGGGAGTGTTGAAGGTGCGTGTGACGAAACCCTTCGGCGAGAGCACCGTATCAAAAATTATCAACCTTGTGGAACATGCCGGCGAGAACAAGTCGCACAGCGAGACCTTCATCACACGTTTCGCCCGCATCTACACCCCTGTAGTGGTCTTTGCGGCGCTGGCGCTGGCCATCGTTCCTACGCTGTTTGGCGCGGGCTTCGCCACTTGGCTCTATCGCGCCCTGATGTTCCTCGTCGTCTCGTGCCCCTGCGCACTGGTCATCAGCGTGCCGCTGACGTTCTTCGGAGGCATCGGCGGAGCCTCGCGCAAGGGAATACTGGTTAAAGGTGCCAGCTATATGGATGTGCTGGCGAAGGTGGGCACCGTGGTCTTTGACAAGACGGGCACGCTGACCCGCGGGCAATTTGCCGTAACGGCTGTGCACCCGGAACACCAGGATGAGCAGCGGCTTCTGCACCTTGCCGCCCACGTGGAGCATTTCTCCACGCATCCCATCGGTGCAGCCCTTCGCGATGCCTTCCCCGACGAGGCCACCGATAACTGCGAGGTGACCGACGTGGAGGAGATTGCAGGTCATGGCATACGGGCCAAGGTCGATGGACGCGACGTCTGCGTGGGCAACACGAAGATGATGGACAGGATTGGTGCCTCGTGGCACGATTGCGCGCAGTGCCACGACGACCATCTGGCAGGCACCGTCATCCACGTGGCCATCGACGGTGTGTATGCAGGTCACATCGTCATCAACGACCAGATCAAGGAGGACAGCGCCGAGGCTATCGCTGCGCTGCAGGCACTGGGTGTGAAGAATACCGTGATGCTGACAGGCGACCGCAAGGAAGCGGCAGAGCAGGTGGCGCAGAAGCTTCATCTCAGCGAATGCCACGCCGAACTGCTGCCGGCCGACAAGGTGCAAATGGTGGAACGCTTCATGACGGGTGCCGGACGTGATGAGAGCAAGAAGTCAGTGCTGGCCTTCGTGGGCGACGGCATCAATGATGCCCCTGTCCTGGCGCGCGCCGACGTGGGCATAGCGATGGGCGGCCTCGGCTCGGATGCCGCCATCGAGGCTGCCGACGTAGTGCTGATGGACGACAAACCCTCAAAGATAGCCCTCGCCATCCGCATCGCCCGCCGCACACTCGCCATCGCCCGCCAGAACGTCTGGTTCGCCATTGGCGTAAAGGTGACCGTGCTCATCCTTGCCACCCTCGGCTTGGCCACTCTATGGATGGCCGTCTTCGCCGACGTTGGTGTGACGGTCCTGGCCGTACTGAACGCCATGCGTGCGTTGCGTGTCAACACCTAAGGATAAGACTGTCCGAATATGTTTCAACGTATCATCAAACTGTCCATAGAGCACAAACTGGTGGTCGGGGTG
>CALEPV010000041.1 GCA_937910905.1 uncultured Prevotellaceae bacterium
CGAAGAACGAGACCATCGCCAACATCGCCCGTCTGAACCGCGAGTTCATCAAGGCTAAGTTGGCCGACTAATCGTCGCTCGACACACATACACCAGCACCCCACCTCTGGTAGCCTCTCCACATCATCGGAAGGCCACAGAGGTGGGGTGTGCTATGTCTTGGATTATCATTGCAGTACGTCAGCAGTTCAGCTTATAATTGTTCCACATGCGGTTGCCTCTGTTGTGCTGCTGTATCATACAAATTTTGCCAAAACTAATATCACTAATATCACAAGCCAAATCAACGCTCTGAATAACAGATAGATAGCAACGTGCAAAAGGGCGTGCAAATGAGTGTAGAAGTGATATTAGTTTGGGAGCGCAGGCGGCTCGCCTGCAAAAACACTACCCCCCTGTTGCTCAGCTGCGTGCTTGCGCTACGCTCCATTCACCAGAGTAATGTGCTCCACCACCCTGTACATCGCGTTGATGAGTGCCCATCATCGCGATGCAAAGAGCTGTACACCGCGGTGCAAGTCTCGCTACACCGCGGTGCACGAGCTGCTGCACCGCGGTGTAAAGGGGGCTGCACCGCGGTGTTCATGGCACGGGAGTGATGATGTTTACAGGCGAGCCGCCTGCGCTCCCAAACTAATATCACTTCTACACTCATTTGCACGCCCTTTTGCACGTTGCTATCTATCTGTTATTCAGAGTGTTGATTTGGCTTGTGATATTAGTGATATCAGTTTTGGCAAAATTACATGTAGAGAAAGACTAAGGTAGAGGGAGTACATGTAGGTGTATAAAGCAAGTCAGAGGATATGCCTGTTGAGACATATCCTCTGACTTGTACTCCGAGCCGGGGTCGAACCGGCACGGGTTGCCCCACTGGTGTTTGAGACCAGCGCGTCTACCGATTCCGCCATCGGAGCACTGCTTTGTGCAGGCTGCCTGCGCAGTCTTCACGGCTGCAAAGGTATGGCATTCTATCGTAACCCGCAAACTTTGACCTTCATTTTTCGTTGTCGTCCCTCGCAGCCCTACCTGTGTGCGGACTTAGAGGCTTTCGGCTTTCCAGTCGCTGATGTTGAGCTCTTCTGATGAGAAGGCGATGCCCACCTTCGTGGCGGGGCGACCATCCAAGCGGTATTTCTCGGCATATCCCTTCTGGTCTATCTGGTCGAGCGCCTCCTGCACGGAGTGAGTGTACTGTATCTCTATCACGTAGATGCCTTTTGGCATGAACAGCGTCAGGTCAGCCTGACCTTTAGCCATTGCCTCCTCTACACGCAGTTCTGCTCCGAAATAGGTGAGCAGCGTGTAGAGCAGGACATGGTAATAGTGCTCGTTACGATTGTCCGATTCCCACTGGTATGTGATGCTGGCACGCTGCATGTCCTGTGCAGCGTGCTCAAATTCTATTCCTCCAGCTTGTGCCTGTGGTAGAACTGCCGGGTGCTTGCGAGATAGATGGCTGTGCCGGCCAGCTGTGCGGCAGCTACACACCAGAAAGCAGCGATGTAGCCCATGTGCTCGGATAGGAAGCCACCGATGAGCACACCCAGACCTATGCCGATGTCCCACGAGATGAGGATGGTGGAGTTGGCTGTGCCGCGCTCGTTGTGGTGGGCCAGCTGGATCATCATGTTCTGGAATGCGGGCCACATGTGACCGTTGCCCAGACCCAGCAGGAAGGCTGAGAGGTAGAAGCCCCACTCGTTGGGTACTGCCACGAACAGCATGTAGGCTACCGACGAGATGAGCACTCCCTCGGCAGCATTTTGGGTCAGACGGCCTCGGCGCAGGGCTGCGGCTCCCTGCAGACGCGACAGCATGAGTCCTACAGCCACCAGCATGAAGTAGGTGCCTGTGCCGCCGGTGATGCCCATCACCTCCTTGCCGTAGATGGCGAGATAGTTGGACAGCACACCGAAGCAGAAACCGAAGAACACCATGTTGACAGCCAGCAGCCAGCCGCGAGTGAGGAAGAAACGGTCCAGGCTGAGCAGCGGACGAGGTGTGGGAGAAGCTAATGCCTGCCTCCTCTCCGGCTCAGGCCGCAGCTCGACTTTGCTGTCTGCCCACATACCAAGTCCTGCGATGATGAGTGCCAGCCAGAACAAAAGTTCGAAGTCGGAAGTCAGGCGGTACAGATATATGGCTACCGTGGGGGCGACTGCCATAGCCAGGTTGTTGCTCAGACCGTAGTAGCCTATGCCCTCGTTGCGCCGGCTGGAGGGTAGCACATCGATTGCCACGGTGCTGTTGGCTACGGTGAGCGCGCCGAATGGGGCTCCGTGGAGGGTGCGCACGAGGGTAAACAGCAGCAGGGTGGTGGCACCGAGGTACCCGGCAAAGAACACGAAGAAGAGTGCAAAGCACACCATCAGCACTCGCTTACGCGGAAAGCTGTCCACGAGGAAGCCGCAGAACGGACGTGCCACCAGAGCCGTGATGGTGTAGCCCGACAGCACGAGGCCTATGGTGTCCTTGCCGGCTGCAAAGTTCTCGGACAGGTAGAGCGGCAGCAGGGGTGTGAGCAGATAGAAAGCGAAGAACAGCGCGAAGTTGGCTGTCATCACATAGCAGTAGTTGCGGTTCCAGAGACGGTCTTTCACATTGAAGGATGGTGAATTGTGAATTATCAATTGTCAATTGCGAATTGTCAATTATGAATTATGTATCTTTGCGGCATGATTGAGCTTAGCAACATAACCAAGAGTTTCGGCTTGCTGCAGGTGCTGCGTGGCATAGACCTGAGCATCGGTGCCGGCGAGGTGGTGAGTATCGTGGGCCCCAGCGGTGCCGGCAAAACCACTCTGCTGCAGATTATGGGCACATTGGACCGCGCAGATACAGGTCGTGTGGTGATTGACGGCACGGATGTCAGTACATTGGGCAGCAATGCGCTGGCGCGTTTCCGCGGGCTGAAGATCGGCTTCGTGTTTCAGTTCCACCAGCTACTGCCGGAGTTCACGGCGCTGGAGAATGTGATGATTCCTGCGCTGATAGCCCACAAGCGCGAGAGCGAGGTGAGCCGTCGTGCCAAGGAACTGCTGGACTTCATGGGGCTGTCGGAGCGGATATCGCACAAGCCTGCTGAGCTGAGCGGCGGCGAGAAGCAGCGTGTGGCTGTGGCCAGAGCGCTGATCAACAATCCTGCCGTGATACTGGCCGACGAGCCTTCGGGCAGTCTGGACAGCCAGAACAAGCTGGAGCTGCATCAGCTCTTCTTCCGCCTGCGCGACGAGATGGGTCAGACGTTTGTTATCGTGACCCACGACGAGCAACTGGCCGCCATGAGCGGACGCACCATCAGGCTGAACGACGGGCAAATATGTAGCGAGTCAGAGCAGACAGAGTGATGACGGCAGCCAGCACGATGGACAGCGTGTAGTCGAGCCCCAGGATTGTGGGCGAGGCGAAGAAGAACGCTGCTACCACCATAGTCATAAATACGGCAGGCAGGAGCGTGAGCCAGTAGCACTTGTGCTCGCGGGTCAGGTATACGGTGCACACCCAGAGTGTCAGCGCCGCCATGACCTGTGTGCCCCAAGCCACATACTGCCATACGGTGCCGAAGCCCGACGGGTTCTGTATCTGCCAGGCCAGCAGCGCTATGCCTACGGCGAATACCGGCAGGCTCAGCATCAGACGGCTGCGTGCGCTGGTCTGCTTCAGGTTCATGGCCTCAGACAGGATCAGTCGGGCAGAGCGGAACGACGAACCACCAGTGGTGATGGGTGCTGCCACCACACCCAGCAGGGCCAGTATGCTGCCGGCTATGCCGAGCCAGCTGTGACAGATGATGTTCACCACCGTGGGCGCATCGAAGTACTGTATGAGTGAGCGTGCGCCGTCGCTCCCAAGCTGTGCGTCGAAGGCTGCCAGCTCAGCAGGCGAGCAGACATCCTTCCAGCCGTCGGCAAAGAAGAAGTACGACGATATGGTGGCCCATACCAGCGCTACCACACCCTCGGTAATCATGGCTCCGTAGAAGATGGGGCGTCCTTGGCGCTCGCTCTTCATGCAGCGCGCCATCATGGGCGACTGTGTGGCGTGAAAGCCACTCACGGCACCGCAGGCTATGGTGACGAACAGGCCGGGAAAGAGGTGCTGCTTCAGCCCCAGACGTTCAGCGCCCCAGTTGCCCAGACCGTGCCATACCTCAGGCAGCGCCGGATGCTTGATGCACAGCACGATGCCCAGAGCTACTACCATGAAGAGCATGGACAGCGCAAAGAGAGGATATACCTTGCCTATAATCTTGTCGACAGGCATCATCGTTGTGGCCACATAGTAGAGGAATATGATAACCACCCACATCATCTTCTCACCCCAGATGCCGCTCAGTATGATGGCAGGACTGTAGACGAAGAAGGCGCCCACAAGCACCATCATCATCATGGTGAATACCACCAGTATGCTGCGGGCTGTGGAGCCCAGATAGCGGCCCGTCAGTTCAGGCAGTCCGCAACCGTCGTGGCGCAACGACAGCATACCGCTGATGTAGTCGTGCACAGCACCGCCAAAGATGCAGCCCAGTACTATCCACAGATAGGCGGTAGGTCCGAACCACATGCCCATGATAGCACCAAAGATAGGTCCCGTGCCGGCGATGTTGAGAAACTGAATCATAAACACTCTCCACGAGGGCAGTACAATGTAGTCAACTTTGTCGGCCTTGCGGATGGCTGGAGTTTCGCGGTCGTCGGGGCCGAACACACGTTCTGCCACGCGGCCGTAAACCATATAGCCCACCAGTAGGGCTACAATGCTAAGTAGGAATGAAATCATACGGCTATAATGTATGTAATTCGGCTGCAAAGGTAAGGAATAAGGTAGTAATGTGCGATATAAAATAGCTCTATTGTTTGGTCTGGCTGAAGATAAGGCGTATCTTTGTGCGTTGGAACGGATAATTAACAATAAATCATCACAATGAAGAAAGTTCTGTTTATGGCCTTTGCGATGGCGCTCATCGTGGCCACAGTGAGTTGCAACGACAGTAAGAAGAAACACAAGAAGGGCGATGCCGACGAGGAGCTGGTGGATGATGACGAGGATGAGGGCGGCGAGCTGAGTGATATGGATGAGGCCTTCGTCGGAATATGGAGCGCCAACACCGATCCGGGTGCAATCATGCAGATAGCCAACGAGGAGTTCGAGTTCGATGATGAGGACTGCTACGGCTACATCACCACATACAACGAGTACTACGAGGGACAGTACAACTATGTGTTCGAAGAACTGGAAGTCGAGGACGAGGATGGCAAGGTGCTGCGTGCCGAGTTCAACAAGACCGAGATGCGCTATGTGGGCAGCGGCGATCCCGACGACTACGATGAGACCGACGAGGACTACGGCGGATGGGAGTCGGTGTCGATAGCACACGGCACGTGCCGCATCACGCTGAACGATGACGGCAGCTGCACCATATCATCGGGCGACAGCCGTATCAACCACATGCAGCTCTACAAGCAGGACTAATGGAATAATACAATAATACAACAATCAACAATAGATGACGGACTATGAAACAGTTTCTGAAACAAGTGCTGGCCACCGTGGTGGGTATATCACTATGGATGCTGGCAGCGATATTGATATGCGTGGTTAGTATCATCGGCATGGCGCTGAGCGACAGTTCAACAAAGGCTGTGAAGCGAGGTTCTGTGATGCGCATCACATTGAGTGGCGTGCTGGACGAGCGTGCACAGGAAGCCGATCTGATGTCGATAATCCTGGGCGGTGAAACGGGTGGCCTGGGACTCGACGAACTGCTGGCCGGCATTGATGCCGCTGCTAAGAATGACAACGTGGAGGGCATTTATCTGGAGGTAGGCAACTTCGACGGCGGTACACCGGCGCTGATGCAAGAACTGCGTCAGGCCCTGGTGCAGTACAAGAAGGACAGCGGCAAGTGGATAGTGGCCTACGGCGACATGTACACTCAAGGTGCCTACTACCTCTGCTCTGTAGCCGACCGCGTGATGCTAAACCCAGAAGGTATGGTCGACTGGCACGGTCTGGCATCGCAGCCAATGTTCTATACCGACCTGCTGAAGAAGGTGGGCGTGAAGTTCCAGGTGTTTAAGGTGGGCAAGTTCAAGAGTGCCGTGGAACCGTATATAGCCACCGAGATGAGCGAGCCCAACCGCCAGCAGGTGGACTCCTTCCTGCGCAGTATCTGGGGACAGATGCTGGCTGAGGTGGGCGAGAGCCGCAATCTGACTGCTGAACAACTCAACCAGCTGGCCGACACGATGACGGCTATGCAGCCTGCATCGCTGCTGCTGGTGCATCACATGGTGGACACGCTGACCTACATTGACGGCGTGAGAGACGCCCTGCGTACACGCCTCAATGTAGCTGAAGGCAAGAAACTACCATTTGTCAGTCCTGCCGACGTGATAGCTGCAGCCAAGACCAAAAGCTACGATGACAAGATAGCCGTGTACTACGCATCGGGTGAGATTGTGCAGCTGGCTGCACAGGACCTGATGTTGCAGGGCGAGACAATAGCGCAAGATGCTACCGTGCGCGAGTTGCGCAAGCTACGAAGCGACAAGAGTGTGAAGGCTGTGGTGCTGCGTGTCAACTCGCCAGGCGGAAGCGCCTATGCTTCTGAGCAGATATGGCGTGAGCTACAGCTGCTCAAGGCCGAGAAGCCAGTGGTGGTGTCTATGGCGGGTATGGCTGCCAGCGGTGGCTACTACATCAGCTGCGGCGCATCCAAGATACTGGCTGAGCCTATGACTCTGACGGGCAGTATAGGCATCTTTGGTCTGATACCTGATGCCTCCGAACTGCTCACGGAGAAGCTGGAGCTGCACTTCGATGTTGTGAAGACCAATGCCCATAGCGACTTCGGCGCTATGGGGCGTCCGTTCAATGACAGTGAGTCGGCTATGATGCAGGCCTACGTGGAGCGTGGCTACGACCTCTTCACACGCCGTGTGGCCGAGGGCCGCGGACTGCCGCAGGACAGCGTGGACGCCATAGGTCAGGGTCGTGTGTGGACGGGTGAACAGGCTCTTAAGATAGGTCTGGTGGACCAGCTGGGTGACCTCAATGCTGCTATAGCCGAGGCAGCCAAGCTAGCCAAACTGACCGACTACGAGCGTGTGAACTATCCAGAGCAGGTGCCCTGGTTCGAGCAGATGATGCACGAGAACCAGGAGAGCTACTTTGATGCACGTATGCATCAGGCTCTGAGTTCGCTGTCACCGGCCATCGACTTGCTGAAGATACTACAGCAGCAGCGCACACCGCAGCAGTGTGTGCTGGCACGTATGCCATTCGAACTGAACCTATACTAATCAATACCATAGTTAATAATACACACTTACGTCTATGAGCACACGTCTGACCGCAATAGCTGCCCTGTTATGTCTGGCAGCCACACTAACGACAGCACAGGAGTGCCCGCGAGAGTCAACGCTATTCAATTTGGGATGGATGTTCCATGCAGGCGATGAGCCGCAGGCCGCCAACATCGACTACGATGATGCAGGCTGGCGGGCGATAAACCTGCCCCACGATTTCCAGATAGAGCAGCCGTGGGTGGCACCCAGCGCCGACGAGCGACCCGATGACAGCGACCCTGGTGCTAACGTGCGCAGCCGGCTCTCATCACGCGGCTTCAAAGCTATGGGCAAGGGCTGGTACCGCAAGACCTTCACACCCGATGAGGCATGGCGCGGTCGCCGCGTGCTGATAGACTTCGAGGGTATACTCTATGTTGGCGATGTGTACCTCAACGGCAAGCGCATAGGCGGCACGGACTATGGTTATTTGGGCTTCGAGGCCGACATAACGCAGCAGCTGCGCTGGGGCGAGAAGAACGTGATAGCAGTGATGGCCGATACGCGTGAGCCGGAGAACTCACGCTGGTACACAGGTGCCGGTATCTATCGTGATGTACACATCGTAACAACCGACCAGCAGCAGTACTTTACGCGCCATCCGCTGAACATAGTGTCTGAACCCGACCTTACGATCGGAACTGCTACTGTCGACATCACGGCTGAGATTTGCTCTACGGCACGGGGTGTGGACTCGCTGGACATCACCACCCGCATACTTGATGCGACAGGTGCGGTAGTAGCCGAACAGCACGACAGACCGCGCTATCGGGGTAACCAGAAGGTACGCGAGTACACGCTGCAAACCATAGCTCTGCAGAATGCTCACCGTTGGGACATCAACGACCCGTATCTCTACACTGCCGAGCTGACACTGCTCCGTACGGACGGCACTGTTGCCGACAGGATAACCAAGCGCTTTGGTATCCGCAAGGTGGAGTTCTCGCCTGCCTACGGTCTGCATCTGAATGGACGCAAGGTGTTGCTCAAAGGCATTGCCAATCACCACACGCTGGGCGCACTAGGTGCCGCAGCCTATCCAAAGGCTATAGAGAAGCGACTGCGTCTGCTCAAGGACTACGGCTTCAACCATATCCGCACCAGCCACAATCCATACTCCGAGAGCCTGCTGGACCTGTGCGACGAACTGGGTATACTCGTTGTGGACGAGCTATACGACAAGTGGCTGACACGCTATACCGGTGGCCGCAAGCCTTGGATAGAACTCTGGCAGCACGATGTGCCGGAGTGGATTAGGCGCGACCGTTGCCACCCGTCGGTTATCGTGTGGAGTCTGGGCAACGAGCTGCAGACCTACTGGGACCTGCCTTATGCCGACTGGGGTGTGACACCATACAGGATGCAGAAGGCTCTGCTGCAGCGCTACGACAGCACTCGACAGGTGACGGTGGCTATGCACCCTCGCGGACGCCATCAAGATACCGATAGCCTGCCAGCACCGTTGGTGATGGAGACCGACATTGCAGCCTACAACTATCGCTATATGTACTTCCCTGGCGATGGCCGCCGCTTCCCCTGGATGACGTTCTACCAGAGCGAAGCCACCACAGCCGCCCTTGGTCCCAACTACTACGAGATGGAGCTGGACAAGGTGATTGGCCTGGCCTATTGGGGTGTGATAGACTATCTGGGTGAGAGCCAGGGATGGCCTGCCAAGGGATGGGCGCAGGGACTGTTCTACATCGATCTTCAGCCCAAACCCAATGCTTATCTGGCACGAAGCATATTCAAGGAAGACGAGGAGGATGTGGTACATATCTGCGTTCAGGAACAGTCGCGCGATATAGAGTGGAACGGCGTGAAGCAGCGCATTCGTCGCCTCACCGACCACTGGACACGTACCGAAGGTGAGCGCTTGAACCTCACCGTCTACACCAATGCCGATGAGGTAGAGCTGATAGTGAACGGACGCAGCCTAGGCATCAAACAGAACGACCGCAGCAACCCAAGGGTACGCAATCAGGTGCGCTGGGAACCTGTGATCTACGAGGCTGGCTACATTGAGGCGGTGGCTCGTAGGGACGGCAAGGTCGTGGCTCGGCATCGCGTGGAGACCGCCGGCGAAGCAGTAGCGTTGCGTCTGTTGCCTGACAACTCGCAGTGGACTGCCGACGGTGTGGACCTGCAGCATGTAGTGGTGCAGGCAGTCGACAAGAAAGGACGTCTGGTGCCCATAGCCAACGATGAGGTGCAGTTCACTGTTGTGGGCGATGCACAGCTTGTCGCTGTGTCCAGTGGCGACCACTACAGCGATGAGCTTAATGTGACAGATTGTCGCAAGCTTTTCGATGGACAGGCGCTGGCAATACTTCGCTCGTCGCAGCAGGCTTCAGCCGTCACGCTGACAGCTACAGCTCCTGGGCTTAAACAGGCTAAGCTCAAGCTGCATACAGTAGAAGCTGCGCGCTAATGGGGTAATGGCCGTCACTTATGGTATGGGGCGTGCACTGCGCAGCCTAATACATCTGATATTACCCAACCGTTGTTGTGTCTGCGGATGTACAATGGCTCTGGATGAGCAGTTGGTCTGCCCGCACTGTGCATCAACTATAGCGTTCAACGCCAGCAGAGACTGGATAACGAATCCGCGCATCACCCGATGGGCCGACCACAAGAGGCTCATGCGGGTGGGCGCGTTTGCTGTATATTACCGTGATAGTACAGTCGCGCAGATGGTGCATCGGCTCAAGTACAATGGCCAGTACGACTTGGGGCAGTGGATGGGTCGTCTGGCTGCTACGGAACTGGGCGAAAGCGGGCTGTTCGACGATGTGGATCTGCTGCTGCCGATACCGCTCTCGCGTAGCCGCAGGTGGAAGCGAGGCTACAATCAGGCAGCGCTGATAGCGCGGGGCATAAGCGAGTTGACGGGCATCCCTGTGCGTACAGACATACTGTGTCGGCAGGTGGACAATGTGTCACAGACGAGGGTGGAGTTCTGGCAGCGATATGTGAACGCACGCAACATCTTCGCCTGGCATCGGCGGGCCAACAAGGAAGAGTTACGAGGCAAGCATGTGATGTTGGTGGACGACGTGATGACTACAGGCACCACTATGCTCAGCGCAATGCAAGTGCTGGAGGAAGTGCCGGAGTTGAGGCTGTCGGTATTTGTATGGTCATGGACGCATGTGAACCCCAACAGGATGCTGGGCTCAGTGCTGCAGTCGGTTGCGGCCAGCGTCGATACGCAGGAAGATGAACAGCAGCAGAGTGAAGCCCCAGAGTGAGCTGCCTCCGTAGCTAAAGAAGGGTAGGGGTATGCCTATGACAGGCATAAGTCCCAGCACCATGCCTACGTTGATAAGCAAATGGAACAGCAGAATGCTGAACACACAATAGCCATAGACTCGCCCGAAGGCGTAGGGTTGTCGTTCCGCCACGTGGATGATGCGCAGCAGCATGATGAGGAATAGCACAAGCACAGCGGTTGATCCTATGAAGCCCTGTTCTTCGCCCACGGTGCAGAATATGAAGTCGGTGGCCTGCTCCGGTACATACTTCAGCTTGGTCTGAGTGCCGTTGAGGAAGCCCTTGCCTTCCAGTCCGCCAGAGCCGATGGCAATCTGTGCCTGTATCACATTGTAGCCAGTACCCTTGGGGTCATCTTGCAGACCGAGCAGCACCAGCACGCGTTTCTGCTGGTGAGGTTCCAATACCTTATATAATATAGTGTGCGCAGAGAAGAAGAACCCCAGCGAACCTATGGCGAACAGGGCTATGTAGAAGTAGCGTATGATGTGACTGGCTATGGCCGTGTACACTAAGTACACAATAGCGATGCCCAGTAGGGCACCTTGTACCATTGTTACATCGAAGGGGTAGATGTACTTCGACACCAGCGCAGCTATCATCATGCCACCCAGACAAAGCAGAGTGGTGATGAGTAGCGTGGAGCGGTAGGCCTGGCCAGCATTGCGAGCTTCGCCCGACGGACGGTTGCTGGTCAGAGCCGACGGGCTGCAGTATACAACAATCATGCCAATGACGAACACCATGATGAGTGTTTCCACAGCGAACACACCAAGACTGGTGGTGTCGCCTATGACCATATCCTCGGCAAAGCGTATTCCCACCACGAAGTATATCACAGCCGACACTCCGGCAAACAGTATACTGCCAGGCATACCCTCGCGGTAGAGCATCAGGAAGAAGCTGGTGTAGACGAGTGCCGAGCCGGTCTCGCGTTGCATTACAATCAGGCCCATAGGCAGGGCTATGATGAGGAAGCAGATGGCGAAGTTCTTCAGCGAGCCCTGAAGCTGAAAGCCATAAGAGCTCATAAACTTGGCGATGGCCAGCGATGTGGCAAACTTGGCAAACTCAGCACTCTGCAGGCTGAAGCTGCCTATCTTGATCCATGAATGCGAGCCTTTGATGTCGCGTGCCAAGAAAGGCGTAACGAGTAGCAATACCATCAATGCCGCATATATGATGTAGGCGAAGGTGTCGAACATTCGGTCGTCAAGCAGCAGGATGATGGCGCCCAGCAGTACGGCTGTGCCTATCCACACTACCTGCATACCGGAGCGGGTGGAGAGGTCCAGCAGACTGACCGACGAACCATAGTCGTAGCTGGCTCCGCAGATGCTCATCCACCCCATAGCCAGCAGTATGAGGTATAGCAGTATGGTCAGCCAGTCGATGCTACCTATGATGCTCTTCTTGCGTGTGCTATCTTGCTGCATCGCCATAGTTTATTGTTCTATCGATTAACGATTGTGCCTTGCGTTCGCTCTCTTCGGACAGATGTCCGGTGAGGTACTGCTCCATCATCAGCGCACCAAACGGCACACCGAAGGTGGCACCCCAACCGCCGTTCTCAACGTACACCGCAATAGCTATCTGTGGATTCTCTCGCGGAGCGAAGCCCATGAACACAGAGTGGTCGTGGCCGCGGTTCTGTGCCGTGCCAGTCTTGCCGCATACCACGTAGTTGGTGTTCTTGGCCTGTCGGCAGGTACCCCCCTCCACGGCCTTGGCCATACCAGCCACGATGGTCTCATAGTGGGTGGAGGCCACGCGGGTGTAGCGGCGGCGGGTATAGAGCGTGTCGAGCGGTTCGTCCTGTATTTCCTTCACTATGTGTGGTGTGATGAACCATCCGCGGTTGGCGATGGTGGCCCCCAAGTTGGCTATCTGTAATGGTGTGAGGTTCACTTCGCCCTGTCCGATACTGATGCTTATCACAGTCAGACCGTTCCACGAACCGCGATAGGCTTTGTCGTAGAAGTCGGCATTGGGTATCATGCCTCGCTTCTCACCTGGCAGGTCTACGCCCAGCTGATATCCGAAGCCCATAGCCACCATGTGGTCCTTCCATCGCGTCATGGCTTCCTGCACGGTGGCATACTTGGTACGGTTGGAGAACATGTGGTACAGTCCCCAGCAGAAGTAACCGTTGCACGATGTGGCGATGGCTGGCACCAGCGGCAGGGGCGATGCGTGTCCGTGACAGCCCACCTTCAGTCCCTTGAAGTGGAAACCGTGCGAACAGGCGTAGGCCGTCTGCGGACTGATGATACCCTCTTCAAGGAAGGTGAGGGCTTGCGATGTCTTGAATGTGGAGCCTGGAGGGTACAGACCCATGATGGCACGGTTGAGCAGCGGCTTCATGGGGTCCTGCGACAGCTCCTGATGCTTCTTGCCTCGCTGCCGGCCCACCATCTCGCGGGGGTCGTAGCTCGGCGAGCTCACCAGGCACAGTATCTCGCCCGTCTTTGGCTCTATGGCCACGATGCTGCCCAGCTTGCCCTGCATCAGTCGCTCACCGAGGGCCTGAAGGTCGAGGTCTATGGATAGCGTGAGGTTCTTGCCTGGTATCGGGCGCTGGTCGTAGGCTCCTTCCATATAGCTGCCTTTCACGCGGCCGTGCACGTCGCGTAGCAGTATCTCTGTGCCTTTGATGCCTCGCAGCTGGCGTTCATAGCTGCGTTCCACCCCCAGCTTGCCTATGTAGTCGCCCGCACGGTAGTAGCTGTCGTCCTCGATGTCCTTAGGCGACACCTCGCCCACATCGCCCAGTATGTGGGCAGCATGTCCAGTGGTGTACTGGCGTATGGTGCGCTTCTGGAAGTAGAAACCAGGGAAGCGGAACATCTTCTCCTGAAAGCGGCTGAACTCCTCTGTGGACAGCTGGCTCATGAAGAGCTGCTGGGTGTGGGGTGAGTAGCCAGGATTGCGGTTGCGGTCCTTGATTTCGACCATGCGGCGGTTGTACCATGCGGTGTCTATGCCAAGTGTCTCACACAGGTCGAGCGTGTCCACGCCTATCTGTTCCCTCATGGTGACCAGAATGTCGTAGGCCGGCTGGTTGTACACCAGTAGCTGGCCGTTGCGGTCACTGATGGCTCCGCGGGCGGGGAACTGTATGCGCTTGAGGAAGGCGTTGCTGTCGGCTCTCGTTTTATAGTCGTCGGAGGTGAGCTGCAACACGAACAGTCGCAGCACGTAGAGCACCACGATGAGTATGGCTGCAAAGCCCAGCACATACTTGCGATATTCGAGCTGATGGCTGTTGTTCTCCATTTGACGCGAACCAATCGTTAGGCTTTTATGCTGCGTGCTGGCTGCTCTTTCTGCTTCTTGTGGCCTCCAGCGCCAGGCATAGTACCAAGGTCAGCAACCAGCTACCGACGAAGTCGAGTGCGATGTCCTTCAGATGGAAGAAGGTAAATGCCTGCACCAGAAAGTACGTCACCATGAATACGGTAATCATCACAGCTGCATAGCGCACGTATGTCCAGAATCCCAGAGTGTGGAACGAAGCCTGCATGTCCTCGGCAGCGTTCTGCGGTTCGATGGCTTTGAGCAGTGGTGGCTGTATGAAGGCGGCCAGAGTCATGGCCGATGTGCATACGCCCAGTGTCAGCGACACCATATCAACAAGTAGGCCGCAAACGAATCCCCACAGCAGTATGGTCCATCGCTTTGTGCCGAGCGGGAAGAGCAGTAGCAGGTATATGCTCATCAGCGGAGTAGCATAGCCCAGCAGATGGATGTGGTTGAACACAAGCATCTGCATGGCTACGAGAGCCAGCATCCATAGTAGTCGTTGCAGAAATGTGATGATCATAGGTCTTTACTGCTGTAGCGAATCGGCTTTTTGTTCCAATTGATGTTGTTCCTCGTAGAAGCTCTCTGTCAGTATGCTGATGTCCTGCAGACGGGCTATGTCTGTGCCCAGGTGTATACGCAGCTGGTAGCTCAGACCGTCGTCGCTGTTCTCGATAGCAGCCACCTTGCCCACAAACAGTCCGGCCGGGAACACTGCGCTGAAGCCGCTTGTTTCTACCACATCGCCTACGTTGAAGCGTGCGTGACGTGGTATGTCGTCCAGTGTGGCATAAAGAGGGTCGGTGCCGTCCCACTTCAGGTAGCCGAAGTAGCGCGTTCCATGCAGGCGGCAGCTGATGCGCGATTTGCTGTTCAGTAGCGGCATAACGATTGAGTAGTGGGCAGAGGTCATATACACGATACCCACAATGCCCGTTCCGCTGACTACGCCCATCTCCGGCTTGACGCCATCTGCTTCTCCGAGGTCTATGGTGATGTAGTTGTCGCGGTGTGTGATGCTGTTGGTGACCACTTTTCCGCGTATCATATGTACATCGGTCAGCACGTCGGCCAGATACTGCTCGGTGAATGTGCTGTCGTGAGTCAGCTCCAGTAGCTGCTCCTGCATCATGGCATTCTGTTGTTCCAGTTGCAGGTTGCGCTCGGTCAGAGCTGCGTTGACTTCACCCAGATGCACGAAGCGAATAGCCTCCTGCTCCCACGCACTGACCTGTCCTACAACGGTGTTGGCCGTAGTAAGCCATACACTGTTGTGATAATGATTGAACTGGAAGAGTAGCACGAAGCTAATCCCTTCCAGTACAAGGAACAGTAGCCAATGGTAGTATTTGGCTAAGAAGTCTAATAGTGATTGCACTTAGCTTTCCTGCTTACATCAAGAATGAGAAGTTGCGTATGTTCTTGAGTGCCACTCCTGTGCCCTTGGCAACGCAGTGTAATGGGTCTTCAGCAATGTGGAACGGTATGTTGATCTTGTCGGTCAGTCGCTTGTCGAGACCGCGCAGCAGGGCACCGCCACCGGTGAGATATATACCGTTGTGCACGATATCGGCGTACAGCTCTGGTGGTGTACCTTCGAGGGCACCCAGCACAGCGGCCTCAATCTTGGCGATGGTCTTCTCCAGACAGTGGGCTATCTCCTGGTAGCATACGGGAACCTCCATAGGCAGAGCCGTGATGCGGTTAGGACCGTGCACTACATAGTCCTCTGGGGCATCGTCGCCCAGGTCGGTGAGTGCTGCACCTACGTGTATCTTGATGCGCTCAGCCATACGCTCGCTGACCTTCATGTTGTGCTGGCGGCTCATGTACTCCTGGATGTCAGCAGTCAGGTCGTCGCCTGCGGTACGCAGGCTCTTGTCGGCCACGATGCCACCCAGCGAGATAACGGCAATCTCAGTAGAGCCACCACCAATGTCGACTATCATGTTGCCCTGCGGCGCTACCACGTCAAGTCCTATACCCAGTGCAGCTGCCATAGGCTCGTAGATGAGGTACACCTCACGTCCGCCGGAGTGCTCGGCACTGTCGCGCACAGCGCGCAGTTCCACTTCGGTACTTCCCGAGGGCACGCCTATTACCATACGTAGCGATGGTGTGAAGAAGTGGCGGCCTGTGTGTACCATCTTGATGAGGCCTCGCATCATCTGCTCACATGCGTTGAAGTCGGCTATCACGCCGTCGCGCAGCGGGCGTATGGTGCGTATATTGTCGTTGGTCTTCTCGTACATTAGCTTGGCTTTCTCGCCTACAGCTATCATCTTGTCGGTGTGACGGTCAAGTGCCACTACCGAAGGCTCGTCGACCACAATCTTACCGTCGGATATGATGACGGTGTTGGCTGTGCCGAGGTCGATGGCTATTTCTTTTGTGAAAGAAAACAATCCCATTATCTTAAATGAAGAATGAAAGGGTGAAGAGTGAAGAATAAAAGTCACTTAAATAGTTTGTGCGAACCACCCGTGTATAGCGGTGTCGTAGTGGCTGCTTACGCCGAAGGCTTGTGTGGCGAACCAGCGGCGTTGCTCCAGTGTTGTGCCGGCACCCTGCTCGTTGAGAATGTCAAGCAGGGGCTTATACTGCTCCTTGCTGGGTACGATTACCACATCGTTGAAGTTCTTGGCAGCAGCGCGTATCAGCGAAATGCCACCGATGTCAATCTTCTCGATGATGTTGGCATCGCTGGCTCCGCTGGCCACTGTCTGTTCGAAGGGATAGAGATCCACGATTACGAGGTCAATCTCCGGAATCTGATACTCTGCCATCTGCTTTTGGTCGCCGGCGTTGTCGCGACGTGCCAGAATGCCGCCGAATACCTTGGGATGCAGGGTCTTCACGCGGCCACCCAGTATGCTGGGATATGTTGTCAGATCCTCCACCTTGCTGCACTTGTAGCCGAGGCTCTCGATGAATGTCTGCGTGCCGCCGGTGCTGAGGAGCTTCACGCCCTCGGCGTTGAGCTTAGCCAGTATCTCCTCCAGTCCGTCCTTGTGAAACACGGATATGAGGGCAGTCTTGATTTGTTTCTTATCCATTTACTTTAGTTTGCTTAATGTATCCTTAATACGTCGCATAGCCTCGCGTATGTTGTCATCGCTGGTGGCGTAGCTCATGCGGAAACACTCTGGTGAACCGAAGGCGTCGCCGCCCACTGTGGCCACGTGTCCCTCTTCAAGCAGGTACATTGCGAAGTCGGTGCTGTTCTGTATCACACGGTTGTCGTCGCGCTTGCCGAAGTAGCTGCTACACTTCGGGAAGAGGTAGAAGGCACCTTGCGGGTCATTGACTTCCAGGCCTGGGATGTCCTTGGCCAGCTGTACAATGAGGCTCTTCCTGCGCTCGAAGGCCTTGCGCATTTCCTCCACGCAGTCCTGCGAACCTGTGTAAGCTGCCTCGGCAGCCTTCTGGCTCACTGAGCACGGACCGCTGGTGTACTGTCCCTGCAGCTTGTTGCAGCCCTTGACCACCCATTCGGGTGCGGCGATGAAACCTATGCGCCAGCCAGTCATAGCGTAAGCCTTGCTCACGCCGTTGATGATTACTACGCGGTCGCGAATGTTCTCAAACTGTGCTATGCTCTCGTGACGGCCAACGTAGTTGATGTGCTCGTAGATTTCATCGGCCAGTACCATCACGCGCTCATGCTTGGCCAGTACATCGGCCAGCGCCTTCAGCTCCTCGCGGCTATACACAGAGCCAGTAGGGTTGGAGGGCGAGCAGAGTATCAGTGCGCGGGTCTTTGGGGTGATGGCAGCTTCGAGCTGGGCAGGTGTTATCTTGAAGTCCTGCTCAATGTTTGCCTCCACATATACTGGTGTGCCCTCGGCGAGCAGCACCATCTGCGGGTAGCTGACCCAGTAGGGAGCGGGTATGATTACCTCATCGCCGGCATTGACTAGGGCCATGATGGCGTTGCATACGCTCTGCTTGGCTCCGTTGGAGCAAAGAATTTGGGCAGGTGTGTAGTCCAGCCCGTTCTCCTCCTTGAGCTTCTTGACGATGGCCTGGCGCAGTGCGGGGTAGCCTGGCACTGGGCTATAGCGTGAATAGTTCTCCTCTACTGCCTTGATAGCAGCAGCCTTTATATGGTCGGGTGTATTGAAGTCGGGTTCGCCCACGCTGAGGTTTATAACGTCTACGCCTTGCGCTTTCAGCTCGCTGCTGCGCTGCGACATAGCCAGTGTGGCCGATGGTGCCAACCTGTTGAGTCTGTCGGAAAGGTTGTTCATTGCTTTAGCTGTTTTTATTTTAGCTCATTTTCGGCGGCAAAAGTACAACAAATCATTGATGTGATATGGCTCTATGTAGGCATAATTTCGCCGTCAGTAGCATTTT
Organism: uncultured Prevotellaceae bacterium; assembly: GCA_937910905.1. Lineage (GTDB taxonomy): Bacteria > Bacteroidota > Bacteroidia > Bacteroidales > Bacteroidaceae > Physcousia. The sequence goes on from CALEPV010000041.1 coordinate 18,285, forward strand.
ATGACTTATTTGTTGATGTGCAACGTGTGCCCCATACGTTCCTGCTTGGTGCGCAGGTAGCGCTCGTTGTATCTGTTGGGCTGCACCTCAATAGGCACGTTCTCCACTATCTCCAGCCCGTAGGCCTCCAGTCCGACACGCTTCACGGGGTTGTTGGTCAGTAGGCGTATCTTGTGCACACCCAGTTGACGCAGTATCTGTGCACCCACACCGTAGTCGCGCTCATCTGGACGGAAGCCCAGGTGTATGTTGGCCTCTACGGTGTCGTCGCCTTCTTCCTGCAGCTTGTAGGCCTTCATCTTGTTGAAGAGTCCTATGCCGCGGCCTTCCTGATTCATGTACAGCACGATGCCCTTGCCCTCGCGGTCAATCATCTGCATGGAGCGGTGCAGCTGTTCGCCGCAGTCGCAGCGCTGGCTGCCGAAGATGTCGCCTGTGACGCACGATGAGTGAACGCGTATCAGAATCGGCTCGTCCGGCTCCCATGTGCCTTTGATGAGCGCTACGTGTTCCAGCCCATTGGACAGCTGGCGGAAGGTTATGTCGCGGAAGTGGCCGTAGGCTGTGGGCAGGTCTACCTCGGGAGCGGCCTCAACCATCTGCTCGCGTTGCAGACGATAGGAGATGAGGTCGCGTATGGTGATGATGCGTATGCCGTGCTTCCGTGCCACCTCCTGCAGCTGCGGCATTCGGGCCATGGTGCCATCGGGGTTGAGTATCTCTATCAGGGCAGCAGCTGGTTGCAGGCCTGACAGTCGTGCCAGGTCGATGCCCGCTTCAGTATGCCCTGCTCGGCGTAGCACTCCGCGGTCCTGTGCGTAGAGCGGGTTGATGTGTCCGGGCCGTCCGAAGTCGGTTGGCTTGGCTGTAGGGTCGGCCAGATGGCGTATGGTGGCAGCGCGGTCGGCAGCGCTGACGCCTGTGGTGCAACCTTCCAGCTTGTCGACAGTCACCGTAAACGGTGTGCCCAACATTGACGTGTTGTCTTGCACCTGATGCGGCAGTTCCAGCTGCTCGGCACGGCTAATGGTGATAGGCGCGCACAGCACCCCGCGTCCTTCGCGCAGCATGAAGTTGACCTTCTCAGGCGTAATCATTTCGGCGGCGGTTATGAAGTCGCCTTCGTTCTCGCGGTCCTCGTCGTCAACGACAATCACGAACTTGCCTTCCTTGAAGTCCTTCAGGGCATCTTCTATAGTTGATAGCATAGGTTCTATGTTGTTTTAGTGTGTTTCAGTTATTCTTGTGCAGATGTAAGTGCACTGCTTCTGCAGTTGTGTCAGGTCGTGCCACAGGCGCAGGCGGTACCGCCAGATGCGCCACCACCACAGCAGTCCTACGGGGAACACAATGCCCACAGCCATGTTCAGGCGGCGGTTGCGGAAGGGGCGTGTGTGCGCATCGGGCACCAGTATGGGCATATCGTTCAGGGTGGACAGTATGCGGCTGTCTTGTGTGTTGGCCAGTTCGTCAACGTACTGTTCCAGCTGCTCCGAAAGGTGAATCACAGCTTCGTCGGGCTCGTAGCGGAAGAACACGCGGAAGTAGTTGGGCATACGGCGCAGGTGGTGCTGCTCGTTGTACTCGTGGCAGGCTACGGTGAAAGCGGTCAGGTCGGCAGTCAGGCGCTTGTAGTCGGGCTCGTACATGATGATTTCCTTACGTGCTATGGCCCGATGCTGGCGCAGACCGAACACCTGTCGCATCAGCATCTGATAGCCTTCGGCATTGAACACCACCGAGTCCTGATTGGCTTTCCACGTGAGCCAGGCACCTATCGGGGCCAGCACTATGCTGCTCAGCCACAGCCCGAAGGTCACGTCCCACTCGCCGCTCTTGGCCAGCTTCTCGCCCGATGCGTTGATGATGTAGTAGAATATGAATATCACCACCGACACCACTACGGGCACACCCAGTCCGCCCTTGCGGATGATGGCACCCAGCGGTGCACCGATGAAGAAGAAGATCAGACAGGCCAGCGACAGCGTGAACTTCTTGTGTCGTTCCAGCTGGTGCATACGCAGCATACGGTTCTCCGAGAAGCTCCAGTCCTGCATCAGACGACTCTGTTCGTATCCGCTGCGGGCACGGTCGAAGGCTATATGGGCTGCACGGCTGCGCTCCACATCGTTCAGACGGAACAGTAGCGTGTCGAACGGTTCGCTCTGGCTGCCGGCCTTGGCTGCCAATTGTGCCGAGTCGCTCCGCCCCTCCAGACGCGTGTGGTGCAGGAAACCGTGGCTGTACTGCAGGTACTGTTTCTGGCCGATGCTGTCCAAGTGATGCCGTATGCTGTCGATGCTCGTTGTTAGCTGTCGCAGGTTCTTGGTCTGGGCATTGTCGCTGAACAGATTGGCATCCATCACCGAGAAGTCGTTGTCGAATGGTATCAGCTCCACCTCCACCTTGAACGTCTCACGCATGTAGGGCACTGTGCCGCGGTCCATAGCCGAGCCTGTGTTCTGCATGTTGCGGAAACGCTCGCCGTCGTAGAGCGTCAGCTTCAGGTGCATCTGCTCGGCGGTTGTCTGTATGCGGCCTGAGTCGGCCAGCACTATCTGGGTGTCGTCGAAGTTGTTGCCCTGCGTATAAATCAGTATGCCGTAGAGCATACCTGTCTCCAGGTCCTTATGCTCCACGTAGAGGTTGTAGCCTGGAATCTCGTTGTAGAAGATACCTTCGGGTATCTCCAGCTCGGGCGACTTCTGCTTCATAGAGTATAGCAGGGCAGCCATCTGCTTGAACGATTCGGGGGCCACCACATTCTGGAAGTAGAACGAGCCGCCTGCCACCGCCACGACAAAAAGGAACACGGGCCTGATGATTCGCACTAGTGGTATGCCGGCAGCCTTGAATGCCAGCAGCTCCAGCCGCTCGCCCATGTTGCCGAAGCTGATGAGAGATGCCAGCAGCAGTGCCAGAGGCAGCGACAGCGGCACCAGAGTCATCGATGCGTAGAAGAAGAACTTGCCCAGCACAGCGAACGACAACCCTTTGCCAATCAGGTCGTCCACCCATCTCCATAGAAACTGCATCATGAAGATAAACAAGCAGATGAAGAACGTGCCAGCAAACAGCAGGCAGAACTGCTTGAGTATGTAGGTGTCTATTCGTCGGAAAATTCGCATGTTGGTAGCTCCAGTAGCCAAAATCGCCGCAAAGGTACGCTTTTTTGTCCACCTGCCCTACTGCAGCATTCCTTTTTGACCTATTTATTGCGCGATTACGCCATCGAAAACTGATTACCGCGGTAGTGCAAAAGTTGGAGCACGCTGCAACAATTGTTGCAGCGTGCTCCAACAGCTGCTGCACCGCGGTGCAACGACCTTTGCACCGTGGTGTAACTTTTGGGGGTAAATGCTACTTGACAGTCAGCGACTTTGCGTTGGATACGGAACTGACCGTCGGGCTGATGATCACGCCGTTGGTGGCTGTGCCGCTCACGCTGGTTGCTGAGGCGACCTTGGCACCTGATGCCAGGCTGGGTGCGGAGCAGAGCACCACGCCGCTGTAGCTGGCAGGAGCCTTGACAGCAAACAGATATGAGCTTGTGCTGTTGTAGACCACGAAGTAGGCTCCTGATGAGCACGACACGCTGCTGGCCTGACCGTACTTCTGGGTGCAGGTGCCGAAGTTGGCATCCACACGGCCGCCGATGCCGAACAGGTAGCCGCCTGTGATGTAGAGCTTAGTGCTCTCGTTGGTATCTATACCGCTCTCGGCACCGCTGCCGCCGAAGCCCACAGCCACACCGCTCTTCATGTACATGTTGCCGTTGGCATCCAGACCGTCGCTGCCTGAACCGTAGCCATAGACATAGGCTCCGTCGATGGTCATGTTGCCGCTGCTGTTGATGGCGTCATCGCCTGCCACGACGTAGATGTTGCCGCCGTTGAGGTACATGGCTGCCTTCGACTCCAAACCCTCGTGGTTGGTGGACTTGATGCTGATGTTGCCACCGTTGATGGTCAGGTCGCCCTTGGATTTCACGCCCTTGGCGTTGTTGCCCGACGATGAGCTTCCGTTAGGGCCGAAGCCTCCGCCGCCCCCACCAGGGCCGAAGCCGCCTCCGCCGCCCCAGCGTCCGCCTCCGCCGCCACTGCTCGATGAGCTGTAGTTGGTGCCTGTGGCTGCTGCTGTGATGTTGCCGCCGTTGATGGTCAGTGTGCCGTCGCACACCATTGCGCGGCCGCCCTGCCCGCTGTTGCTGAGGTTTATGGTGCCTGCGTCAATCACGATATTGGCATCGCTTTTCACGCACGCGCTGCTCGACGGGTCGGAGCTGTCGGTAGCATCTACTGCGCCACTGTTGGTGACGGTCACGGTGGCGCTGCTCTTGCTCTCGTTGAATGTCACGTTGCCCTCGGCTTTGATACCCTTGCAGCCAGCTGCTGTGACGGTAATCTTCAGGCTGCCGCCCTGCATCAGGAACTCGGCTGTGTTGTCCTCGTCCTCGGTGGTGGAGATTACTTGGTCGTTGTCGTCGGTCTTATAGCCAACCTGTATGCCGTCGTCGCCCACGGATGATATGTTCACCGTGCCGCCGTTCTGCTGATAGTACTGGTTCACATGGAAACCGTCGGTCACGGCACCCAGTATGTTGATGGTGCCTGTGCTGGCTTTCAGCTGGACGTACTCCTTGCCCCAGAATGCGTGGGCGGTGTTGCCCGTGATGTTCAGCGTGCCGCCGCCCTTGAACTCAGTGTGACCCTTCACAGCGAAACATGCCTTCTGTGAGCCGCTGGAACCGTCCTTCAGCGTATTGGTAGTGCCGTCGGTCAAGGTCACGGCTATGCGCTTGCCGTCGCGTATGTTGATGGCAGCGCTGTCGGGGTTGGTGAGTGTGACACCGTTGAGCACGAGCGTTGCCTTATAGCTGCCGTCCATGTAGAACGAACCGTTGGTCGCTGTGCCGCTCAAGGTGTAGGTAATTTCGGTAGCCACATCGCTGCTCTGCACGATGGCCACATGCCCGTTCTTGACACCAACGGTCAGGTACTGGGCTATGTCGCCTGACACAGTGACCTGTGCCGACGTCCCGCTGTAGGCTACAGCTACCGATGCTTCAGTTACAGCTGAATCGTCTACCTTGGTGGAGGTGATGTCGCTTATGTTGAATGTCTTACCAGCCACGGTGAGCTGTGTACCGTTGGTGTACTGCATCATGCCAGCGGTGGCAGCGGGAAACTGGTATGTCACGTTGCCTGTCGCAATGTTCAGCGTTTGGGCAGAGACCGTCATCACAGCTGCTGCGATGGCGGCAAAGGCTAGTGCGCGTCTCATTGTATAGATATCTTTAGGGTTTGACCATTGGCAGCTTTTGCCACATATATGCCGCGGCGCAACTGCTGGCGTGCAGCTGCCAGATTCTCATACTGGCCTATGCGCAGGCCTGCGGTGTTGTAGATGTCCACGCAACTGTCGGCTTCGTTGCCCTCAATACTCTTCACCGCTACGGCTGTGCCAACTGTTTCGGAGAAGTGCATAGTGGCCAAGGTAGTGAGTGCGAAGGTCTGTGTGCCCGCCGCATTGGTGGCTACCAGATTGTCTCCGCTGAACACTATAGCGAGGTCGCTCACATCAAGGGCTGTCTCAGCACCCGATGTGGTCGTCAACACAAGGTAGGGATAAGTATAGTCTGTCGCCCCGACAGTCAGCACCGCCCCCCATGTGATAAGCGTTAATAATAGCTTTTTCATTATAGTAGGTATTATTGGTGTGTCCGTTGCACTGTTTCTTAGCGCTTGCAAAGTAACGCAAAAAGTGTCATTCCGACAACGGAAGGACACTTGTTAACCTTATATTGTTGTAGTTCTGCAATAATTTAACAGTGTAGGTGTATGATTATTACATCCAGCTGTCACTACTTGCGGAGCCGCAGGCCATCGGCTTCGATGGTTATGAGGCGACGCTTGTACAGGTCGCCAGCGGCACGCTTGAACACTTTTTTGCTCACACCGAACACGGCGTATATCTCGTCGGCAGGGCTACTGTCGCACAGATGTGTGAAGCCTCCGTGCATCTCGATATGCTGCAACAAGCGGTTGGCGAATGCTGTTACAGCTGTCTGTCCTGTCTGCTGAAGGCTGAGATCCAGCTTGCCGTCAGACCGCACCTGCTTGACGAAAGCTTCCAGCCGGTCGCCGCTGTGCACCTCCTGGAATATCTCATCGGCGAAGAGCATTCCCAGCCATGCATTCTCCACTATAGCCTTGTAGCCCAGCGGTGTGCGCGGCCCAATGAGAATCTGTACGGTGTCGCCGGCGCTGTAGGGCGCGTGGTCGTGCGACAGGTACTTCTCTACCTTGGCCGATCCGATGATGCGGTAGGTCTCGGTGTCGACAGTTACATAAACCAGGTAGTAGCGGCCTTGTTCCATCGTTTGTCGCTGCTCGCGGAATGGCACGAACAAGTCCTTCATTAGGCCCCAGTCGAGGAAAGCACCGTACTTGTTGACCCATGCAACGCGCAGCCAAGCGAAGTCGCCTACCTGTGCCAAGGGACGCTCGGTAGTAGCTACGAGCCGCTCCTCAGCATCAAGATACAGGAACACTTCCACCTCGTCGCCCTCGTGCATCTGGTCGGTCACGTAGCGTTTAGGCATGAGTATGCCATTGTCTGGACCGCCATCGAGGTAGGCTCCCTGTGGTGTAAAGCGTGCTATGTGCAGCTTGTTGGTTCGTCCTAATGAGATCTTCATGATGCAAAGTCTGGATTCGCAATCAGTCCTCCGATGGTGCCTGGTCTATTAGCTCGAGGAACTGATCCAGCTTAGGAGTGATGATGATCTGTGTGCGGCGGTTGCGCTGACGGCCCACCTCGCTGCTGTTGTCGGCCAGCGGGTTGTACTCGCCGCGACCTCCGGCAGTCAGGCGTTTAGGATCTACGCCATACTGGTTCTGCAAAGCCTGTACCACGCTGGATGCACGCAGGCAGGACAGATCCCAGTTGTTGCGGATGTTGGTCTGTGAGATGGGCACGTTGTCGGTATTGCCCTCGATGAGCACATCGTAGTCTTTGTAGTCGTTGATGATTTTGGCAATCTTGGACAACGTCTCTGCTGCACGCTCGTTGATCTGGTACGAACCGCTCTTGTAGAGCATATTGTCAGCGAGCGAGATGTACACCACGCCCTTTAGCACCTGCACATCGACATCGTTCAGCTCCTCACGCGACAGCGAACGGGTCAGGTTGTTGGTCAGCACCATGTTGAGTGAATCGCTGCGGTCCTTGGCCTCTACCAGCTGCTTGATGAAGCGGTTGGAGGCATTGATTTCGTCCACCAGCTTGGATATGTTCACATTGCCCTCGGCATTCTGGCGTATGCTCAGGTCTAGTGAGTTCTGCAGTGTAGCGTATGCTTGTTGCAGACGCTCGTTGTTGGCACGGGCCTCGGCCAGGCGCTCCTCCAGGCTCTGTATGGTGGTGCGGTTCTGTGCCAGCTGCGTCTGTGCCTCACGGTTTTCCGCCATCAGCGCACTGTAGTCGGCCTGCAGCTGGGAATAGTTGCCTTGAAGTTCCTGGAACTTCTTCTTGCTGGCGCACGATGTCATGAGCAATCCGCCCAGCAGAATGATAAGTAGTTTCTTCATAGTGGTTACTTCTGTTAATGGTTCTTCATGTTGTCTGTCACGCTGCAAAGGAATGTTATTGCTTTGACGCGGCCAAATGCTTAAACCCTAACATCCGCAGCAAAAAAGGCCTTATAAGATGCAAGTGTCTGAATATGAAAT
>CALEPV010000042.1 GCA_937910905.1 uncultured Prevotellaceae bacterium
ACCGCGGTGCAACGACCTCGACACCGCGGTGCAACGACCTCGACACCGCGGTGCAACGACCTCGACACCGCGGTGCAGAGCACTCATCGACGCGATGATGAGCACACTTTTTAGATCGAACTTTTGCCGTTTTGGACCAAATAATATCACTTTTACACCCATTTGCACGCCCATTTGCACTGAATGAAGTCCTTGATACACATAGACTTACACCGATTAGTGATATTAGTGATATCATTTTCCCAAAAATCATATGTAGCTCGAAACAGATACCAATCTGACATAAATCCTAATGACCGATTTGGGTTTATGATAGAATGATGGATTTTTGGCAGAAACAGCCTATGGTGTAGGTACTATTTTGACATCGTGGTATTGCGACGCTCCTGTGAATGTCAATTCTACACTCAAAGCCCTCACTATTGCGCACCCTGCACAAACTTTTTGTGCAAAAACTTTTGTCCCTTATCCATTAATCCATATCTTTGCCCCTGTGCTACCTGCTACGGCAGGAGACGAAGCACACACATAATTTTGCTCAATTGCTCCTCGAATCGCGACCTCGAACAGCTTAACGAGCAAAGGGGATGACTGTATACGTCATCTTGCATACAACAATATGAGCTTGCGTTATACGCGCAGGCATTCCATATTGTTGTAGGGTTGTCGCGAACCTTGAGGAGCGTATGGTATAGCCTGCGCTTTTCTTATGCATGTAGGTTTAGTTTGGGCTTTGCCATCCATTACATCGCGGGAATCATTAACTAAACAAACTAACTACAATGAAACAAACTTTACTTTTATTATGTGCCCTGCTCGGATTGTGCTGTAGCGGGGCGTGGGGACAACTTACATCCATTACTGATGGCGGGCTGTATAGCATTCAATTCTCCAGAACCGACCAAACACAAAGACTAAAGGTTAAATCCGATTTGACGCATGACGTCCAGAACAATTACGATAACACTACAGCAGCTGTTTTTAAGCTGACGGAAACTGGAGAGGCGAATACATATTATATAATGGAGCGCTCATCTTCTAAGTACGTATATGCGTCCGACATTGCCGCTACCACACAAACAACCGATGTCAAAATCAAGCTTGGAGATACTACACTTCCTTCCTCTTCAGACTCTGAAACAGCATCTGAGCGGCTTGACCGCTATAAGTGGGTAATAGAATACATTGGCGATAAAGGAACGGCAGGTACCCAATTATGGACCATAAAACCATCCTCCGCAACTTCTGTCTATTGGGCCGTATTTGGCCAAACAAAAGCGAATCCTATAGCCTTATATGGCACAAACACAGCTGGTACAGACCATTATAGATGGGGTTTCGTACAATTGGTCAATCCGACATTTGAATCAATGGTAATTGGTGGCTGCACCGTATCTGAAATAACCTCGGCAGGACACACACTCGATGATGTTGCCGAATACTATAAACCCACGAAATTAGATGTTGTGGGATGGCCAACGACTGCAGCATACAACACCTTCAAGACCGAAATTAATGCACTTGAAGTCGATGCTGTGGTTAGCACAGCATATCTTACACCATATCAGACAATGTGTTCCACATATACAAATCCAGTCATAGGTACATTCTATAGGCTGAAGGACTACCTTGGGAACTATGTTTATGCAACAGGAGTGGATGAGCAGCTGGAAGTTGCTGCTTCACCAAGCAATCCCATGAGTTCCGTGTTCTATACTATGAATACAATCTCAAGCCTCAGATTTATGTCCCTGCTTAATGGCTATTATATACTGAATAATAGTAATGGACATGCTGTTCTAAGAGATATTCCCGGAGCTAACTACGGCTATCAGTTTGATCATATTACACAACATGACATCGGTGCCCTCAGAATAAAGAACAACTCTGAGGATTGCTGGTATCCTTCGAGTGATAATAAGATTTACACAACTACAAGTTTTTCACAATATAATACTGCGAATTCACGTGCCTTCTACTTCGAGGAAGTCACCTCCCTCCCCGTAACCATCTCTACAGCCAAGTATGCGACACTATGCAGTCCAGTAGCATTGACTAAACCTGATTATATTAAGGTGTACTACATCAGCTCGGTAACATCAGAATCTGCAACGCTAACAGAAATAACAGGAACTATTGCCGCCAACACTCCAGTGATTCTATACTCTACAGAAGACTTGGATGCAGAAAAGACCTACTATTTCACAATCGTCTCGTCTGGCGGTACAGATGTAAGCGCTTCGAACAAGCTGAGCGGACAGGCCGCAGCGCAGAGTGTAGAGGCCGATTTTGCATACACCCTACAGAAAGGCAGTGAAGATCCATACGAAGTCGGTTTCTATCCTAAGACAGCCGGCGTGATAAATGGATTCAAGGCATATCTGCCAACAGACAAGGTGCCCGCGGCTGCTGGCGTAAAGGGCTTGAGCTTCCGTTTCGAAAATGCCGACGGCATCAGCACGATAGGCAACGTGCCGTCTACAACAGACAACGCTTTCTACGACATGAGTGGACGTCGCGTCAGCCAGCCCACCCACGGCCTGTACATCGTAGGCGGCAAGAAAGTCGTCATCAAGTAATAGATGGTGGCTCATGTGCGCCACAGGATATAAACAAACATTCATTAAACGCCATAATAGCTCTATCATACAACTATGAAAACATATATCAAGCCCCAAACACTCTCCACCGCAATAAGCTGCGCCAATATGATTGCAGAATCTACCCTTGGCGTATACAAAAACGGAAGTGGCGACGGCACAGACCTCGTCAAGGAGAACCGTTCCTCCTCCCACTACTCCGTATGGGACGACGACTGGAGCAACTGAGTTGGTTCATGGTTAATGGTTCATGGTTAATGGTTCACGGTTAATGGTTCACGGTTAATGGTTCACGGTTAATGGTTCACGGTTCACTGTTAATGGTTGGCTGCGCCAGAACCATTGAGTCCAGTTAGGAAAATGTCGCCCCTGCCACCAGGGGCAAGCCCCTGGGCTAATGTAGTTGCCCCCTTGCAGGGGCACCCTTGCGCTCTTGAACCATGAACCATGAATCATGAACCATGAACCATGAATAACCCTTGAAACCTGAAACCTGAAACCTGAAACCTGAAACTTGAAACTTGAAACCTGAAACTTGAAACCTGAAACTTGAAACCCTTGTTTGGCTCTATAGATAGCACATTATATATAGAGTAGTAAAAGTAAAAGTTCGTGGAAGTGCTGGGCCGTGAGGTTCGGCACTTCTTTTTGCATTGGGAGCGCAGGCAGCTCGCCTGCAAGGGGAGTGTTTTTTTCGTGCGAGCCGCCCGCGCTCCCAATCCCTACTGCGATTTAGGGGAACTCCCTGCAAGGATTAGGAGTATTCCATCGTCGTGGGGGTATTTCCTGCCTTACCTTTGCAGTACCAATTAGAAAAGAATGGTTCTGAGACAGCCGCGAAAGGATGGCTTATGATTTGTTTTCCATTCTTGTATGAAGTGATTGATTGTTGGCAAGGCCGCCATCCGTGAGGACAGCGGCCTTGCATGTTTTAACCCAAATCGGTCATTAGGATTTATGTCAGATTGGTATTTGTTTCGAGCAGATTGGCTGCATCACTGGCGAAGGCGTAGCGGGCTACGTCAAGACAGGGATGTGGACAAGATGCCGAAAGAAATGCTGATATGGCATGAATAGACTTATAATAGGCGATATTATAACGAATAGTTGGTCTAATGACCGATTTGGGTTTAACTGCAGGCGAGCCGCCTGCGCTCCCAGGTATTATTACTTCTCTATCAAGCAAACGGCATAGGCCGATATGCCTTCCTGACGCCCTGTGAAGCCCAGCTTCTCCGTGGTCGTGGCCTTGATGGACACGCAGTCGGGGTCCAGGCCCATCACTCCGGCCAGGCATTGCTGCATCTGGGGGATGTGGGGGTTGAGCTTGGGACGCTCGGCGCACACGGTGCTGTCGATGTTGACCACACGGTAGCCCTTGGCGGCTATCAGCTCTATAGTGCGGCGCAGGATGATTTTGCTGTCCATGCCCTCGGTCTCGCTGGAGGTGTCGGGGAAGTGATAGCCGATGTCACGCATGCTGGCTGCGCCCAGCAATGCGTCGCAGATGGCGTGGATGAGCACATCGGCATCGGAGTGCCCCAGCAGGCCCAGGGTGTGTTCTATCTTGATGCCGCCGAGCCAGAGGTCACGTTCCGGCACCAGCTGGTGGACGTCGAAGCCAAAACCAATACGTGTCATAGGCGCGCTATCTTCTGGTTCCGAATAGGTCCTTCATGCCATCGAGGTCGAATGAGAGCGAGAAGCGCATGGTCTGATCCAAGGGGTTTGACTGCGCTGTGGAGAACACATAGGATGCGTCCAGCGAGAACACGCTCATCTTGAAGCCCGCACCTGCCGTGAGGTACTTGCGGTTACCCTTGCTGGCTGCCTCGTCGTGGTAGCCTGCGCGCAGGAAGAAGCGGTCGTTGTAGGAGTACTCCACGCCGCCGCTGAGCTGTATCTCCTTCAGCTCCTCGCTGAATCCGCCTGGGGCATCGTGGAAGCTCTTGAAGATACCGGCGATGGGCGACACGTCGTAGTAGAGGCGTTGCAGCTCGGGGTCGCCGTTGGCGTACTGCGTGCCGTCCTCCTTCTTCGGGAACGTAGGCACCAGTAGCTTGTTGGCATCCATGGAAAACGACAGACGGTTGTACTCATCGAAGGGTATTGTCAGGTTGAAGCCCAGACGCAGGTTGGTGGGCAGGAACTCGGAGTTGTCGTCGCCGCCGTACGATATCTTGGAACCGATGTTGCTGACGTTGAGGCCCAATGCGAAGCCGCACTCACGGCCGAACAGCATGGGGTAGGTGTTATAGTACATGGCGATGTCGGCAGCGAAGGCCTTGCCTGCCGACGACTCGGACGTGTAGTCGTAGGTGATGTCGGAGTAGATGAAGCGCATTCCGACTGCCATAGAGAACGACTCCGACAGCATACGCGAGTACGCCACATCGACTGCGAGCTCGTAGGGGTTGATGGTCATGCCGTCGGCCGTGCCCGTCTGACTGTTGTAGCCCAGCGACACCTCGCCCAGGGAGAAGTAGCGCAGTGAGCCACTCAGCGCGCTGTAGTCGCCAATGCGGTAGAAGCCCGTAGCCTGTGCCAGGTTGATGTCGTTCACCAGCTTGCGCAGCCACGGCGTGTAGCTCAGCGATGCTCCGGCACGCCCCACGCAGAACGGGTACTTGGCGGGATTCCAATACTGCGAGTTGACATCGGCCTCGGTGGCGACGCCGACATCGCCCATGCCGCCGCCGCGGGCGTCGGGCGCGATGGCCAGCGACGTGACGCTGTACTGCACGGGGTTGAACATATTCTTCTTGTCCTGCGCCGAGGCCGTAGCACAGAGCGCCAGACATGCGATGATGTAACTGAATAAGGTCTTCCTTGTCATGTTTATTATACCTATTGCCTATTGATTACGATTTTACGCGTCTCGGACGTGGCCTCGGCCTCGTCGCAGCTCACGCGCACGCGGTACAGATAGATGCCGCTGCCCACCTGCCGGCCCTCGCCTGTGGTCAGGTCCCAGCCTATGGTGTAGACACCATTCTGGTTGCTGCCGTCCACGCTCTGCTGCCACAGCATACGGCCCGTGAAGTCGAACACCTCGAGTGTGAAGTGGCACACGCTGCCCGGACGGTCGTAGCTCACGATGAAGTCGGTGTAGGTGGTGGCGGGGTTGTTGGTGGCACAGAGGTTGAGTATGCGTGCCTTCTGCGTGGGATCCACGTTGAAGGTCAGTGTCTTGGTCGACGCGTTGTTGAGCATGTCCCATGCACGGAACAGCAACGTATGCTCGCCGGCCTCCAGCGTGGGCAGTGTGTAGGCCACGGTGCCGCGGCTGTAGTCGCCGAATTCGTTGGTGAAGTAGTCGTTGAGGGTGAAGGTCGTGGCCGGATTGTTGTCCACTATCAGCTCCAGGTCGTGCCCCAGGCTGCTGCCGGAGGCATTGATGCCGCTCTCGTCCTGCAGCGTGGCCACGAAGTAGGGCGTGGCCCCTACGGTGGCACCGTCCTCGAAGCTGTCGTCGCCCAGCCATGCACTGATGTCTGGCCCTGCGGTGTCGTTGAGCCCGCTCTGCGTGCCGCCCAGCTTGAAGCTCTGGTCGTAGCCGTTGGCTTCCTGCCGCAGGTCGTTGGCCACGGCGTAGAACACCATGCGCCCGTAGTCGTTGCTGTAGCTCATGTCCACAGGCACGGGGCAGGTGACGCTGAAGCGGCCCGCGCTTACGCTGTCGGTGCCGTTGTACAGCACCTTGTCGTAGGCCGTGAAGGTGAATGGTGTCAGGTTGCGCTGCTGCGCATTGTTCAGACAGGTGATGGTGCTGGGGCTGTCGTACAGGCGCGCCGACAGCACGCCGTCGAATGTCGTGTCCTCATTGCCCTCGGCATCCTCCACATGGCCTGCGAAGCGGTTGCAGCTGCCGGCCTTGAGGGTGTAGTCGCTGCCCAGGTCGGCCAAAGCTATGCCGTTGATGCTGTCGAGCACCACGCGGTGAGTGTAGTTGCCCAGCTTCAGAGCCGGGTCGCCCAGCAGCGCATAGTGCAGCTTGTTGGCCGGATGCAGGCCGTCGGTGCGGCCCTCGATGACCATCACCTTGGATATACGCACGGCATCGCCCAGCCTGTTGGCACGTCCCTGGCTGTCGCGGCCGAACACGGCACGACAGAAGGCGCGGTTCATGTACAGGTTGTTGGTGGCATATACTGTGCGTGCTGTGCCGTAGAAGGCTATCGCAGCTCCGTTCTCGTTGAGCAGGGCCACCTCGCCAATGTTCTCTTTCTGCGAGTCAAAGGGCATGATGTCACACGCTGCGGTGACCCACAGCGGCGGCTTCATCGATGTGTAGTCGCGGAAGTCGTCAAGCCGCAGCACCATCTCGTGGCTGAGGCAGTAGGTGGCTCCGTGGCCTGTGTAGTTCATCATCAGCACACCCTCGTCCATCTGCTTGCTGATGATCTGCTCCACCTGCGGGTAGCGATTGCCCGACGAGAGGCTCTCGCGCTGGTAGGCATCCCACATCACCTTGCGCACTTCGAGCTGCGGATAGAGGCTGGCCACCAGCTTGGCCACATCGTCGGCATAGCGCAGATGCTCGTTGCTGTCGCCGTCGTCGCCCATGAAGCTGACCACATTCTTCCATGCTCCTGCCTGCCCGCCCTCCATGTAGAGCTGTATCTTCGACACCTGCGCCTGAGCCTCGCTCACCGCCCGCACTGGCAGACGGCCCACACCGATGTCGGTCTTGTCGTTGGTCAGGTCGCTGCCCTCGTCGTCGTCGAGCAGGCCGAAGTACTCCTCCATCACGTAGCACTGCGTGTCGCTCAGCGAATTCTCGCTCTCGAAGCAGAGCAGATAGTCGTCGGGGCTGGCAGTCAGCCATGTCTGCGTGAGCATACGGTTGTCCCACGCACAGTCGCCGAAGAGCAGCAGGTAGCGCGGGGCATCGTCGTCGGTCGCGGCGCGGTCGTAGAGCATCTTCATGTAGTGGCGGTATGCAGTGGCATCGGGCGTGCCCGACGAGAACTCGTTGTATATCAGGCTGGCCCGCACCACCTTGACCCTCAGGCCGTCCAGGGAGCGGTGCAGCTCGGCCAGACGTTCTGCCTGTGCATCGAAGATGCCGCTGGCCGGGGTGATAATCACCATGTCCAGCAGGCTGTCGGCATGTAGGTCCTGATTGTCCACAGCGCCAGCGTATGAGGGCTGTGCAAAGCTGGTGGCGCTGTTCAGATTGAAGGCCACGTAGGTGTGCTCGTCCTCATCGGCCGGAAGCCATACGTCGTACAGGTGGTGAACCGTACCGCTGGCATCGGTGCTGTCGCGCATCGTGCCGGCACAGGCCTCTGCCTGCAGGCCCGGCTCCTCCAGTCGCCATAGCTGTGGTTCCTGGCCTGTAGCATACTCGATGCTCAGCAATGCTGGCTGGCCGCCTGTGGTGTGGCTGAACGTGAAGGATGATTCGTCGAGCTGCATACATGCCGTGTAGAGCAGCTCAATGTAGTTGAGGCGTGCGTGCTGTCCGGATGTGGTGGCGATGCTGACACGCGGATTCGACGTCGGAGCATCGACGTTGTACAACTTGACGGTCTGCATGGCGGCATCGTAGTCGCCAATCGAGGCGCAGGTGAACGATGCCAGCTGCGTGCCGTTGTACGAAGGGGTGACAGTAGTCGGCGTGCCGTTGGCTGCTGTGAAGGCCACTCGCAGCTGTGCGCGGTCGTCGGCAGCGCGGGTCGGCAGCGTCAATGTGTAGGAGCGGGAGTTGGCCGTATAGTAGTCGTAGCTTTCGAAGAGCTGGCGTCCGCCCTGGTACCATGCATACTCTTGCGGGTCGTAGGCCACTCCCTGCTTGTAGGTGTCCACATGCTCGTAGCTTGCCGTCGGTGTCACAGCCTCTGCTGTGGCAATGGCATCGGGCTCGCCGTCGGTGATGAAGTAGTAGGCCGCACGCGCATAGTGGTTGATGACATGCGCCCCCCCGCTCCACGATGTGAGGCCGTTGGCATGGAACAGATAGCCCTCGCCCACATTCAGGGTTGCCACTGGCTGCAGGTCGTCGTAGAGAGTGACATCGCTGAAGGTCTCTGCCATCAGATGCCCTCCATGACCGAAGATACGCACCTGCTGCGGATTGCTGAAGCCCATGCTGCGCAGCGAGTTGTAGGACAGGTAGTACATACCATCGTCCGTCAGGCTCATCTTAGCCCAGCGGCCAGATGCCAGCACGCTGTGCTCTGCCCATCGTGTCGTAGCGGCGGCATCGCCGGCAGCGGCACGGCGGCGAGCCCGCTGCGGCTGCTGCTTCTCGCGAGGCACGATGCTAATCTTGCAACTGAGCAGCTTGCGGTAGCGGCCCTCCTTATATATAATAGGTATAAAGCGGATGTCTATCATGCCGTGCTTGCGGCTCACACCCACGTGGGAGCTGACCTGCAGCGTGTCGGCCAGGCTGTCGTGGAAGCGCTGTGCCACCAGGCTCTCAGCGGCAGTCAGCTCGCCCCACTCCGGGTAGCTGACCTGCACGGTGTAGTCGTACAGGCGGTAGTCGGTCTCCAGAGGCACCACTTCGGTATATGTGGGCAGCACGCTGTCAATGTGCAACTCGTTCCAGTCGAGCTGCGTGAATGGCGATTGTGCCGCCACACCGAGCGGCAGCAACAGGATGGCTGCAAACAGCCACAGCCTCAACCGTCCCCACATGTCCATTATCTTATTTGTCATTCGTAATTCGTCATTTCACATTAAAGCTCAGCACATGCTCCCCCTCCAGATATCCGTCCAGGTGGTCGTTGATGTGCACCGGCCCTATGCCGGCAGGTGTGCCGGTGAAGATGAGGTCACCCATCTTCAGCGTGAAGAACTGGCTGATGTAGCTCACCAGATGGTCCACCGTGTGCAGCATGTCGGCTGTGTGGCCGCTCTGCACCGTCTCGCCGTTGATGTCGAGGCGGAAGTGCAGGTCCTGCAGCGAGTGCTCCAGCGTCTCCTTCAGCACGAAGCGCCCCACCGCTGCCGAACCGTCGAAGCCCTTGCAGAGGTCCCACGGCAGGCCCTGGCTGCGCAGCTCCTGCTGCATGTCGCGTGCCGTGAAGTCGATGCCCACGGTCACCGCATCGTAGTAGCGGTGTGCGAACCGTTCCGATATGCTGCGTCCCAGCCGGCATATCCTCACCACCAGCTCCGTCTCGTAGTCGCACCGCGAGGTGAAGTCGGGTATGAAGAACGGCTTGCCGCCTGTGAGCAGCGCAGAGTCGGCCTTGGTGAACACCACAGGCGGATGCTGCAAGGAGCCATCCTCACCACATGAGGAGCCATCCTCACTATATAATAACGCATTGCCCAACTCTTTATTGTGCGCAGCGTAGTTCATGCCTATACCAAATATCTTCATCGCCTCTGTTTTTGTGCGGCACAAAGGTAATACTATTTCGTGTGATAACAGCCAAGAAAGAGGGCGAGACTTCTGTGTTGACGTCTCGCCCTCAGCATGTAGCGCACTGCCTACGTGTCGGCGTGCGGGTTTGGGGACAGGGATTACTCCTCGACTGTGGAGCGTCCTGCGATAGCGTGGTACACGGTCTTGATTATCCTATAGCCCAGCCAGAACACAAACAGGAACGCAGCCAGGGCGATGCCCAGAGCCTTGAGTGCAGTCACTTCGGTGCCGAAGCCGCTGATGAGGAATCCCATGAATCCGCTTTTGAATGATGACATAACACAAATTGTATTGAGGGTTAAACATTTGCGTTGGCAAAGTTACGCAAATGGGATTGTCCGGATGAAGTGGCAGGCTCACCTGCATGCGTCATTCCGTAGATTAGCAGAGGTCAAATCGTCAATGCCAGGCGTTCAAAGCGTAAATTCAGAGCGTCATTGCGTAAATTGAAGCACCTTGACACAGCCGCAGGCCTGCGCTGTCAATGATTCTCCGTACTTTTGCACCGCATGAATATCTCAGCATTTCTCATAGGTGCGGCCACTGCATTCTTCACCATCTTTGCCCTGCACATACTCTGCTGGCGCAAACGCCGTACTCGCTTCCAGACTGTAGTGGGCATCATCATGGCGGTATGGGCCGTATGGTGTGCCAAGGATATGGTGACCACATTCCCCGACATGTACTGTGACAGCGTGCTGCGATGGATTTTCATCGCAGACGCATGGTCGGCACTCACATACACAGTATTCATCATGGAGGTGGTGCATCCGGGGTGGGTCACGTGGCGCAGACTTGCGCTACAGGCTCTGCCCTTTGCCCTCTTCACTGCTGCCTATGCCATCTGGCCACGCATTGAGGTCATCTACGCCTATGCCATATTCCTCTGGTTCTACGCCTGGACGGTGGTCATTGTGGGCTATGTAAGGATGACACACTACTTGCGCTACGTGTGCCGCGAGTTCTCGAACATCGACAACATCGACGCATCGTGGCTTAAGCCCATATTCCTGTTCGCCGTGATAGGACAGCTGGCGTGGCTGTTCACATCGTTCTACTCCGCCGTGCTGATAGACATTTTATATTATGTATGCATCATAGCCTTGTGGCTGCTGGTGCTGCACTACAGCTGGGATTTCCAGCCGATAGAGCTTCAGCGGATTGAGGAGAGCGAGGTGGATAGCGACAGCCAGCAGGAAGCAGCAGTCCCGCACATAGCTCCCGGACGGCTGGAGCAGGTGGTGGAGTCGCAGCAGCTGTACCTGCATCCCGACCTCACGCTGCAGGAGCTGGCCGTAGTCCTCGGCACCAACCGCACCTACGTAAGCAACTACCTAAGCCACGTGCTGGGCGTGACGTTCTACGACTACATCAACCAGCTGCGCATCGAGCGGCACGCCATACCGCTCATCACGGACCATCCGGAGTACACATTCGAGTACGTGGCACGCCAGAGCGGTTTCTCATCCATTTCCACATTCCGCCGTGCGTTTGCCAAGAACACGGGCAAAACGCCCAGCCAATACGCTGCATCGCTCCCTCAATAGGCACGCAAGACTAAAATCACAAGTGTGATTTTTGTAAACCACACTTGTGATTTTAGTCGTGCTCCGCGATGAAGAAGCCATTATACCGCGATGTAAAGGGTGTTGCAGCGTGATTAAGTGATGGTTAAACCCAAATCGGTCATTAGACCAACTATTCGTTATAATATCGCCTATTATAAGTCTATTCATGCCATATCAGCATTTCTTTCGGCATCTTGTCCACATCCCTGTCTTGACGTAGCCCGCTACGCCTTCGCCAGTGATGCAGCCAATCTGCTCGAAACAAATACCAATCTGACATAAATCCTAATGACCGATTTGGGTTAAATGCTGTCCTCAGTGAGGATGCGCTCCAAGTCCTCGGCGCTGATGCGCAACTGGAACGAGCCTCGGAAGGCTACGGAGATATTACCCGTCTCCTCGCTCACCACGATGGCAATGGCATCGGTCTCCTGCGAGATGCCGAGGGCAGCACGGTGGCGCAGACCCAATTCCTTGGGCAGATCCATGTCGTGAGCCACAGGCAGAATGCAGCCTGCGGCAGTGATGCGCTTGCGCGAGATAATCATACCGCCGTCGTGCAAGGGCGAATTCTTGAAGAAGATGTTTTCAATGAGGCGCTGCGAGATGCGCGCATCAACGAGCTCGCCCGTATGGATGAAGTCGTTCAGGGGCAGGTTGCGCTGCACCACTATGAGTGCGCCTACCTTCTGCTTGGACATGCTGATGCAGGCCATAACGATGGGCAGGATGTCCTCGCGCGACGACTTCTTCTGCCGTTCCTTGCCGCTGAACAGGCGTAGCAGTGACTGCACACGCTGATGAGTGCCCAGGTTAGAGAGGAAATGACGGATGTCGTCCTGAAACAATATGAGCAGCGCTATGGCTCCGACACTTACCACGCGGTCCAGTATCGTGCCCAGCAGCCGCATCTCCAGTACCTGCGACACGAAGAGCCACAGCACAATGAATATCAGCACACCGAAGAAGATATTCAGCGAACGCGACTCCTTCATCAGGCGGTAGCTGTAGTAGAGCAGTATCGCCACCAGTAGGATGTCTATTACATCTATAAGGCCAAAAGAGAAGAACATAGCTTAACAGTTTGTCGTGCTGCCCACACATCGTGCACACGCAGTATGTTGGCACCTGCCAGCAGCGCCTGGGTGTTCAGCACAGTAGTGCCATTGAGAGCATCGGCCGAAGTGCACTCCAGCAGTTTATATATCATTGATTTGCGCGATACGCCCACAAGCAGCGGAGCTTCCAGCTCTGCGAAGTCCGCCAGGCGGCGCAGCAGCTCGTAGTTCTGCTCCAGCGTCTTGCCGAAACCGAAGCCTAGATCCACTATCACATCGGCAACTCCTGCCAGCCGCAGCGTGTCGAGCTGGCGGGCCAGCCACAGCAGCACGTCCTCCACAGGCGTGGCGGATGCTGCGATGTCCTCGCTGTGGGTCAGCACATACGGCACCTGCAGGTCGGCCACAGTTGCGAACATGCTGCTGTCCAGCGCTCCGCCACCTATGTCGTTGACGATGTCCACGCCGTAGTTCCTGACGCACTTGGCTGCCACATCGGCGCGAAAAGTGTCCACGCTGACTATCACCTCTGGATAGCGGCTGCGCAGCAGCGTCAGCGCCTTGTCCAGCCGCTGCATCTCCTCGTAGGCAGTAGCGGGTGTGCTGCCTGGGCGCGTGCTGCAGGCTCCGACATCGATGATGTCGGCACCCTCGCTGAGCATTGTGTCGATGCGGCGCAGTATCTCCTCGTCGGTAGTAGTGCGGCTGCTGGAGTAGAACGAGTCGGGGGTGATGTTCAGAATGCCCATCACCAGCGGCTGATGCAGGTTACGGAGCTGGCCTCGGAGCTTGATGGTCATCGTCTTCCAATTAGATTCAGTATACGTACAGCGTCCTCGTCGCCCTCGCCAGCCTTCTTGCGCAGCTTCTCCAGCACCTTGTCGCCTCCCTTGGGGTTGTTCACCGCCTTCAGCAGCAGCTGTTTGGCCCGTGCTTCGTCCTTGGCCACACCCTTGCCCTTCAGGTAGCACTTACCCAGCTGATACTGCGACTTCGCATGGTTCTGCGCAGCACCCTTGGCATACCACTGGGCTGCCTTGGCGTTGTCCTCGGCCACGCCCTTGCCCTTGTCGTAGCACCAGCCGAGCCAGTACTGCGCTTTCTTGTGTCCCTTGCGGGCCGCAGCCTCCAGCTTGGGCACCGCCTGAGTGTACTGCTCGGCGTCCAGCAGCTGCTTGGCTTGCTGATATAAGGTTTCGGCATTCTGTGCGTTCAGAGTCACGGCCACTGTCATAAGCAATGTGGTAAGGAGCAGACGGATGGTTTGCATAGTTGTGTAGTATTTTACCTTTAATCGCGACAAAGGTAGTGATTTTTGATGTACCTTTGCGCGAAACATGATTAAAAGTGTAACCGACATGAGTCTTGATACATTATACAGCATCTATCTGCAGCACCCTGTGGTCAGCACCGACAGCCGCCGCGTGCCGGATGGATGCATGTTCTTCGCAATAAAGGGCGAGACCTTCAACGGCAACCGTTTCGCTGCATCGGCACTGGAGGCCGGAGCTGCCGTAGCCGTTGTCGACGAGGCCGATGTCGTGCCGGCTGGCGACGAGCGCTATGTGCAGGTAGACGATGTGCTCACCGTCCTGCAGCAGCTGGCAGCGCACCACCGGCAGCAGTTCTTAGGCCCTGTGCTGCAGATTACCGGCACCAACGGCAAGACGACCACCAAGGAACTCATCGCCGCAGTGCTGTCCGAGCGCTACCGCGTGCTCTACACCCAAGGCAACCTGAACAACCACATCGGCGTGCCGCTCACGCTCCTGCGCCTGCGGCCCGACGAGCACGACATAGCCGTGATTGAGACAGGTGCCAACCACCCGGGTGAGATAGCATTCCTCACCAACATCGTGAAGCCTACATGCGGCATCGTGACCAATGTAGGCGTGGCCCACATCGAGGGCTTCAGCTCATTCGAGGGCGTGAAGCACACCAAGGGCGAGCTGTACGACTACCTGTTCAGCCACAACGACTGCCGTCTGTTCCTGGCTGCGGACAATCCCAACCTGACGGACATGCTGGAGCAGCGGGGCACAGCGCTGGACGACCCGCGCATCATAGCCTATGGACACGAGGCCCGTACAG
Source organism: uncultured Prevotellaceae bacterium (assembly GCA_937910905.1). Classification (GTDB taxonomy): domain Bacteria; phylum Bacteroidota; class Bacteroidia; order Bacteroidales; family Bacteroidaceae; genus Physcousia. The sequence goes on from CALEPV010000042.1 coordinate 14,702, forward strand.
GCCTGGCATGCTGCGGCATCGTGGCCGCGGCCAATCCCTTCGTAGCCATCAGCTGGCAGCAGACGGCCCCCCAGCCGGCCAAGCAGCACGAGGTGCAGACAAACCTTATCGGCACATACAACCTGGACAACCTGCTGGCGGCCGTGACCGTTGGCCTGCACTTCGACGTCGCACCTGCCGACATCAACCACGCACTCGGCACCTACCAACCCAGCCTCGGACGCTCCGAGTACCGCCAGACAGCAAGCAACCGCCTGATAGTGGATGCCTACAATGCCAACCTCACCAGCATGAAGGCTGCACTGGCCAACTTTGCAGCTCTGCAGCTGCCGAACAAGATGGTAATACTGGGCGACATGAACGAGCTGGGCACAGACAGCGACTCCGCCCACCGGCAGGTAGTAGAGCTTGTGGCAGGCTGCGCCGACATCAAGGAGGCCTGGTTCGTAGGCAAGCGCTACGTCGTGGACGGCACGTCTTTCCACCTGTTTGCCAACGTCGACGAGGTGAAGGCCCACATAGCCGCACACCACCCCAACGATATGACCATACTCATCAAAGGCTCCAACAGCATACGACTGCACCAGCTGCCGGAACTGCTGTGAGCCACATTGCATCATGAAGATAGTTCTCGATGACAAGATACCATACATACTGCCGTCGCTACAGCAGCTGGCCGACGAGGTAGTAGTCCTGCCAGGAGCAAGCATCACCACTGCCGATGTCCACGATGCCGACATCCTGGTGGTGCGCACACGCACACGCTGCGACCGCAACCTGCTTGCCGGCAGCAGCGTCCGCCTGGTGCTCACGGCAACCATCGGCTACGACCACATTGACACCGCCTATATGCACGAGGCTGGCATTGAGTGGCACAACTGCCCGGGATGCAACGCCGAGAGCGTGGCACAGTACGTACATTCATGCCTGCTGCTACTGCAGCGCGAACGCGGCCTCGACCTGTCACAGACCACAGTGGGCATCGTTGGCGTGGGCCATGTGGGGCGTGCCGTACTGCAATGGCTGCAGCGCGACCTGGGTCTGCAACGCATCCTGCTCAACGACCCGCCACTGGCCGAAGCATGCACACCTGCCCCTGCCGGCTTCGAGTGGAGCCCGATAGAGCAGCTGCAAGCCGAAGCCGATGTGCTGACATTCCACGTGCCGCTGACCCGTGAGGGCCGACACGCCACCCACCATCTGGCCGACCAAACATTCCTCAACCAGCTGGCCAAGCCATGCGTACTGATCAATGCAGCACGTGGCGGCGTGGCCGACGAAGCGGCTCTGCTTAAGGCAATGGATAGCGGAGCCGTCAGCTCTGCCATCATCGACACATGGGAGAACGAGCCGCACATCAACAGCCAGCTGCTGGAACGCGCCTATATAGCCACGCCCCACATAGCCGGCTACAGCGCCGACGGCAAGGCCAATGCCTCACGGATGTGCGTCGAGGCCATCTGCCGCCATCTGGGACAACCTATGACCTATCAGATTGAACCACCCCCCCTGACCCATGCCGATATTGATCCCAACGACATCGCATTGGCTCTCTACGACCCTCGTCGCGACAGTCAGGCACTGAAACAGCACCCTGCACACTTCGAGCAGCTGCGGGGCAACTACCCCCTGCGTCGCGAATATTTATGAGCAAAACGCGGTGAGCAGATCATTATAATTGCACACAAGGATCCATTCTGTGCAAGAAATTACACTTTATACGACTATTGTTTGGCAGTTAGGAGAAAATGTACGACCTTTGCACCCTGAAAACACGAAGGATTAGAATAAGTAATAACATTAAACAAAGTACAATTATGTCTGAACTAGAGAGCAAAGTAGTAGATGTCATCGTTGAGCAGCTCGGCGTTGACGCAGCAGAAGTAACACCTGAGAAGAGCTTCACCGGCGACCTCGGTGCTGACAGCCTTGATACAGTAGAGCTGATCATGCAGTTTGAGCAGCAATTTGGCGTTAGCATCCCAGACGAGGATGCTGAGAAAATCACCACTGTGAAGGATGCCATTGACTACATTCAGGCTCACCAGTAAAACATCTAAAGCCCACCCCCTGTACCTCCCTTGGGGAGAAGCAGGGGGTGAGCTATCTTTTTTACACCCTACAATAGAAGATACATTATATACTATATATGGAATTGAAAAGAGTCGTTGTTACAGGTCTTGGAGCAGTAACCCCTTTGGGCAACACCGTTGAAGAGACTTGGAACGCACTTGTGGAGGGCAAAAGTGGAGCTGCCCCCATCACCAAATTCAACACTGAGAAATTCAAGACACAGTTCGCATGCGAGGTCAAGGGATTCAACGGCGAGCTGTATGGCATAGACCGAAAGGAGGCTCGAAAGATGGACCTCTACAGCCAGTACGCTATCGCAACAGCAATCCAGGCCGTCGACGACAGCGGCCTTAACCTGGAGCAGGTCAACAAGGACCGCGTAGGCGTAGTCTACGGCGTCGGCATCGGAGGCATCAAAAGCTTCGAGGACGAGGTTGAAGCCTATGGGCGCACTGGCGAGCAGCTGGGTCCCAAGTTCAGCCCGTTCTTCATCCCTAAGATGATTGCCGACATCGCTGTGGGTCACATCAGCATCAAGTACGGCTTCCACGGACCCAACTACGTCACCACATCTGCTTGCGCATCCAGCTCGCACGCCTTGGCCGATGCCTTCAACCTGATTCGTCTGGGCAAGGCTGATGTCATCGTGAGCGGTGGCGCTGAGGCCGCCATCACCGCCGCTGGTGTAGGCGGCTTCAACGCTATGAAGGCTCTTTCCACCCGCAACGACCAGCCCGAAGCTGCCAGCCGTCCATTCAGCGCCAGCCGCGACGGATTCATCATGGCCGAAGGCTCCGGCTGTCTGATACTCGAAGAGCTTGAGCACGCCAAGGCGCGAGGCGCTAAGATCTATGCCGAGATGGTAGGCGAAGGCATGAGTGCCGATGCCCACCACATCACAGCCTCACACCCAGAAGGCCTCGGAGCCATTCTCGTGATGAAGAACGCCCTCGAAGATGCCCGCCTGCAGCCAGACGATATCGACTACATCAACGTCCATGGCACCTCAACCCACGTTGGCGACATCTCAGAGGTGAAAGCCATCCAGGCAGTGTTCGGCCAGCACGCATACCAGCTCAACATCAGCTCCACCAAGTCCATGACCGGTCACCTGCTCGGAGCCGCTGGTGCCGTAGAAGCCCTCATCAGCGTGCTCGCCGTGAAGAACGATATCGTGCCACCCACCATCAACCATGCCGACGACGACCAAGATCCCGAGATCGACTACAACCTCAACTTCACGTTCAACAAAGCCCAGCATCGCACCGTCCGTGCCGCACTCAGCAACACCTTCGGCTTTGGCGGACACAACGCATGCGTTATCTTCAAGAAGTACCAGAACGCATAATAGAGCCAAATGTCAGTGTCCTACCACATACAGAACCTGATAGACCGCATGAAGCTCCCTTTCCTAAGAGAGAGGGAGCTTCGCTCGTCTCTCTACCACATACTCGGCTTCTACCCACACCACCTCCCCCTCTACAAGCAAGCACTGCAGCACAAGTCCAGCCACACCCCCCATCACAAGCTCGGCAACAACGAGCGTCTCGAGTTCCTGGGCGACGCCATACTCAATGCCTGCGTAGGTCACATCGTGTTCAAACACTACCCCCACCAAGACGAAGGATTCCTCACCAACACCCGCAGCAAGCTCGTCCAGCGCGAGACACTCGACACCCTCGCCAACGACATCCGGCTCACCCCACTCATCCACCACAGCACCCAAAGGCAAAGCCACAACAGCCATCTCGCTGGCAACGCCTTCGAAGCCCTCGTAGGAGCCATTTATCTCGACCGCGGCTGGAGCCACTGCATCACATTCATCGAGAAGCGCATACTCGGCAAATACCTCAACATCGACAGAGTCGCAGCCAGCGTAGTCAACTTCAAGTCCAAGCTCTTGGAGTGGACACAGAAGCGCAAAGTAGTACTCGCCTTCCAGCAGGTAGACCAACAAAGCGAGAACCCCGCCACCCCAGTGTTCACATTCCGTACCCGGCTCGAGAAGCTCCACGGCCAGCTCGGTCGCGGCTACACCAAGAAAGAAGCACAGCAGCAAGCAGCCAAAGCCACACTCAGGCAGCTGCAACACGACCACCAGTGGGTCGAGCAGATCCTACAGCAGCGCGACCAGCGCCTCGCTGGTGAAGCAACAAAAGAAACAGAATAGCCACATGAAAAAAACAAGCATCATCACAGCACTCCTATCGCTGCTACTCAGTCTCGGCATTGAGGCACAGACCGTACAACAAGCTGACAGTCTGCATCAGCGAGGACGCGAGCTACTGGAGGCCGGCCAGTTCGCCGAGGGCCGCGAATGCACACGTGCAGCAATGCAGATACGGCGCCAGTTGCTCGGCGAGGTCAGCGAAGACTACATTACATCGCTGAACAACTATGCCCTAACCTACATGATGGAGCAGGATTTTCAGCAGGCGCTCAATCTGCAGAAGCAGGTGATTGCTCTGTGCGACAAGCTGCCATCGGCACACCCTAACCTGGGCCTGTACCTCACTAACCTGGGACGCTACTACTACTTCACCGACGACAAGACCAATGCAGCAGTAGCATGGGAACGTGCCCTGCCACTGGTGGAGAAGCACGGAGAGGTCTACGAGTTCCTCATCACAGGGCTGAGCCAGATCTACAGCGACGCTCAGGACCAGCAGAACATAATGCGCATCATGGCACTGGAGGAGGAACACAACCGACACGAGCTGGAGAAGCCTTGCGACGAGCCGAAGTGTATGATGGAGCGGGCTCTGTACTATCGCGGTGTAGGCAACAGTGCAATGGCCCGCGACTGTTTCCTGCGCCTGCTCAACATGGAGATGGACGACGAGATGAAGGTCAAGGTATACTCGCAGTATGCTTCGTTCATGGGGTTGGACCAGCGCGACTTTGCCACCGCTGGAGAGTACATGCAGATGGCGGCTGCGCTGCAGCTGTCGATTGGCGGTGAGAGCCAGACATACGCCGACCTGTGCACACAGGAAGGGCAGATGCACTTCATAGCCAAGCACTATCTGCAGGCTATCGAAGCCTATAGCACAGCATACAGCTACTACAAGTCGCACCCATCCGACCAAGTGGCACGCAACGCCGTCATCTGTCTGAAGGGCATTGGCAATGCCTACAGTGCGCAGAAGGACTACACATCAGCCTGCAACTACTATCGTCAGCTGGTGGCCCACTACGAGCAGAACGACACCACCGACGAGGAATACCCCAAGGCCATACTGCGCTTGGCCAAGGCTGAAAAATACGGTCACGACTTCACACCTTCCATAGAACACCACCTTCAGGCTATGGCAATCTTTGATGCACGGGGCATGAGCAGTGACTATACTGAAGCTGCAGCATCGCTGCAGACGTGCTACATTATGGCAGGCATGAACGAGGAGGTAGACATGCGGTACGAAGCATCGCGCGAAGCTCGTATAGCCAGGATTGACACCATCATCGCCGAGGAGCTGGAAGGATTGGAGCTGACACGTACCTACCTGGGACAGCGTGTCTATGCTCACTCTCTTGCCACTCTGGGAGGATGCTACGCCATGAAGGAGGAGTACGCAACCAGCCTCGACTACTACCAACAATATGTGACAGCTGCACGAGAAGCCCTGCGCGACGAGTTCCGGCTGAAAGCAGAGAACGACCGTATGCTTATCTGGAATGAGGACAAGTCGAACATCGAAGAGCTGATGGAGCTGCTGCTGGAGCTGCCGCGCGACAGTTTCGGCCTGCGCTCAGCATACTCAGCCACCGCCTACGATGCCCAGTTGCTGGCCAAAGGCATATTGCTGAACTCGTCCATTGAGTTCGAGAAAGTGCTGAATGCGCAGCCCGATAACAACTTGAAGCGCATATACGCGCAGTCGAAAGCCAACGAAACTGAGATAGACCGGCTGCGAGCCTCGCTGTCGTCGGAAGCCGACTTGGACAAGATTCTGGAGCTCACGCGTCAGAACCAAGCCTTATTGCTCGAGCTGTATCGCGGCTGTGCTGAGCTGGCCGACTTCACCAATTATATATCATACACCTGGCAAGATGTGCAACACGCACTGCGCAAGGATGATGTAGCCATCGAGTTCGCATGTATCGGCAGAGGCGCTCTCGATTCCGACAAGTACCTGATAGCCCTTGCGCTAACAAACCGCATGGCCCAGCCAGCCACCGTAACCATCTGCTCACTCAAGGAACTGAGGCAGCTCGAGCAGGAGGCCGACATATTCTCCACGCCCGATGCAGGGAATGCCATTTGGGGCCCACTGGAGCAGTACCTCGGCAGCAGCAGGCGCGTGTTCTTCTCAGCCGACGGAGCGCTGAACCGCATAGCCATTGAGTACCTACAGTACCGAGGCACGCAGCTGTCGGAGAGCAAGGAAGTATACCGTCTGTCATCGACCAAGGAGCTATGCTACAGCCACAAACACGGCAAGCTGGCCAAGGCTGCCATCTTTGGCGACATCAGCTACGACGAGCTATCCACCCACTCCGATGGCACGCGACAAGCCGTAGCAGCACTGCGTGGCAGTGCAGGCAGTGGCGGCTTCGCCAATCTGGAGAATACACAGCGTGAGATAAACGACATACTGTCCATCCTGCGACAGCACGGCGTGACCAAAGCACTACAGTTCCGCGACACAGAAGCCAGCCGAGAAGCTTTTCTCGCGCTGTCGGACACGCAGGTCAATCTGCTGCATATAGCTACACACGGCATGTACACCGAGGTGCACTCCGCATCCGAATCGCAGTCGATGACCAACAGCCTGCTGGCCTTTGCCGGAGCCAATGTCGATGAAGCCGGTGCCGGCATAGTCACGGCAGCAGACATTGCCGCCATGAACCTGCGCCTATGCGACCTGGCTGTGCTGTCGGCCTGCGAGACGGGCTTGGGCAAGCTGGGCGGCGACGGCGTGTTTGGTCTGCAACGCGGATTCAAGAACGCCGGCGTTCACACCCTACTGATGAGCCTAAAGCCCGTCTACGACGAGTCTACAGCTGACATGATGGTGGGTTTCTACACCTACCTAATGGACGGCGCATCCAAGCGAGAGGCGCTGGTACGCGCACAGCGCGACCTGCGCGCAGCCGGCAAGACCGAGCCACGCTACTGGGCCACATTCATCCTACTGGATGCCTACGATAATTAAGCCGTTCAACGCCAACGAGCGCGACGGCTGGGGACCAGCCACAGCGTGGAAGGTTATCCGTCCTGGCCACTCACTGGGTTGGATAGAAGCACGCATGGACGCACCGCTGCACACCAACAACCCCACTTACATGCGATTGCACACAGAGCGTGTGGGACACTACTACGACTACGATGGCTGGACAGGCTTCGGCATTCAGAACGATGGCTTCAGCGGCATAGTAGTGACGGGCGGTGCGAAGTATGACTTCTCTATGTTCGCACGTCCATTGACAGCCGGACAGACAGCCACAGTGCGAGTGGCTCTGGTTGAACCACAGGGCTGGGGCAAGTCGCCCAAGCTGCTGGCCGAGGACACGCTGAGCATCAACGGTTCCAGCTGGAGCGAATACCATGCTGTACTCACTCCTACCGAGAGTTGTGCACATGCTGCGCTGCAGATACTGTCACTGACCGTGGGCGACATGGACGTCGATATGCTGTCGCTCATGCCGCAGGACACCTACAAGGGTCACGGCCTACGTCGAGATATGGTACAGGCTCTGGCCGACCTGCATCCGAAGTTCATGCGCTTCCCCGGCGGTTGCGTGGTGCACGGTGGTGGCGACGGATTCTGGGCCACATACCGCTGGAAGAACACCGTAGGTCCACGCTACCAGCGTCAGCAGCTGAAGAACACATGGGGCTACAACCAGTCTATGGGCCTTGGCTACTATGAGTACTTCCAGCTGTGCGAGGACATCAATATGCAGCCGCTGCCCATCCTGCCGTGCGGCGTGAGCTGTCAGGGCACCAACGGCGGTTGGAGCATGAGGAATCAGGCCCAGGACGTAGTGCCGATGTCGCAGATGGACGAGTGGGTACAGGATGCGCTAGACCTCATTGAGTGGGCCAATGGCGACCCCGCCACATCACGATGGGCCAAGCTGCGTGCCGATGCCGGCCATCCGGCCTCGTTCAACCTGAAATACCTCGGCATAGGCAACGAGGAGAAGATCACTCCAGAGTTTGCTGAATGCTTCAAGTATATGTACGAACGCATCACTGCCGCTCACCCCGAAATCATCATCGTGGGTACAGCCGGTCCTGGTTCACACCCCGGCAACCCCGACTTCGACAACGGCTGGAAGCTGGCAGAGGAGATTGGCTTGCCAATCCTCGATGAGCACTACTACGAGCAGCGCGACTACTTCCTCACAAGCCGCCAGTATGACAGCTATCCTCGCGGACGCCAGACGAAGGTCTACCTCGGTGAGTACGCCGCCAAGGACAAGAAGCTGATTGACGCTCTGGCAGAAGCGCTGTACCTGCTGCACGTAGAGCGCAACGGCGACGTGGTGGCTATGACCAGCTACGCACCGCTCTTCGCCAAGCGCGATGCCACCAACTGGAACCCCGACCTCATCTACTTCGACAACGAGCGCACCTACCTGGCTTGCAGCTACTACGTTCAGCAGATGTTCGGTCTGTCCAGCGGCCAGTACTACTACGGCGACTGCGTGACAATATCAGATGCCACCAACCTGCAGGAGCAGTCCGTGATACTCAACACCAAGACTCGCACACTCTACGTGAAGGTATGCAACGCCAGTGCCGACGCCAAGACAGCCAGCATCGACCTGTCACGCTTCAAGGGCCTTCCCAAGAACGCAACCAAGACCACTCTGGCCGGACAGCCCGACGATGAGAACAACTACGACCAGCATCCCATAGCGCCCGCCGTAGAGACCATACGTGCATCCAAGAGCATGAAGCTGGAGCTGGCCCCCTACTCCTTCGTGATGCTACAGCTGACGCTCAAGTAGCACCAGCTGTGAGGGGAGAACACAGCGATGGACGACAAGCACTATCTCCAAAGCCTCATCAACGAGGGCGAACACCAACAGCAGGACTTCAAGTACCGAGTGTCCGACGCTCGGAAGCTGGCCAAGTCGGTATCAGCGTTTGCCAATACCGACGGTGGCCGGCTCCTGATAGGTGTGCGCGATGACGGCCAGATGTCGGGTGTACGTTCTGAGGAGGAGATCTACATGATGCACCAGGCAGCCTATCGCTATTGCCGGCCTGAAGCCAGCATCAAGTTCGACACCTACCACGTTGGCCGTCACACCATTGTCGTAGCGACCGTACCACCTTCCGAGAAGCGCCCCGTATGCGCCCTCGACGAGAACGACCGGCCTCGCGCATATATCCGCATTGCCGACGAGAATATAGTAGCCTCGCCCGTACACCTCGCCATCTGGCGCGATGCACAGAACACCAAGGGCACAACTATGGCCTATACCGATGCAGTACGTTGTATACTCGACATTCTACGCAATCAGCCGCTCACCCTCAACCAGATTGTGCGCCGCTCCTCCCTCCCCCGCCCCAAGGTCATCACCCTTCTAGCTCGCCTCGTTCGCTTCGGCATCGTTGGCTGCACCCACTCCGACCAACAGTTCCTGTTTTCCCTGCATGAGGACTAATCTTGCAAGACACGCAGGAGCGCATAACATCATATAATTCTATATCAACAGACCCAAAACGTATGAACGCAATCAAGACAGAGAAGGCTCCGGCGGCTATCGGGCCGTACAGCCAGGCGATTGAGGTGGGCGGACTGGTGTTCGCCAGTGGACAACTGCCTATCAATCCAGCTACGGGGACATTCCCGGAGGGCATCAAGGCACAGACGCGCCAGGCGCTGACCAATGCGCAGGAGATCCTGAAGGCAGCAGGTGCCGACATGAAGGATGTCGTGAAGACCACCGTACTGCTGGCCGACATCGCCGACTTCGCTGAGATGAACGAGGTCTATGCCGAGTTCTTCACAGAACCCTACCCTGCCCGCAGTGCCTTTGCCGTGAAGTCGGTACCAAAGGGAGCACTGGTGGAGATTGAGTGCATCGCACAGAAGAGATAGGCGGCTCTAGTCTATACCGTCCAGCAGTATGAAGGCAGCCCAATAACGCGGGTTGTCCCATCCCCTGTCGGTGTGGGAGCGTACTGCACGTTTGGCCAGTTCGAGGGCTGCATACTTTGTGCAGCCTTCGGATAGCCAATGCTTGTAGAACTCAGTCATCAGCAGGCAGGTAGCTTCATCGTCCACCTTCCAGAGTGACATGAGTATGCTTCCAGCACCAGCCTTCTTGAATCCACGCTGGAGGCCAAACACACCTTCGCCGCTGATGTCGCCCAGCGCCGTTTCGCAAGCCGAGAGCGACACCATATCGAGACCACGGAGGTCCACAGCGGCTATCTCCTCGGCTGTCAGCACGCCATCGTCTGCGCCAGCTGCGGCATCATCAGCTTGCATACCATAGTCGGCTCCAGCCATATAGAGGCCGCTGCGTATCATCGACAGGTCGCGATCCTCGGCAGCCCGTTGCTGCGCAGGACTGTAGAAACCGTGAGTACCGATGTGCAGGATTCTGTTGCCCCGTCCGGCAAGAGCCTTGAAGGACGTCTCCGTACCTTCTGCACCCTTCAGCAGGCTTACACTTGCACCTGACTGCATGTTGGCACGCATCATGTTGTACAGCTGGTCGGCTTCTATCTCGGTACCTTCCAGATATGGCAGCCCTCCACCAGCGCCGCGGACTGTTGATGCCTGCTGAGCAGCAGCTGCGGCAGTATCATCAAGGCTGGCATCGTAGAACAGACCGCCATATATCGTGCCGCCTTTCCCGCTGTCGCGAGCCTGCACAGCCAAACTGCGCGTTGTCGACAATCGGTGCAGCCGCACGCGGTCGGCGACATAGCCCTGGCCTATCCAGTCGTGCAGCGACTCCACAGGCATACTGTGCAGCACCCCTGCTGGCGAGAACCAGATGTCGGTAACACCAGCACCCACCAGCTCGATGATGGGTTTCCACAGCCGTTCACTCAGATAGCTGTCGCGCAGGTTTCCGTTCACTATCAGCTGACCGATACCGTTCAGATCGAACAGCGGCAGCAGCGTGGGCGCAGAGCAGTTCTTTGTTATGACTACTGCTGCGTACTGGTCCTCGGTGTATGTCCCAGATGGGACCTGATACATCTGGCCTTGCTGCTCCACATAAGTGTATTCCTGTCTGTTCCGCTTGACGTTCACGAACTCGACAGCCGCATCCGTCTGTCGGAGCCGCCGTTGCACAGCCTTCCAGTCGACTGCCAGCTCATCCGTATAGCTACCGAATGCACTTATCCTCGCAGCCAGCGTCTTCTGCTTGCGCTCAATGGTGCTACGCAGTCCGTCCACACTCACGCTACGCTGGCTCGCAGGCAATGCCAATTGCTGCAACAGCTGCTGGCGGGCGGTCTGTATCTCGTTGTAGAGCTGTGTGTTGGCGGCATCGTGCATCTCTGTCAGCGCACGGCGCATCAGCACCTCCGAGTTCAGCAGGATGCCCTTGCCGAACAGAGCGGCATTGTAGGTCACGGCCGATGGAGCCTGCGCTGTCTGCCCAGCCTTCACGCGGTCTATCGCACATTGCGGTATGAGCTCCAGATAGTAGTGCGAGAAGTAGTCCCAATAGTTCTTCTGCTCATCGATGGTCATGCCGAGAAAATTGGTCTTCACATTGTCCACCTGCAGCTCATAGAACCGTGAGTATAGCTGCTCTGCCTCTGCCAGATGTGCCGCCCGACGCGAAGCGTCCGCGTCATGCGTCAGGAAGTGGGCCAGCGCCAGCAGCGCGTTGACGGCATCCGGATGACCTGCACCATAGTTCTTTGTACGCCAGCTGACGCACTCCCGCATCCTGTCCAGCACCTCATCGTTTGCCGCTCCGTTGTCCAGCCTGTACTGGCATTGCGCGCAGAGGAATCTGGCGGCATCGTACTGCCTGCTGTCGCGTCCGAATGCGCTTTCGGCGAAAGACAGCAGACGCGGCATCTCCGTCCTCACCGAACCTAGTATGCCCATGTGCAGATAGCATGAGCATCGCAGCATCAGGGCATTCAGATAGGTATCATCGTCGCGCTCCGTCAGCTCGTCGAGCACGTTTATCACAGTCGAAGCTCGATCCTCCGCTTCAGGTATATCATTGGAATGGAAGGCAGCCAGCGCATAGATGTAGTAGGTGCGCATGGTCTCCACGCTGCGGTCTCCGCACAGCTCGTTCTTCCTTGCTCCCCAATACTCCACCCACGAAGCAGCCCTCGGAGCCTCGCGAACAGCGATATAAGCCATCGCCAGCGAGTCCACAGCATGGAAATAGTTCAGCGATGTGCTGTCGCCGCTATCATACAGCCTGTCCACCCTCGCCCTGCATTGCCGCACATAACTCAGATCCGTGCCGCTACTCCACTGCCGCTGTATGTCGGTGTCGAAGACCTCAGACATCTGTATATGCGGATTAAAGCCCATCCTGACATCTATACCTGCGGCAGCAGCTTCCTCGTACATCACCGTAAGTCGCTCTTGTCCTTTCTCTGCAAAATAGTTTACTCCCTGCCTGTCATAGGATCGTATGGCAAAGTTTTCATAGCTTATACTCTCGCCGTACTCGCCCATATCATAATAGTATGTAGCCAGGTTCACACATTGCATGGCATAGTCCTCCGATGCCTGTCCGAATAACGCCTCATACAGATGCAAGGCCCTTAGGCCATAGCCAACGGCCTCATCAGCCTTTCCCTGCCTATACAATGCCGACGCCATGAGATTAAGTTCGTCGGCAAAGGCTATCGAAATGGTGTCGCCAGTCAGCTTCACATTTCGTATGTCTACGCCGAAGTGCCCAGCCGCTGCTGCATAGTCTCCGCCATCGAAAGCGCGCTTACCACTCTCATACAAATTCGTCTGGCCCGAAATAGTCAGCAAGGGCACCATTGCCACCAGTATAGCCATTGTGCTATATCTCAAGATACTATGATTCATATCCGTCATAACCCTACTGTGTCTTGCAGTTCAATTCGGCTGCAAAGCTATATGATTTGGGCAAATTATCAAAAAGGGGAGGCACAAAAGCGAGTACTAACATATATACTACAGAGCTTACTATGAATTTGCAGAATCTAATATCACTAATATCACAAGCCGCGACAACGTTCTGGATAACAGATAGATAGCGACGTGCAAATGGGCGTGTAAATGCGTGTAATAGTGATATTATTTTGCCAAAAGCGGCAAAAGTCATACCTCCACAACCCACTTTTCAGGCAACATCTCAACACTTGTCTGCTTACTGGGACCGCAGGCGGCTCGCCTGCATTTCACCTCTGGGACCGCAGGCGGCTCGCCTGCATTTCGCCCCTGGGACCGCAGGCGGCTCGCCTGCAAAATCCCCCTTACAGCTTGCACCACGCTCCACTACCCTCAACACCGCGTCGCAGCACCTCCTACACCGCGGTGCAGCACCTCAACACCGCGGTGTAAAGCCTTCGACACCGCGGTGATGAGCACCCATCGACGCGATGATAAGCGCCCTACCACAAAACAACCCCTATACTTCGACACCATCACACCATGTCTTTCAATCGAACTTTTGCCATTTTTGCCAAAATAATATCACTATTACACGCATTTACACGCCCATTTGCACGCCGCTATCTTCCTATTCTACAACACATTAAGCACGTTTGTGATATTAGTGATATTAGAATTGCAACATTCATAATATAAGAGCAACAACATATCCCTTCTCCCTCTCACCAGCCATCACATGCACCTGCAAAAACTCAAGTCATTATTTTGTTGCCCTTCCAATACTTATTTGTACTTTTGCGAGTGCAGTAAGAAGTAACACGAAATATGCTAGAGGACATCACGGAAGAGCAGTTCAAAGCGATGATGGAGGAAGCAAGTGCCAAGAAATAAATATGGCACATAAAACGTTATTGAATATATGATGCAAGATGAACAGTAACACAGTAATACCAATAGAGCGCCATCCGCTGGAGCCATTCCTGCCAGAGAATGCGCGGGTGCTGTTTCTGGGCAGCTTTCCACCGCAGAAGAAGCGATGGT